>NZ_JBFANF010000016.1:0-191165 GCF_040674675.1 Dactylosporangium sp. NPDC049742 | reverse complement strand
CCAGTCCGCCGGCGCATGCCTGGCCCCGGCCAACTTCCGGACCCTCCGCTCCTCCTCCGCATCCACGGGAGGACGGGCAGCCAAGAACATGGGCACGACACTCACCCCCGAACACCTCAACCCCGCCCTACAAACCCAACCTACCTCCGACTTAACAAACGTTGCACTAGAGCCCCGGGAAGTCCTCCGGGACGCGGGCCGGCTCGTCGTACTCGGCGCTCAGCCGGGCGATCTCCGTGGCGAGGTCGGCCCGCAGCTGGTCGTGCCCAGGCCCGAGCGGCACCGTGTGCGCCGCGACCGGGTAGTGGCTGACCGGACCGCGCAGCAGCTCCGGCGGCTCCCACCCGTACCGCGGATGGATGTGCGCGTGCAGGATCGGGTCCAGGTTGCCGAGCACGCTGTAGTTGACCCGGCGGAACTGCGGATCGTGCCGCGCGCACACGGTCTGCACCGCCTCGCCGATGAGGTCCACGTCCGCCAGGAAGGCCAGGCGCCGGGAGCGCGACAGGTCGGCCAGGCGGTCCGCGGACGGGTCGTCGGACAGCAGGAGGCAGTAGCCCGGCAGGAACTGCGTGTCGCCGATCACCGCGAACCCCGACGACAGCCGGGCCAGCACGGTCGGGTTGCGACCTTCCAGTGCCGACCGGATACGGTCTTTGCGCCAGTCGTCCATCGCCGTCACGGTACCGTCAGCGCATGGGGACGAGCTACCAGACGCTGCTCGTGGCCGCCGCGCTCGGACCGGTCTGCGACGCGCTGGCCGTGGCCGGCGTCGACGCGATCGCGCTGCCCGCCGCGCCCGACCGGACCGCGGTCATCCCGCGCGAGGGCGACCTCGACTTCGCCGACCCCGGCGACCTGGCCGAGCGCATCGGCGCCGGCACCGGCTGGGCCACCCTGGCCAACGTGGTCGAGGACTCCGACTGGCTGCAGCTGGAGGCCTACCGGGAGGGCCGGTTCGTGCACCGGTACCGCTCCGACCGCCCCGCCCCAGACGACGCCGCCCGGCTGGCCCCGTTCGGCACCGGCGAGGTCGACACCACCCGCCTCGGCCGGGCGCTGCGCGGCGAGTTCGACGGCACCGGCCCCGTCTACGCCGAGTTCCAGCACCGCCTCATCCTCAACGCCCTGCACCTCGACCCGCGCGGCCTCACCACCGCATACCGCTGGGCCGACCCCGGCGACCTCCCCGGCGCGGTCAGGGTCGCCCCGTAGCCGGTCACGCCGGGTCCAGGATCGCGGCGAAGCGCTCCTCGGCGAGGTCGAGCTGGCGGAAGATGTGCTGCTTCACCAGCCGTGACAGCGGGGTGTCGGGCCGGGCCACCAGCTCGCGCAGCACGGGGACCAGCGGCCGGTACTTCGCCGCGGACGAGGCGACCTTCGGCCCCGTCGTGTGGATGACCCCGACGCCGTTGTCCGTGAAGTCGGAGACCTTCAGCACCCGCGCCCACGGCTCCCGTTCCAGGCTGTCGCGCACGTGCTGCCGGTACTGGGTGTGCTTGTCGACGGCCGGGTCGTAGACCGGGTTGGTCACGGCCGCGACGAGCCGCGCCGTCCGCTCGCCGAAGCGTGCGGCGAGCACCGCCAGGGCCGCCTCCGTCGTCGCGCCGGGCGTGCCGGCCAACTCGTCCGGGTGGTCCTCGACCGCGTCGTGCAGCACCGCCGCCACGATCACGTCGACGTCGCCGACCTCGTAGTGGTGCATGATCCGGATCGCCACGCGCAGCAGATGGTTGACGTACGGCTCCCGCACCCGCCGGTCGTCCTTGTGCAACCGCGCCGCCAGCTCCAGCGCCTCGACCAGCCGCTCCTGCTCCTGCGGCGCGAACCGCTGCGTCTCGAGCCGGTACCGCTCCCGCAGCCCGTCCTCCCCGTAGACCTCGGTGATCGCGTGCATCGGCATCGTCGCGAGATACGCCGGATAGTCCATCGTCAACTAATACCGGATCACGGCAACCGGGTGGTTGACCTGAACCCAAGTTGAGGTTGCAGGATCGCCGGGTGATGCGAGCTGTGTGGTGGCGTGCGGTCGGTCCCCCGTCGGTGCTGGAGCTGGGGGAGGCGGACGAGCCGGTCCCCGGGCCGGACCAGGTGCTGATCCGGGTGGAGGTGGCCGGGATCACGTTCATCGAGACGCAGACCCGGGCCGGCCGGGCCCCGAAGGCGGGCGCCGTCCCGCCCGCCGTGCTCGGCAACGGGGTCGGCGGGACCGTCGCCGCGGTCGGGCCGGGCGGCGACCCCGCGCTCGTCGGGCGGCGGGTCGTGGCGAGCCTGAACGGCACCGGCGGCTACGCGGAGCTGGCCGTCGCCGCGGTCCGCGACACGGTCCCGATCCCGGACGGCGTGTCCACGCCAAACGCCACGGCGCTTGTCGCCGACGGCCGGACCGCGCTCGGCCTGCACGAGCTCGCCCGCCCGCGACCGGGTGAGACCGTGCTCGTCGAGGCGGCCGCGGGCGGCGTCGGCAGCCTCCTCGTCCAGCTCGCCCTGGACGCCGGGGCGCGCGTCATCGGGGCGGCGTCGGGGGAGCGGAAGCTGGCCCTGGTCCGCGACCTCGGGGCCGAGGCCGTCGACTACACCACGCCCGGCTGGACCGAGCCGTTCAAGGATCTCGACGTCGTGTACGACGGGGTCGGCGGCGCCATCGGCCGCGCGGCCCTCGCCGTGACGGCCGGCCGGTTCGTCGTCCACGGCGCCGCGGGCGGCCCGCCGACCCAGCCCGGCGACGGCGTGACGGCCTTCGGCTTCCCGGACCTGCTGGCGATCGGCCGCCGCGCCCCGGAGCTGGCGACCCGCGCCCTGCGCGCCGCCGCCGAAGGCCGCCTGCGCCCGGTCATCGGCCAGACCTTCCCCCTGGCCCGAGCCGCCGACGCCCACGCCGCCATCGAGTCCCGCCAGACCGTCGGCAAGACCCTGCTGACGGTCTAGCCGACGGGGGTGCCGGTGCGGGCGGCGCGGGCGGAGCCCCAGTCGTAGAGGGCCTGCAGGACCGGGGCGAGGCTGGCGCCCTCGTCGGTGAGCCGGTACTCGACGTGCGGCGGGACGGTGCCGTGGTCGTGGCGGGACACCAGGCCGTCGGACTCCAGCTCGCGCAGGCGCTGCACCAGCATCTTCTCGCTGATCTGCGGCATGCGACGGCGGAGCTCACCGTACCGGTGCACGCCCTCCTTCAGGTGCGCGAGGATCACCGGGCGCCAGCGGCCGCCGATCACGTCGACGGCGAGCTCCACCGGGCAGTGGTAGCGCTTGTCCGCCACGGGTTTGTTCAATTCGGTCCCCTACTCACCAGAAGGTGCGTACTTGATCGACAACCGCGGGGTGTGGTCGGGTGTTCCCCATGAGCGACGTTGACTCATCCAAGACACCGACGCTGTACGAGTGGGCCGGCGGCACCGAGGCGCTGAAGAAGCTCACCGAGGCGTTCTACCGCAAGGTCCCGCAGGACGAGGTGCTCGCGCCGGTCTTCGCGCACATGAGCCCGCACCACGCCGAGCACGTCGCGGTGTGGCTGGCCGAGGTGTTCGGCGGGCCGGCCACCTACACGGAGCGGCACGGCGGCTACCCGTACATGCTGAGCCAGCACCTCGGCAGGGGCATCACCGAGCAGCAGCGGCGCCGCTGGGTGAACCTGATGCTCGACACCGCGGACGAGGTCGGCCTGCCCGGCGACCCCGAGTTCCGGGCGGCGTTCGTGGGCTACCTGGAGTGGGGCACGAGGCTGGCGCGGGAGAACTCCCAACCGGGCGCGCAGCCGCCGAAGGAGGCGCCCGTCCCGCGCTGGGGGTGGGGCGTCGCGCCACCGTACCAACCGTGAGACAACGGGCCTGTAGGACATTTAGCCTGAATGGGTGGGAGGCTATCAGCTGAGCGTCGACCTCGGCACCTCGAACACCGTCGCGGTGCTCGCGGGGCCGGACGGCGTGCACCATCCGCTGCTGTTCGACGGCGAGGAGTTCATGCCGTCCGCGACGTGTCTGGACAACGCGCCGCACCTGCTCGCCGGCCGTGACGCGCTCGCCCTCGGCCAGTCGTTCCCGGACCGGCTCGCCGCGTACCCGAAGCGCTGCGTCGACACCGGCGGCGTCGTCCTCGGCGGCGTCGAGTGCCCGGTCACCGACCTGTACGCGGCGGTCCTGGCCCGCGTGGCGGCCGAGGCGCGGCGCATCGCGGGCGAGCCGATGAGCACCGTGACCCTCAGCCATCCCGCCTGCTGGGACCGCCGCCAACAGCAGACGCTCACCCGCGCCGCCGCGAAGATCGGCCTGGGCCCCACCCGGCTCGTCGCCGAGCCCGTCGCGGCGGCCCTGCACGTCGTCGACTCCGGCACCCTCGACGTCCCCGACGGCATGTCCCTCATCGTGTATGACCTGGGCGCCGGCACCTTCGACGCCGCCGTCGTCTGCCGGACGGGCGCGACGTTCGAGGTCCTCGCGCAGCGCGGCCTGCCCGACGCGGGCGGCCTCGACCTCGACGCGGCCATCGTCAGGCACCTCGGCGCCGTCCTTGCCGACGACACCATCAGGTGGGAGCGGCTCACCCGCCCGCAGACGGTCGAGGACTGGCGCGCCGGCCGGCGCCTGCTGGACGAGGTCCGCGCCGCCAAGGAACTGCTCTCCGTGGCCGAGTCCACCACGATCCAGGTGCCGCTGTTCGAGGAATCGGTCCTGTTGGACCGGAAAGATCTGGAAAAGGTCGCCCGTCCGCTGCTCGACCGGACGGTCGAGGCCACCTGCGGCGCGATCACGGAGGCGGGCCTCATGGCCGAGGAGGTCGCCGGCGTGCTGCTCATCGGCGGCGCCTCCCGCATCCCGCTGGTGTCCCGGCTGCTGCGCGACCGGCTCGGCTTCGAGCCGACCCTGGACCGCCGGCCGACGCTCGCGGTCGCCGACGGCTGCCTGCCGGTCCGCCCCCGCAGCGCCGCCCGCCGCCCGCGCCGCGCCACCGCCGCCACCGTGTCCGCCGCGGCCGCCTCCCGCGCGGCTGCCTCGGCCGCGAACGCTGCTTCTGTCGCGGATGCTGCTTCTGGTGCGGATGCGGCCGATGTACCGCCCACCGCCGCACCGCCCGTCTCCGCTCCGCCGGTGTCGTCGCCGCCCGTCTTCACGCCGCCCGTCACCGGTCCGTCGCCGTTCGCGCCCGCTGCCGGACCGTCCTTCGTGCCGCCGACCGCCGGTCCGTCGCCGTTCGCGTCGTCCTCCTCCTCCGCCGGAGTGCCGCCGGCGTCGGCCGAGACCTCACCTGCCGCGTCGGCGCCTCCTGCCGATTCGGAAACTCCTGCTGCTTCGGCCGCTGCCGCTTCGGCGGCTTCTGTTGCTTCGGCGGCCCCGGCGCCCGTCTCGGCACCGCCCGTCTCGGCACCGCCGCTCTCCGCGCTGCCCGTGTCGGCGCCGCCCGTGTCGGCGCCGACGGTGTCGGTGCCGCCCGCTTCCGGGCCGCCGCTCTCCGCGCTGCCCGTGTCGGCGCTGCCCGTGTCGGTGCCGCCCGCTTCCGGGCCGCCGGTCTCGGCGCCGCCCGCTTCCGCGCCGCCGGTCTCGGCGCCGCCCGCTTCCGCGCCGCCGGTGTCGGTGCCGCCCGCTTCCGGGCCGCCGGCAACCGACGCGGTGGCCGACGAGGCGCCCGCGGAGCCGGAGGTCGCCGAGCCCCCGGAGCCGGAGCCGCCGCGCGTCCCGCACCCGGCGTCCAGGGCACACGCGTCCGCCGTCTCGCATGTGACCGACGCCGACCCGGAGCCTCCGGTCGAGCAGCCGCCCCCCGTCGCACACCCGGCATCGGCCGCGCGCGCGTCCGCCGCGGACCACTCGCCGGGCGCCCGGCGCAGGACGTACGGCAGGCACCCCGGCTCCGGCCGCCAGCGGGCATCGATTCCCCAGGCAGCCGCGGCGCTGGACGACAGCTGGGACCCGCACGAGACGCCGCAGGACTCGTGGGGCTCGCCCGAAGAGGAGCCCTGGGACCCGCGCACAACACCGGACCAGTACGCCGCCGCGCCCCCGCCCGACTGGGGCGCGGCACCCGGCCACCATGAGCCCTGGGACCCGCATGCGGCCGCTCCGTACGCGGCTTCGGCTCGCCAGGAGCCCTGGGACCCGCACGGAGCCGCGCACGCGGCTTCGGCTCGTCACGAGACTTGGGACCCCCGCGACGCCGCTCCGCACGCCCCCCAGGAAACGTGGCATCAGCAGGAGACGTTCGTCCCGCACGAGGCGTGGACCACGTATTCGGCGTCCGGGTCGCCCGAGCCTCCGGCCTCCGCGCCGCCCCAGGCCCCGTGGGTGGATCCCCACCCGTACCCGACCGGCGCGCCGCAGCAGTCGTCAGCGTGGCCGTGGTCCGAGCCGCCGTTCGGCCAGGCACCCGCCCCCGCGACGACCGCGCCGCGGAAGGCCCCCAAGGTGCGGCGCAAGCCCGCGAACATCACGGCCGGCAGCACCAGGTCGAAGGCCGTCCGCGCCGCGAAGATCACCGCCGGCACCCTCACCGGCGCGGTCGTGGCCATCGCCACCGGCGTGTGGGTCGGCTTCGCCGTCGCGCCGTCGGAGCAGCTGCCCACGATCCAGGTCGGCCAGTGCGTCCGCCAGGACGGCGCCCAGGCCCGCCGCGTCGACTGCACCGAGCCCGACGCCTACACCGTCACCGCCAGGGTCTTCCCGGCCGGCTCGTGCCCCGACCCCGCCCAGCCCTACGCGATGCAGGAGCAGACCCAGCTCTGCCTCGCCCCCGCCGCCCGCAAACCCGCGGGCCCGAAACCCGCTGCCCCGCCGACCCGCCGCTACGGCCCCTGACCCCACCGGGAAGCGGCTCGCGGCCGCCTGCTCGTCGAGGTCGGGCTCCGGGCCACCTTAGAAAAGGCGCTCCGCGTCGGCGGGGATCCAGGGTCCCGGCTGGGTCGCCCAGCCGGCGTCGTAGCGCCGCACCGCCTCGATGAACTCCGCCGGCGGCCGGTACTCGTGCGCGGTCACGTAGTGCCAGACCAGCGACGGCGCCGCGAACATCACGCCCGGCCCGGCCGGCACCCGGATCTCGTGGTAGGCCAGGTAACTGCCGCCCGGCCGCGGATCGGTGATGATGCCCTCGCCGGGCGGGCAGAACTCGCAGTCGTGCAGGCCGCGGTACGTGTTGACGGACGGATTGCCGATCGCGTCGAGGACCGCGCCGGCGAACCAGTCCGGCACCGGGCCCCGCTCGAACGGGTGCTCCGCGCTCAGCCAGCCGATGTTGCGCCGCTCGTACTCCGGGCGGTAGCGCACGCAGCTCCGGCCATACCGCAGCGTGTCGGTGTCACCGCCGTAGGCGTAGGGCGTCAGGTCCGCGTAGTAGGTCACGGCGCACGGTACACCGTCCGGCGCCGCCGACTCCGGCCCCGGCGCGGGCGCCTGACACCGGGAAGCCGGCGGGTCAGGAGCGGGACAGCTCCGTGATGCGGCGGAGCAGGAGGCCTTCGCGCAGGGCCCAGGGGCAGACGTCGACGTGGTCGATGTCGAGGGCTTCCATGGTGGCGGCGGCGATGACCGCACCGGCGAGGAGCTGGCGGGAGCGGCTCGCGGCGACGCCGGGCAGGGCGGCGCGCTCCTCGGGGCGCATCGCGGTGAGCCGGGGGATCCAGTCGTGCAGGCCGCGCAGCGTGAGCCGGCCCTCGGCGCCCGCGACCCTGGCGAGCTGCTTGAACGTCTTCGACGTCGCGACCTGCAGCGCGCCGGCGGGCACGGACGACGCATACGGCCGGACGGAGCGCAGCACGTGCCGGTGCACGGCCTCGACGTCGCGGCGGCGGGCGGGGTGGCAGGGCAGCATGGTGCGGGTGATGCGGGCCGCGCCGAGGGGCAGCGACACCGCGAACCCGGGCTGCTCGCCGGGGCCGGCCGCGATCTCGGTCGTCGCGCCGCCGATGTCGAGCAGGAGCAGCGGGGCGCCGGGCGCGCCGGGCGCACCGGAGGTGTCGCCGAGCCAGCGCCGGACGGCGAGGAACGTCACGCGGGCCTCGTCCTCGCCGCTGAGCGAGCGCAGCTCGATGCCGGTGACCTCGCGGACCCGGTCGCGGATCTCCTCGACGTTGGTGGCGTCGCGGATCGTCGCCGTGGCGAGGGGGATCAGGTCGGTGACGGCGTGCCGGCGGGACGCGTCGACGGTCTCGGTGACGGCGGACACCAGCCGGTCCACGGCCTCGTCGGACAGCGCACCGTCCGCGTCGACGGAGTCGGCGAGCAGCGTCGGGGCCTTGAGCCGGAACACCGACTGCGGCGGGCCTCCCGGGTGGGCGTCAACCACGTGCAGATGCGCGGTGTTGGAGCCCACGTCAAGCACGGCCAATCGCATCGGCTCCCCCTTCTCCCCGCGCGAGCTCGCCCGGTACCCCGTCATTGTCCCACCGAAACATCACAACCCTGTTGCCGGCAACAGTCAGATCCGCGGCAGTGTCCACTGTGGACTACGTCGAAGGAACGTGACCCAGATTCACGATGCAGAACCGGTTCCCGTCCGGGTCGGCGAGCACCACGAAGTCGGGGTCGGCCGGATAGCTGTCCCAGTCCACATGGGACGCGCCGAGCGCCTCCAGCCGCGCCGCCTCGGCCGACAGCTGCGCGGCGTCGGCGACGTGCAGGTCCAGGTGGATTCGCGGGTGGGCCTGCGGGGGAGTGACGTTGCGCTGCAGCGCGATCGGCGTGCCGACGCCGTCCGGTGGCACCAGGATCGTCGCGGCACCACCGAACCCGGTCTCGTGCCGACGGTACCCCACCGCCTCCTGCCAGAAGCGGGTGGCCCGCGCCACGTCGTCGACGCCGAGGACGATCGCACCAACGGTCAGCATCCGCGTCATTGTGCCAGCCGCGTCGAGGCGACCCAGCGCACCGTGGGGTCGTTGTCGCTCATGTACCGCCTGAGCACCGGCACCGCCGCGCTCCGGTCCAGGTGGCTGAGGATGACGGCGACCCGCTGCCGCACGACGGGGTCGGGGTCGTCGGCGAGGCCGAGCACCAGCGGCGCCCACCGGCCCCGGTCCCGGGTCGCGAACAGCGCGCTCACGGCCTCCGCCCGCACCGCCGCCACGTCGTCGCGCAGCAGGTCCGCGAGGCGCTGCGCCGCCAGGGGGTCGGCGTCGACGGCCGGGCCGAGCGCCTTGGCGGCGGAGAGCCGGTTGCCGGGCGCGGGGTCGGCGGCGAGCGCCAGCAGCGGGCCGAGGTCGTTGAGGCGGCCGAGCGCGGCCCGGGCGTGTTCGCGGACGGAGCGTTCGGTGTCGTCGGTGAGGCGGCGCAGCAGGGTCACCGCGGCGGCCCCGCCGAGCCGGCCGAGCGTGTTCGCCACCGCCGCCCGCACCCGCGGCGACGGGTCGTCGGCGGCCGGGGCGAGGTCGGCGACGGCGCCGGGCCGCCCGGACCGTCGCAGCGACTCGACCGCCGCCGCCCGGGTCTCCTCGAACGGGCTGCGCAGCGCCTCGACCAGCGCCGCGTACGCCGCGTCGTGCCGCACCGCGATGTCGAGCTGCCCGGCGGCGCTCAACCGGACCGATCGGTCCGTGTCGTGGAGGGCCGCGGCGAGCAGATCGATGTCCTTCGGGCCCGGCAGGTGCCCGAAGGCGTGCAGCCCGACGCGCCGCCGCTCGACGCTGCCGTCGGTGGCGTACTCGGTCACCAGCCGGCGCCCGCGCGCAGGGTCGGCCCGCAGCAGCTCGGCGATGGTGATGTCCAGGTCCACCTGGCTGTCGCTGAGGTCGCGGGCAGCGGCCTCCAGCAGCGCCGGCAGCGCGTCCGGGCCGGCGATCGCCGCGAGCACCGGGGCGATCAGGTCCCGGCCGGCGGGGTTGCCGTCGTCGAGGAACCGGGCGAGGTGCGTGTGCAGCTCGGGCACGAGGGAGCTGTCGCCGGATCCGGTCAGCGCGTCCAGGGCCGCCGCCAGGGCGTCGGCCTCGACGGGAGCGCCGTCCACCGAGCCGTCCACTGAGCCGTCCACTGAGCCGACCACTGAGCGGTTCGTGAGCTCCGCGAACTCCGCGGCGGCGTGGCGGAGCACGGTGGCGAGGGCGGCCCGGGTGTCGGTCACCCGCGCCACCCTGCCACAACGGGGGTGGGTCGCGCGTCAGGCCTTCGGGGCCTCGAAGACGAGCATCGCGTCCGCCGGGGGCTCGCCGTAGATGGAGCGGACGGTGGCCTCGTCGAAGCGGGTCTCGTCGGCGACGTTGACGAAGTCGCGGATCGCGGTGCCGGTGCAGTACGTGTCGGCGAGCGGCGCGCCGCGGCGGGCGACGACGTCGGGGACGTGCACGGTGCGGAAGTCGACGCTGTAGCGGGCGAGGCCCGACGTGTTCGGGGTCGACCGGTGCAGGTGGGCGCCGGAGAACAGCAGCACCTGGCCGGGCGCGGGCAGCACGACCAGCTCGTTCGGCGGGTTGTGGTCGGTGGCGCCGGGGCGGACCTGGGCCTCCCGCTTGACCGACGCGGCGGTGGTGAGCCGGCCGACGTTGTTGGCGTAGTAGTCGAAGTCGCCGGAGTTGTTCGCGACCGGCGCGTTGAAGCGGTCGAGGTCGAAGGACATCGCGTTGGTGTCGCGGGCCGGGAAGATCGGCAGCCACCAGTTGAGCTGCTGGTTCGGCGCGGAGTACCAGACGTCGCGGTGCCACGGGAAGGCGAACGCGACGCCCGTGGTCAGGTGGCCGACGGGGAACGAGGTGCGGGGCTTCGGCACGTCGAAGTGGGTCTCCTCGGCGGTGAAGCCGGCCTCCTCGATGATGTTGCGGACCAGCTTCTTGGACCGCTCGTCGTGGATGAACCGCGGCTTCCACGGCCCGAGCAGGGTGGCCATCGCGGCCGGCTCGAAGTGCTCGTGGGCGTGCTCCGGGTCGTGCGGCGCGAAGAGCTCGGTCAGCTGCTGCCTGGCGTGGTCGACGAACTTCGCCACGGACGGCAGCTTCGTCATGACCAGAAGGTGACCGTCATACAGGCGTTGGCGGAGCACCTCGGGCGTTGCCTGCAGGTCGACGTGAACGGCCATCTGTCTTCCTCCCCGGAGAAGTATTCGCAGGTGAGCGTAGGCATCCGCCGGGGCGCATGACACCCGGGTCCCCAATTCGGTGCTGGTTCGTCAGGTTTCTGACTCAACGTGACCGTCAAAGATCGAGTTTGGCAAATGGATGGCAAACGATTGCCGCCGCCGGACGGGCGTCACTACCGTCCGAGGCACATGTCCCCACCCCGCCAAATGAGGGAGATGCACCAATGCCCCCTGCCCACGACGCGGCCTCCAGCCGGGCGGCGAAAGCCCTGCTCAGCGTGGCACTGATGCTCGGCGGCACCGTCGCCGCCATCGGTGCCACCACGGGCGTCGCGCACGCCGCCTGCGGCACGACCAACGTCGCGCTCAACAAGCCCGCCACCTCGTCGTCCAACGAGAACGGCAACCTGACCCCCAACAAGGCCGTCGACGGCAACACCGCGACCCGGTGGTCCAGCGCCTTCAGTGACCCGCAGTGGCTGCAGGTCGACCTCGGCGCGGTCACCGACGTCTGCCAGGTCGTCATCACCTGGCAGACGTCCTACGCCAAGGCGTTCAGCGTCGAGGTGTCGCCGACCGGCGCGGCCGGCAGCTGGACGTCGATCTACTCGACCACCACCAGCACCGGCGGCACGCAGACGCTCACCGTCAGTGGCAGCGGCCGCTACCTGCGCGTGTACGGCACGCAGCGGGCCAACAACTACGGCTACTCCATCAAGGAGCTCGCGGTCTACAGCGGCACGCCGGTCGAGCCGCCGGTCTGCCCGACGCCACCGCCGGCGAACCCGACCCTGCCGCCGAACTTCATCGTGTTCGACCCGTCGATGCCGGCGAGCACCATCCAGGCCCGCGTCAACGAGGTCTTCGCGGCGCAGGAGTCCAACCAGTTCGGTGCGCAGCGCTACGTGCTGGCGTTCCAGCCCGGCACGTACAGCGGCATCAACGTCAACACGGGCTTCTACACCTCCGTGATCGGCCTGGGTCGCAACCCGGACGACGTCGTCATCAACGGCGACGTGACGGTGGACGCGGGCTGGTTCGGCGGCAACGCGACGCAGAACTTCTGGCGCTCGATCGAGAACCTGTCGATCGTGCCGAGCAACGCCAACAACGGCGACCGGTGGGCGGTGGCGCAGGCCGCGCCGATGCGGCGGGTGCACATCCGCGGCAAGCTCAACCTGGCGCCCAACGGCTACGGCTGGGCCAGCGGCGGCTACATCGCCGACAGCAAGATCGACGGCAGCGTCGGGCCGTATTCGCAGCAGCAGTGGTACACCCGTGACAGCTCGATCGGCGGCTGGGTCAACGGCGTGTGGAACATGGTGTTCTCCGGTGTGCAGGGCGCCCCGGCGAACAGCTTCCCGAGCCCGCCCTACACCGTCCTGCCCACCACCCCGGTGATCCGGGAGAAGCCCTACCTGTACCAGTCGGGCGGCGCCTACAACGTGTTCGTGCCGAACCTGCGCACCAACGCGGCCGGCACCACCTGGTCCGGCGGCTCGACGCCCGGCACGTCGATCCCGCTGAGCAGCTTCTACGTCGTGCAGCCCGGCGCGACCGCCGCGTCGATCAACGCGGCCCTCGCCTGCGGCCGGCACCTGTTCTTCACCCCGGGCATCTACCACCTGAACCAGACGCTCAACGTGACCAACCCCAACACCGTGATCCTGGGTGAGGGGTACCCGACGCTGATCCCGGACAACGGCGTCAACGCGATGACCGTCGCCGACGTCGACGGGGTGAAGATCGCCGGGGTGCTCTTCGACGCCGGCACGGCCAACTCCGACACGCTGCTCACGATCGGCCCGGCCGGCTCGGCCGCGAGCCACGCCACCAACCCGACCACCGTGCAGGACGTGTTCTTCCGCATCGGCGGTGCCGGCCCCGGCAAGGCGACCAACAGCCTGGTGGTCAACTCCGACAACGCGATCATCGACCACATCTGGGCCTGGCGCGCCGACCACGGCGCGGGCGTCGGCTGGACCGTCAACACCGCCGACACCGGGCTGATCGTCAACGGCGACAACGTCTCCGCCTACGGCCTGTTCGTCGAGCACTACCAGAAGGACGAGGTGGTCTGGAACGGCCAGGGCGGCCGGACGATCTTCTTCCAGAACGAGATGCCATACGACCCGCCGAGCCAGTCCGCCTGGCGGACCGGGGCGCGGGGCTACGCCGCGTACAAGGTGGCCGACAGCGTGACGACCCACGAGGCGTGGGGGATGGGCAGCTACTGCAACTTCAACGTGGACTCCACGATCGTCGCCGAGCACGGCTTCGAGTCCCCGGTCACGGCCGGCGTGAAGTTCCACGACCTGCTCACGGTCTCACTCGGCGGCAAGGGCACGATCGCCCACGTCATCAACACCACCGGCGGCCCGGCGCAGGGCCAGAACACGGTCCCCGTGTACCTGGTCAGCTTCCCGTGACCGATTTCTGTTAACACCGTTTGACATTTCTGCTCCATCGACGTACAACACTGTGAGAGCGCTCTCAGCAGGCTTGCCCGGGCCGGCCGCCACCGGCCCGGGCAGGTTCCTCATGACCGCGCAGACAGGGCCCGTCCGGCATGGGAGCGCCGGGCGGGCCCATTCAGTCGGGTCAGGCCTACCTTGTCGCAGCCGCCGCCGGTGTACGGGTGTCCTCCTGGACGGCGGTGACCGCGGGCGGGACCCGGCCGGGCCACCAGGCGGCCTTCCCGAGCAGGGTCATCGTCGCCGGGACCAGCAGCATCCGGACCACGGTCGCGTCCAGCACGATCGCCACGACCAGGCCCAGGCCGATCTCCCGGATCGGGGCGAACCCGCCGACCAGGAACCCGGCGAACACCACCACGAGCAGCAGCGCCGCCGACGTGACGATCCGGCCGGTCTCCTGCAGCCCGACCGCCACCGACCGGCGGGAGTCCGCGCCGGTGAGCCGGTGCTCGCGGATGCGGGCGAGCAGGAACACCTCGTAGTCGACCGACAGACCGAACGCGATCGCCGCCACCAGGACCGGCACGGTCAGGTCGATCATGCCGAGGTCGCCGCGCTCCTGGAACACCAGCGTCACCACGCCCAGCGCCGCGCCGATGCTCAGGACGCTGGTGACGACCGCCTTCAGCGGCAGCAGGACCGACCGGGTGAACGCGGCCAGCAGCGCGATCGTCGCCGCGACCACGACCAGCGCGGCGATCGGGCCGTAGCCGGCCAGCATCCCCCGGTAGTCGACGAGCTGGGCCGCGGCGCCGGTCACGAGCACCTCGAACGGCGCCGGCACGTCCCGCACCGCGTTGACCGTCGCGCGGCCCTGCGAGGTCTCGGGGCGGTGGGCGGGCGCGGCTCGTACCAGAGCGACGGCCGCCGACAGGGGCTCGACCTCGACCTTCGTCACGCCCGGCACCGCCCGGACGCGCTCGGCGAACTGCAGCGTCGCGGGGTCGGTGGCGGACGCGCGGACCACGGCGACGATGTCGTCCGGCCCGACGAGCTCGGGGAAGTGCGCGGCCAGCTGGTCGTACTGCTGCCGGGTCTGCGTCGAGGCCGGCAGCGCCCGCGCGTCGCTGTTGCCCAGGCGCATGTCCAGGGCCGGGACGGCCAGGGCGAGCAGCCCGGCGGCGGTCACCACGGTGGTCAGCAGCGGCCGGCGCTGCACGGCGACCGCGATCCTGCCGAAGACGCCGTCGCCCGTGCGGGGCTTCGCGGGCTTGACCCGCCGGCCGACGAGCGCCAGCACCGCCGGCAGCAGCGTGAGCACCGCGACCATGTTGACCAGCACGACGCCGGTACCGGCGAGACCCATCGACCGCAGGAACGCGTCGGGGAACACGGCGAGCCCCAGCAGGCTGGCGGCGACCGTCAGGCCGGTGACCGCGATCGTGCGGCCCGCCTTGTCCACCGCCGCGGCGAGCGCCTCCTTGACGTCGCCGGTGTTCGCGCGCTCGGTCCGGAACCGGCTGATCAGCAGCAGCCCGTAGTCGACGGCGAGACCGACGCTGAGCATCGTGGCGACCTGGATCGCGTAGACGGAGATGTCGGTGCCGAAGCTGAGCGCGTAGAGCAGCCCGAACGTGCCGCCGATCCCGGCGAGCGCGACCAGCAGCGGCATCGCCCCGGCGAGCAGCCCGCCGAACACCACCACGAGCAGCACCAGCACGATCGGCATCGTGTAGAGCTCGGCCCGCTGCACGTCCGACTGGGCCTGCCCGCCGAACTCCGCGTCGGTGAGCATCCCGCCGGTGACGGTGACGCCCGTGGTCCGCAGCCGGTCCGCGACCTTCTGCGCCACGACGGCGTCCTTGACCGTGACCTGCAGCAGCGTCGCCTGACCGTCGGCGGCCGGCAGCGGCGCCCCGACCTGGCTGACCCCGTCGAACCCCCGCACGTCGGCGAGCGCCGCCGTCAGGTCCACCCCGCCGGTCGCCACCACCGTCAGCTGCGCCGGCTGCGGCCCGGCGGCCTCGTCCCGCAGCTTCAGGGCCCGCTCGGTCTCCGACCCGGGCACGGTCGCGACCTGCGCGGTCAGCTTCATGAACACCCCGCCGCCGACGCCGAACCCCACGGCGACGACCGCCACCCAGAACACGATGACCATCACGGGCCGGCGCAACGCCAGCGCTGTCAACATCCGGAACATGCCGACGATATTGGTCGCGGTGACCGTGCCGGCACCTCGCCGCGGGGAGCGGTCTTCGCCCTCCCTCTCAGGAGTGAGGCGGGGTCAGAGCTCGTCCCAGGGGACGTCCTGCAGCGTCTGCCGTACGCCGGCCATGAGGGTCTCGTCGACGGCGAAGACGTGCTCGTCGACGGCCGAGACGGCGGCGACGCCGATGGAGTTGGTGACGAACGCGGCGGTGTAGAGCGGCAGGTCCTCGAGGGTGACGGTGGCGCGGCGGGAGGGCAGGAGCGGTTCGAGGAGCTGCATCGTGATGCCCGGCAGCGCGGGGGCGTCCGGCCAGACGACGTGCGTGCCGTCGAAGAACGCGATGTTGTGGACCGCCGCCTCGGTGATCTCGCCCTCGGGGGTGGTGAGCAGCGCGTCGTCGAAGCCGTGCTCGACGGCGGCCCTGCCCCAGTAGATCTGGCCGAAGCCGCCGAGGTGCTTGATGTGCGCGACCGGGCGCTGGTACGGCACGGACATCAGCCGCAGGGGCGTGGGCGACGGGTAGGCGGGCGGGCGGACGGCCACGAGCACCGACAGCGGGGCGTCCGGGCTCGGCTGATAGACGTTGACCCGCACGGCGGCGTCGGGGGTGTCGCGGACGGCGTGGCGCAGCAGCGAGCGGGCGTGCTCCGGCTCCAGGGCGGTGTCGAAGAGGGCGAGCGACGCCGACGCCAGGCGGCTCAGGTGCAGGCCGAGGCCCTGCACGCGACCGGAGCGGACCTGCAGCGCGGTCAGGTGCCCGTAGTTGACCAGTGCCGGGAAGTACAGCTCCTCAGGCGTTGGCGAGTGCCCGTCGATCTCCAGCCGGATCAGACCGTCCATGATCGCCCACCATAGCCCGCACGACCTGCTCCAGGTCGATGCGGGGCAGCATCCGGCCGTCGATCTTCACCAGCGGGCTGCCGGCGAGGCTGACGGGCGCGCCGGGGTCGGCGCCGGTCCGGCGCTCCTCCCACGCGGACTCCTCGATGGCGCGCAGCTGCGGCACGATGAAGCCGGCGCGGGCGGCGCCGGCCTCGACGAGCAGCACCCGGGCGGTCGCCTCGTCGGCCTCGAGGTGCCCGCCGAGCAGGCCGGTCAGGCAGAACAGCGGCACCGACGCCCGCTGGTGGGTGAAGACGCCGCGCAGCGGGCCGCCGCCGGCGAAGGGGATGACGTCGGCGGGGTACGGCACGATCTCGCTGATCTGGGTCAGCGGCGTGGCGAGCTCGACGCCGGCGTCGTACGTGAGGAACTTCCGCACGCTGGTCTCGATCGCGCGGCCGTCGAAGCGCGGGTCGGCCGCCTCCGGGCGCGCGGCGACGCGGGTCACGGGCGGCGCGCCACCGGCGGGCGTGCCGAGCGCGGCGATCGTGCCGAGGTCCTCGTCCGCCCGCAGCGCCGCGCCGTCGAGCACCAGGTAGGAGCCGCCCTCCTGGCCGGGCAGGATCCCGATGGCGTGGCCCGCGGCGGGCAGGCCGAACCCGGGCATCGGGAGCACGTCGGCGTCCGGCACCGCGATGATGCTGACGACCTCCGTGACGGCGAACGCGAGCAGCCCGCGCTCGAACGACAGCGACACGCCGCGCTTGACGTCGACCGGGGTGAGCGCGCCGAGGCCCAGCACGGCGAGGGTGTCGACCGTCGGCACGAACCGGTCGCCGAGCCGGACGACGCCGTGGATCGTGGGGCCGTCCAGCGGCGAGGACTTGAGCACCAGCTCCGGCACCACCGAGTGGATGTGCGACACGTCGACGGCCAGGCCGATCTCGCCGCAGCGCAGCAGCATCATCATCCGCCGGCCGCCGGCGGAGATCCCGGCCGCCGCCTGCCGCGCCTGGGCGACCGCGCCGCTCGGCCCGCCGGTGTCGGCGGCGAGGACCATGCCAGGGGTGTGCTTCACCGCGGCGCAGTCCAGGACGCTGACGACGGCGCTGTCGTCGGGGCGCTCGAACGTGCGGCTGAAGAGCGGCAGGTCGGCGTTGACGCTGATGTCCAGGTGCGCGTCGTCCTCGATGAAGACGACGCCGCGGACCACGTTGGCGAGCAGGCCGAACACCGAGCCGTCGTAGGTGACGACCACGACGACCTCGGCGACCTCGGCGTCGGTGGCCTCCCGGCGATCCAGCAGCTGCCGCAGGTCCAGCACCGGGATCACCTGGTGACGCAGGTTGACGGCGCCGACGAGGCCGGGCGCGACGGCGAGCAGCGGGTCGAACGCGGCTGGGCACGGGATCACCTCGCGCAGCTCGGACAGCGGCAGCGCCACCTGCACGTCGGCGACGGTGAACACCCCGTACAGCGTGCCGGTCATGGCTGCTCGGTGGGCGCGGCGCCGATCAGGTCGCCGATCAGGGTGTTCACCGTCTTCGACGTCTCCTGCTGGTGGCGGGTCGACGTGACGATCTGGTGGATCGACTCGGAGGTCTTGCCGACGCTGCGCAGGATCTCCTCGAACGCGTCCTGGGCCCGGTGCGCCACCTGCGCACCCTGGTTGATCCGGGTCGCCGACTCGACGATGAGCCGGCTGATCTCCCGCGCCGACTCCGAGGACCGCTCGGCCAGCTTGCGCACCTCACCGGCGACGACGGAGAACCCGACGCCGTGCTCGCCGGCGCGGGCCGCCTCGATCGAGGCGTTGAACGCCAGCAGGTTCGTCTGCGACGCGATCTCGCCGATGACCTGCACGATCGCCGCGATCTGGTCGGAGGAGCGCTCCATCAGGTCGATGGCGTCGATGGACTTGCGCAGCTCCTCGAAGCCGCGCTGCGCGTTGGACTGGGTCTCCCCGGCCAGCTCGCTGGCGTGGCCGGCGTTGCCGACGATCTGCGCGATCGACGTCGACAGGTCGTCGATGGCGCCGCTCATCTCCCTGGTCTTCGTGGTGAGCCGGTGCTCCAGGGCGATCTGCTCGGTGATGTCCTGCGCGTACTTGACGACCTTCACCGGCTCGCCCTTGAGGTTGAAGATCGGGTTGTACGTGGCCTGCAGGTACACGTCGCGGCCGTACTTGCCGACCCGGTGGAACCGGCCCGCGAGGAACTCGCCGCGGCTCAGCCGCAGCCAGAAGTCCCGGTACTCCGGCGAGGTGATGTAGTCCTGGGTGCAGAACATGCTGTGGTGCTGTGTCACGATCTCGCGCAGCGTGTAGCCCATGGTGCGCAGGAAGTTGTCGTTGGCGTTCATGATGTTGCCCTCGAGGTCGAACTCGGCGACCGCCTGCGCCCGGTCCATCGCGGTGACCTTGCCCTCGAACTCGGCGTTGCGCAGCCGCGACGCCGTCACGTCCGCCGCGAACTTCACGATCTTGTACGGCTGGCCGTCGAGGTCGAGGATCGGGTTGTAGGACGCCTGGATCCAGATCTCCCGGCCGTCCTTGGCGATCCGCTTGTACTCGCCGGTGTCGTACTCGCCGCGCCGCAGCCGTCCCCAGAACTCCTCGTACTGCTCCGAGGCCGCCTCCGAGGGCTCGACGAAGAGCCGGTGATGCTTGCCGCGGAGGTCGTCGATCGTGTAGCCGAACAGGTCCAGGAAGTTGCGGTTGGCGTCCAGGACGATGCCCTTGGGGTCGAACTCGATGACCGCCTGGGCCCGGTTCAGCGCCGCCACCTTGCCCTCGAACTCGGCGTTGCGCGACTTCTGCGCGGTGATGTCGCTGGCGTACTTGACGATCTTGTACGGGTGGCCCTCCAGGTCGAAGATCGGGTTGTACGTCGCCTGCAGCCACACCTCCTTGCCGCCCTTGCCGATCCGCTTGTACTCGCCGGTCTGGAACTCGCCGCGCGAGAGGGCCTCCCAGAACACGCGGTACTCGTCGCCGCCGACCTGCGCCGGGTCGACGAACATCCGGTGGTGCCTGCCGCGCACCTCATCGACGTTGGTGTAGCCGGTGAGGTGCAGGAAGTTGCGGTTCGCGTCGAGGATCGTGCCGTCGAGGTCGAACTCGATCACCGCCTGCGCCCGGTCGATCGCGGTGACCTTGCCCTCGTACTCGGCGTTGCGGTGCTTCGAGTCGGTGATGTCGGTGGCGTACTTGACGATCTTGTACGGGCGGCCCTCCAGGTCGAGTATCGGGTTGTAGGACGCCTGCAGCCACACGTCCCGGCCGTTCTTGCCGATCCGCCGGTACTCGCCGGCCTCGTAGCGGCCCTTGGCGAGCTTCTGCCAGAAGTTGCGGTAGCCGGTGCCGCGGGCCTCGTCCTCGGGGACCAGGATCTTGTGGTGCTGCCCGATCAGCTCGTCGGCGGTGTAGCCGGTGGCGTCGAGGAAGTGCTTGTTGACCTGCCGGATCGTGCCGTCGAGCTCGAACTCGATGACCGCCTGCGCCCGGTCGACCGCGGCGACCTTGCCCTCGAACTCGACCGTGCGCAGCTTCTGGTCGGTCACGTCCATCGCGTACTTGATGATCTTGTACGGGCGGCCCTCGAGGTCGAGGATCGGGTTGTAGCTCGCCCGCAGCCACACCTCCCGGCCGCCGCGCCCGATCCGCTTGAACTCCCCGCTCTCCGACTCCCCGCGGACCAGCCGCTCCCACAGCTTGGTGTACTCGGCGCTGTTGGCGAACGCCTCGTCGACGAACATCCGGTGGTGCTTGCCGACCACGTCACCGAGCGAGTAGCCGGTCAGGTTCAGGAAGTTCTCGTTGGCGCCGATGACCTCGCCGTTGAGGTCGAACTCGACGACCGCCTGCGCCCGGTCGACCGCCGTGTAGCGCCCGCGCAGCTCCGCCAGGACGCGCCGGTCGTCGGTGATGTCGTACGCGGTGAGCAGGATCGCGTCCGGCTCCTTGCCCGCGCCGCGCACCGGCCCGCTGTTGAACCGCAGCCACCGCTGCCGCCCGCCGCTGTCGACGATCGACGTCACCTGCTCCAGGAACCGCCCCGCCCGCGCGCTGTCCAGGAGCTGGTCCATGATCTGCGACTGCAGGTGCCAGACCTCCTCCAGCCGCTTGCCGGCCAGGTCCGCCGGCGGCAGGTCGGTCGTCTCCAGCACCCGGTCGTTCACGGACACGACCGTGCCGTTCTTCGCGTTCAGCACGACGATCATGCGTTCCTGCACCAGCAGGCTCAGTGATGCCTCCGCGAGCGCCGGCGTGTGGCTGTCGTTCACGAGGCTGATCGGTTCCGGCACGGTTGCTCCTCGGGTGCGCTTCGATCTGATCTTCGGCCGCAGCCCACCCGCCTTGAGAGGAACCATTCTTACGACTGAGGCGCCCGGACCGGGTGCCGTTGACAATGGCTGCCATGCGCATCCGGGCCGTGGACATCCTGATCACCGTCGCGGTCACCGCCGCCAGCGTGTATCCGGCGGTGCTGTGGGGCACGACGCTGGACGTCGCGCTGGCCCTGGTCGCGTCCGTGCCGCTGCTGTGGCGCCGGCAGGCCCCGATCCTCGTCGCGCTCGCCTGCGGCGTCGGCACCACCTGGCTCTCGGTCACCGACCACCTGTTCGACCAGCCCTATGGCCAGCTCGTGGCCACCTACACCTGGGCCGAGCTCGCCACGCCCGGATGGCGGCTGTTCGCCGCCGCCGGCACCGCCATCGGGGTCACCGTGTCCCTCGTCGTGCCGCAGGAGAGCCCGCCGTCCTTCGCCTACGTCGGGATGATGTTCGTCGCCGCCTATGCGCTCGGCACCGGCATGCGGGCCCGCCGCGACCGGATCGCGTTCCTGGAGGAGCGCACGCTGCGCCTCACCGAGGAGCAGGCCGGCGCGGCCACCGCCGAGCGGGCGCGGATCGCCCGCGACATGCACGACGTCCTCGCCCATTCCGTCGGCCTGATGGTCGTGCAGGCCGAGGGCGGCGCGTCCGTCGTGCGCACCGACGCGGCGCGCGCCGAGGCGGCGTTCGACGCGATCGCCGGCACCGGCCGCGAGGCGCTCGTGCAGCTGCGCCACGCCCTCGGCGTCCTGCGCGACGAGCGCCCCGAGACGCCCGGCCTCGACGCCGTCCCGTCGCTGGTCGAGCGTGCCCGCCGGACCGGCCTCGACGTCACCCTCACCCGCGACGCCGTCCCGCCCGTGCCCGCCGAGGTCGGCGCGACCGCGTTCCGGGTCGTGCAGGAGGCCCTCACCAACGCCGTCAAGCACGCCGGTGCGCGTCACGTCGCCGTGGAGCTGGCCGCGGAAGGCCCGTCCTTACGCGTCCGGATCCGCGACGACGGCCGCGGCGGCACCCCCAAACCCGGCGGCCACGGCCTGTCCGGGATGGCGGAGCGGGTCGCGGCGGCCGGCGGCACCCTGCGGACCGGGCCCGCCGAGCCGGGCCCCGGCTTCGAGGTGTCCGCGCTCCTGCCGGCCGTGGTGGGTTGACTGTGTTCTGCGGCGTCCGTGTTGCTGGCGGCCTGATCGGTGGGCGGTCTGTGATGGCCGCTGGTCTGCCTTCCGGGCGCGGCGGCGGGTGTGTTCTGCCGCGCTGCTGGCGGCCGCGGTGTGCTGGGCCGGCGCGGGTAGGTTGACGGCTGTGCTCAATGTCGTGGTCGCCGACGATCAGGCCCTCGTGCGTGACGGCCTGTGCATGATCCTGTCCTCCCAGCCCGACATCACCGTCGTCGCGGAGGCCGCCGACGGTGTCGAGGCGGTGGCCGCCACCCGCGCGCACCACCCCGACGTCGTCCTCATGGACGTGCGGATGCCCAACCTCGACGGCATCGGCGCCACCCGGGAGATCAGCGCCTGCTCACCCGCGACGCGCGTGCTCGTCCTCACCACGTTCGACCTCGACGAGTACGTCTACGACGCGCTGCGCGCCGGCGCCTCCGGCTTCCTGCTCAAGGACATGCACCGCACGGAGCTCGTCGCCGCCGTGCGGACCGTCGCCGCGGGGGAGTCGCTGCTCGCGCCGACCGTCACCCGCCGCCTGATCGCCGACGTCCTGCGCCAGCGGGCACCCGTCGTCGCGACGCTCGCCCCGCTCGCCGCCCTCACCCCGCGCGAGCTGGACACGCTGCGCCAGGTCGCGCGCGGCCTGTCCAACGCCGAGATCGCCGCGGAGCTGTTCGTCACCGAGCACACCGTCAAGACCCACGTCTCGAGCCTGCTGTCCAAGCTCGGCCTGCGCGACCGCGTGCAGGCGGTCGTCGTCGCGTACGAGTCCGGGCTGGTCCGCCCCGCCGCCCCGCTGTGAGACGTGTGTAGCGTGTGGCCGGTGGATCTGCGTTCCGGCACCCTGGAAGACCGCGAGGAGCTGCTGTACGAGCTGCTTGACCGGGCACCCGTCGACCCTGCCGCGGCTGAGACGGTCCGCGCCGTCGTGCGCGACTACCAGGATCACCATCGCTCGCTGTACACCAGAGCCCTGAACCGCGCGGACGACTTCGTCGACGCGTCGCTGCGCGAACCGCTCCTCGCGGCGCTCGCCGACACCCGCTACAACTGCCAGGCGTGGGCGGCGATGGGCTGCGCGGCCGGAGGCTTCACCGAGGCGGTGCCGACCCTGCTGGACCTGCTGGACGACCGGGACTGGAACGTCCGCGAGCAGGCCGTCCGCGCCCTGGGCCGGCTCGGCGACGCGTCCGTCGTGCCCGCGCTCGCGCCGCTGCTGCGCGACCCGCAGGAGCATCCCCGCCAGTACGCCGCCGACGCCCTCGCCGACATCGGCGGGCCAGAGGCGCTCGAGGCGCTGTGGCACGAGCTGGAGCACCGGCGCTTCGCCCGGATCGGCTACATCGCCAGCAACCTCGCCCGCTTCACCCCTGCCGTGCTGCCCCGCCTCGCCGAGGCCGCCACCAGCGCCGACCCCAACGTGCGGTACTGGGCGGCGGTCGCGCTGGGCTCCACCGGCGACTCGTCCGCGGCCCCGATCCTCGAGCGGCTCATGGCGACCGACCACGCCGCCACGGTCTTCGACGGCCGGGTCGACGTCGCCGCGAAGAAGGCCCTGCGCACCCTGCGGCGCATCCAGGCCGCGGTGGCGGCGCGCGCGGACGGCTCCGCCGACCCGGCCGCGGGCTGATTCCGCCGCCGGCTCCGCTGTGGGCTTTTGCCGGTCGCGGCTCCGCTGTGGGCCGCGTCGGTCGCCGGCTCCGCGGTGGGCTGCGTCGGGCGCGGTTCGGCTGTGGGCGGATTCCGCCGCCGGTGAACTGCCCTTGATCGATGGCTGCGGGCGCGGTCGAGTGGGTGGATGAGCATCGGAGTCCGTTCGTCGCCGTACTGGCCCGTCGTCAGCCATCCGAAGCTCGGCCGGATCCTGCCCGGACTCGTCGTCTCGGCGCTCGGCGACGGCATGTCGCTCGTCGCCGTCACGTGGCTCGCGTTGCAGCTCGCCCCGCAGGAGCACCGCGGCACCTGGGTGGCGGTGGCGGTGGCCGCGTATTCGCTGCCGAGCGCCGCCGGCGGGGTCCTCCTCGGCCGGTTCCTCCGGCACCGTGGCGGCGCCCAGCTCGCCGGGTGGAACGCCATCCTGCGGGCGGCCGCCCTCGGCGCGATCGCGCTCGCCGCCGCGCTCGGCGCGCTGCACCTGCCGCTGTACGTGGCGCTGCTCGCCGTCTCGTCCCTGCTGGCGGCGTGGGGATCCGCCGGGCACTACACGCTCGTCGCGGAGCTGCTGCCGCCAGTACACCACCTGCCGGCGAACGCCGTGCTCACCACGATCGCCAACGGCGCCACCATCGCCGGGCCGCCGCTCGCCGGGCTGCTCATCGGCTGGACCAGCCCGGCGACCGTCATCGCGATCGACGCGGCCACCTTCGCGGTGCTCGCGCTGACCTACCGCCTGGCGGTGCCGCCGGGCGCTCCCGCGGCGGACGGCTCGTCGTCCAAGGCCGGGTTCGCGGCCATCCGGCACGACCGCACGCTGCTCGGCCTGCTCGCCCTGTCGTTCGCGTTCTTCTTCCTGTTCGGCCCGTTCTACGTCGCCATGCCGATCCACGTCGCCACCGACCTGCACGGCTCGGCGACGCTCCTGGGCACCTACTACACCGCGTTCGGCGCCGGGGCGCTGCTCGGCGGCCTCGTCACCGGATACCTGCGACGGCTGTCACTGTGGCCGACCACGATCGGCATCGTCCTCGCCTTCGGCACCGCGATGCTGCCGCTCGGCCTCGACGTGCCGACCCCGGTGGCGATCGGCAGCTTCGCGCTCGCCGGCGCGATCTGGGCGCCGTACATGGCGACGTCGATGGCGCTCTTCCAGCGCACCACGCCCGCCGCCGACCTGCCGCAGGTCCTCGCCGCCAACGGCGCCGTCCTCGTGCTCGCGGTCCCGCTCGGCACGA
The DNA here is from genome assembly GCF_040674675.1 of Dactylosporangium sp. NPDC049742. Taxonomy (NCBI): domain Bacteria; kingdom Bacillati; phylum Actinomycetota; class Actinomycetes; order Micromonosporales; family Micromonosporaceae; genus Dactylosporangium; species Dactylosporangium sp. NPDC049742. The sequence goes on along the minus strand of NZ_JBFANF010000016.1, from coordinate 166,345 downwards.
TGCTCGGCGGCCCGCTCGTCGCCCTGCTCGGCGCCCGCCCCACCCTCCTCGCTTGCGCGGCCGCGACGATCGCCCTCGGCGTTTTTGTCATACCCGTGTGGTGGTATCGACGGCATGGAAGCGGTGGCGGTCCGGCATGACACAGGTTCACACTCGGAGTTCCGGCTCACGCAGGTGGCCGACCCCCTCGTCCCCGCGGTGCGCAAGGCGGGCTTCACCCGCGAGGACGGCGTCTGGCTGAAGCGGTTCCCGGCGGACACCCCGCACCTGGACCGCGCCTGGGAAAACTTCGCCCGCCTGATCGTCATGATGCTTCGCCAGTCCGCCGGCCTGGACCCGGTCCCGTGGGACACCGCCCTCGACGAGGTCTGCCGCCGGCTCGACGCCGCAGGCGTCGACTGGTGGCTCACCGGCAGCGCCGCCCTCGCCGTCCGCGGCCTTCCGGTCACCCCGGGCGACCTCGACCTGGTCGTCTCCGCCGCCGACGCCCACCGCGTCGGCGACCTGCTGCTGGACGGCCTGATCGAGCCCGTCGCCCCGGCCGACTGGTTCTGCGACTGGTGGGGCAGGGCGATGCTCGGCGCCCGCGTGGAGTGGGTCGGCGGCGTCGGCCCCGCCGCCGACCAGCCCGCCCCGACCGACTTCGGCCCGACCGCCGCCGCCCACCTCGATCTCGTCCACTGGCGCGACCACGAGCTCCGCTTACCCCCGCTGCCCCTCCAGCGCGCCGTCAGCCTGCGCCGCGGCCTCCACGAGCGGGTCAAGCTGATCGACGCCATCGAGTGACCCGTGCCGCCACCCCGGCGGACGTGACCAGCCACCACGAGCAGCGGCGACGCCTGGGCGCCGTGGCCAGGGTTCCTACACCAACGGACCTCAAGGGCCCGCGATGTCATTGCACCCTGCCCTGCGCCGGGGCGGGAAGCCGTGTCCCGGCGTGTCATGTCCGTGCGGCTGTGCCACTCGCGCGAGGAGGTATCCGACCGATACCACCGACGCGCGGTGGGCAGTCCTCGGGCCGCCGCTGCCGGCGTCGGCTTGCCGCAACCCGAGCGGCGGCCGGTGGGCCGGCACCCCCAGCCCACCGCGGGGCGCATCGTCTCGCAGTCTGTGCACGAGACCGCCGAAGCAACCGTCCCGAACCGCGCGAGCGGCTCCGACCCGCACAAACGCGTCAACGGCCGCGTACGCCGCATCAGCGTCGACCCCCTCGGCCCATGACCCGCCGCCGAGCCCGACCAGCACCACCCATCACTACGGGCTGGACACAGGCTCCAGAGCGCACCCTCCCGGCGACGGCCGGTCGCACGGTCGTCGTGGCGCGTTCCTTGATAGTGGATACATCTCCGCTATAGTGGATTCGTGGCTGGTGGTGCTGGGTTCCTCTCCAGCGGGTTGTCGATGGCTGAGCTGGGGTTGCGGATACGGGCTCGGCGGCGTGCGCAAGGGCTTGCGCTGGAGCAGCTGGCCGAGCTGAGCGGCGTGAGCCGCAGCATGGTGTCGGATGTGGAGCGCGGCACGAAGACGCCGACCGTCCTGGTCCTGGACAGGCTTGCGACGGCGTTGGGCACGTCGATCTCCCGCCTGCTGGACGAGCCTGCCGGCAACGCGTTCGTGCTGCTGCGCAACGGACAACAACGGGTGGTCCGCGACCCGGCGGGGTGGGAGCGGCGCATCCTTTCGCCGGTGCTGCCCGGCGTCGAGTTCGAGTTCATGCGCACAGTGCTGGGACCCGGTGTCGACGCCGGGGAGTTCTCGCCGCACCGTCCGGGCTCGCGCGAATACGTGGCGGTCGAGTCGGGCCGTCTCACGCTCACGATCGACGGTCAGGCATCGACGCTGGAGGCAGGCGACTCGGTCTACTTCCCCGGCGACTGCCGGCACGCGTTCGCCAACAGCGGGGACGTCGAGTGCGTCTACTACCTGGTGATGGATCTCGGGCTGGCCGGGCCGCACGCGGCCCGGCCAGACGGGGAGCGGTGATGGACGAGCTGAGGCGGGTGGGCCGGCTCGCCGCCGACGTCACGGCCGATCATTTGAGTGGTGTCCGTGACCGGCCGGTCTGGCAACCGGTGACGGAGGCCGACCGTGCCTGGTTGATGGGTCAGGATCTGCCTTCGGCAGGGCGGCCGTTGACCGATCTGGTCCGCGACATCCGCACCCGCGTGCTGCCGTACCCGATGGGCAACGGTCATCCCCGGTTCTTCGGCTGGGTGAACTCCGCACCGTCCGCGGCCGGCGTGCTGGTCGCGCCGATCGCCGCCGCCCTGAACCCGAGCTGTGCCGGCGGCGACCACGCCGGCGTGCTCCTGGAGCACACCGTGCTGAGGTGGCTTGCCGACCTGGTCGGTTTCCCGCACCGTCCGGGCGGGGGACTGCTGACCAGTGGCGCCTCGATGGCGACCGTGGTCGCGCTGGCAGCCGCCCGGCAGCGCGCCGTGGGCCGGGACGGCGCCGACGTCCGTGAGGAAGGGCTCTACGGTCTCCCGCCGATGGTCCTGTACGTGTCCGCGGAGGGGCACAGCTGTCTGCGGAAGGCCGCCGAGCTGCTGGGTCTGGGCAGCCGTCACGTGCGGGTGGTGCCCGTGGACGGCGGGTTCCGCATGGACGTCGACGCGTTGCGGGCCTTGGTGACCCGTGACGCGCGGGCGGGGCTGCGACCGTTCTGCGTGGCGGCGAGCGCCGGCACCGTCAACACCGGCGCCGTCGACGCGTTGGACGAGATCGCGGACGTCGCCGCCGCCCACGGGCTCTGGTTCCATGTCGACGGCGCGTACGGCGCGCTCGGTGCGCTCGCCTCCGGCGCCGCGTCCGCCGGCTACGCGGGTATGGCGCGGGCCGACTCGCTCGTCCTGGATCCGCACAAGTGGCTCGGTGTGCCGGTCGACTGCGGATGCGTGCTCTGGCGGGATCCGGCGTTGACCCGGGCCACGTTCAGCCTCGTACCCGCCTACCTGCGCGACGACCACGAGGACGGGCCCGGATGGTTCTCCGAGTACGGCCCCGAGCAGACCCGCCCGTTCCGGGCGCTGCGGACCTGGGCCACCATGTCACACCTCGGCAGGGACGGCATCGTCCGGCTGGTCGGCACGACGGTCCGGCTCGCACACACCCTGGCCTCGATGATCGACGCCGCCCCCGACTTCGAGTTGCTCGCCCCGGTCAGCACCTCGATCGTCGCGTTCAGGTACCACCCCGCCGACCGGGACGACCGGCTGGATGACCTCAACCGCCGGATCCCCGCGATCGTCCAGCACCGCGGGCGCGCCTTCCTGACAGGCACCCGGCTGGCCGGGGCCGAGGCCCTTCGCGCCTGCCTGCTCAACCCGGCGACCACCGAAGACGACCTCGTCCTGCTGCTCGACGAGATCCGCGGCGCGGCGACCACCGCAACCGCCGAGATCCGCCCATGAGCACCGGGCACCTCGTCGTCGACCTCGGCGGTGTGGCGTTCCACTTCGATCACGCCCGCCGGCTCGACCGTTCACGAACACCGGACCGCTGGAAGAAGACGCGTTGACCCGCCGGTATCCCGACGTGTTCGCCCGGTTCGACCACCTGTTCTTCAGCCACCGCCTGCGCCACCGCAAGCCGGACCCGGCCGCCTTCACCGCGGTGGCCGCCCACCTCGGCGCACCCAGCGACGAGATCACCTTCATCGACGACAGCCCAGCGAACGTGGCTGCGGCCCCGAGGCCGGATGGCACAGCCACCAGTACCACGACGTGGCCCTTCTGCGACACGATCTCGCCGAAGCGGAGGTCGTCAATGGCCGCCGTGCAGCTCGGTGACGGTGACGCCGGTGGCGCGTAGGGCGGCGAGGTCGGCGGGTGGGAGGAGGGACAGCGGGGTCACCTGTAGGTGCTTGAGGTTGCGCAGGGACTCGATGCCACGCAGGGAGCGCAGGTCGAACTCGCCGGTCTCGCCGTCCCACTGGGGCCAGACGGCGTGCTGGATGTCGTAGCCGCCGCCGGTCCAGTGCAGCCGCTCGACGGAGTCCAGCTGCTGCTGGGTGAGCTCGATCGCGAGGACGCGGGTCAGGTTGGCGTCGTCCAGGGTGTACTCGTCGAACGGCTCGGGCAGGGGCAGCGGCACCCCGAGGAGGTCGAGGACGGCGAGCTTGAGGATCGGGTTGCCGAACGGCGCCGCGTCGCGGGCGGGCAGCAGCTGGTCGACGTGGACGCCGCGCGCGGCCAGCGCGACCAGCACGTCATGCTGCGCGGCGGGCGCCGGCACGTCGACGCGGGTGAGGCGCGGGCAGTCCAGCAGCGGCCGCAGGTCGGTGGCCGGGGTGACGCCGAGGCTGAGCAGGGCCAGCGAGGGCAGCTCCGTGAGCGGCGTGAGGTCGGGGACGGCCGACGCGGGCAGGTGCAGCACCCGCAGTTCGGGGAAGGCGGCGATGCCGTCCAGGCCGCGGATCACCGGGTCGGTGCCGGCGGGGACGGCGCTGCGCAGCAGGGCGTCCTCGGTCCAGCGGGCCTCGCCGACGCTCCCGGCGATCGGGGCCCGCAGCAGCTCCCCGTGGCGGGCCTGCCGGTCCTGGACGCTCTGCCGCGACAGCGACCCGCGCACGGGCGACGTGTAGTCGCATTCCAGCAGCGCCAGCCGCAGGCAGTCGTCCATGCGGGCAACGCTACTGGACGGCGGCGAGGGCCTTGACGATGTTGCGTTCGGCGAGGTCCAGCATGAAGTCGCGGCCCGGGAAGTCGGTGGCGGCGATCCGCAGCGGGCCTTCCACGAGCGAGAGGGTCTGCGCGTACTCGTACAGGCGCAACCGCCGCGGGTCGAGCTCGACGGGGCGCAGCGCGGGGTAGTCGTCGCCGAAGCGCAGCCGCAGGAACGCGTGCTCCCACTCGACGTCGAAGAACGTGAGTCCCTCGATGTCGATGACGACGGCCTCGCCCGCGGGGGTGACGAAGACGTGGTCGGGCCCGAGTTCGCCGTGGATCAGCGTGTACGACTGCCGCGCCGTCACCGCGCCGCGCAGCGCCCGCACGTGGGCGGCGATCCGGTCCCGGTGCGCGGAGAGCCGCCCGTCGAGCGCGGTAGCGGCGTCGAGGTGCGCCAGGGCCCGGTCGACGATGACGTCCTCGGCCGGTCGCTGCCCGGACCCGGTCGGGCCGAGCAGCCGCCCGTACCAGGAGGAGGTCGTCGTGTGCATGCGGCGCAGGGCGTCGCCGAGGGCTTCCAGCGGCGCCGCGGCGCCCGCCCGGTCGTCCCGCAGCAGCGTCTCGAGGCGCACCGCGCCGACGTCCTCGATGAGGGCCAGATCCGCGTCCAGGTGGTCGCAGGACCGGTCGAGCACGAGCAGGTGCGGCACCCTGACCCCGGCGCCGGTGAGCGCCGCGTGCGCGGCGGCGAACAGCTCGGCGCCCGACGCGTCGGTGAACGGGTCGTCCGGCACGGCCGACGGCGACGGCGGCCAGTAGTTCTCGCCGGCGGCCCAGACGTACAGGATCACGGCCTGACCGTCGTCGAGCCGGAGCCGGTACACGCCCTTCTTGGACCCGCCGGTCACCCGGTCCAGCGCCACCAGGCGCCGATCGGACCCGAACCGCGCCGCCACCAGGCCGCGCAGATCCTCCACCCGCAGAAACTCCCGCATCACGGCCCCCGTCCGTCCCCGCCGACCCGCCGACCCGCAATCGTGCCCGACCACCTCGCGGGCCGGCAACTCGATGACAGCCGGGGCGGTAGCCGTACACCACCTGCCGCAGCCGCCGCGTGAAGGCTCGTGTCACGGACGGGCCGGCCGTCTCGTCTCGGGTGTCGTAGGCCGAGCGAGCGGAGGGTCATCATGCGGGTGTCGAGGCGCCTGGCGGTGTTCGGCGCCAACGGGGCGACCGGGCGGGTACTGGTCGAGCAGGCGCTCACCGCGGGGCATCACGTCGCCGCGGTCGTGCGGCGGCCCGGCGAGTTCCCGCTGCGGCACGAGCGGCTCGAGGTGGTCGCCGCCGACGTCCTCGACGAGCGGGCCGTCGACGCCGCCGTCGCGGGCCGGGACGCGGTGCTGTCGGCGCTGGGGGTACGGGCCGGGAAGCAGCCGGTCAGCGTGTACTCGCGCGGCGCGGCCAACATCGTCGCCGCGATGCGGCGGCACGGGGTGCGGCGCGTGGTCGTGGTCACCTCCGCCGGCGTCGACCCGCGCCCGTACTCCGGCGGCGGGTTCCTGTTCAACCGGATCCTGCTGCCGTACCTGACGCGGGTCCTCGGCCGGACGCTGTACGACGACATGCGGCGGATGGAGGAGCTGCTGCGCGGCAGCGACGTCGACTGGACGGCCGTGCGGCCCAGCGGCCTGTTCCACCTGCCGGCGGCCACGGCGTACACGATGGTCGAGGGGTTCGCCGACGGCATGTACACCGCCCGCGAGGACCTGGCCGCCAGCATGCTCGCGCTGCTCGACGACGACCGGTTCGTGCGCACCGCGGTCAGCGTCGTCACCACCGAGGCGAACCCCGGGCTCCTGCAGTGGATCCGCAGCGAGGCGGCGGCCAGGCGTTGACCCGCCACGGCCACCCCGGCGCGCGTCGGTAGATTGCGCTGATGCGGCTCACCAAGTACGGCCACGCCTGCGTCCGCCTCGAGTCCGGCGACCTGGCCCTGGTGATCGACCCCGGCGTCTACTCCGATCCGGCGTGCCTGTCCGGCGCGACGGCCGTGCTCATCACGCACGAGCACGCCGACCACGTGGACGCGGCCGCCCTCGCCGCCCACCCGGACGTCACCGTCTACACCCATCCGGCGCTCGCCCCGTCGCTCGGGGCGGTCCCCGTGGAGGTCGGCGACACGTTCACCGCGGCGGGCTTCGATGTCCGCGTCGTCGGCGGCCGGCACGCCGAGATCATCGACGGGCTGCCCGGCTGCCCCAACGTCGGGTACATCGTCGACGGCGTCTACCACCCCGGCGACTCGCTCTTCGTGCCCGCGGAGCCGGTCGACACCCTGCTCGTCCCCGCGTCCGGGCCGTGGGTCAAGCTCGGCGAGGTCATCACGTTCGCCCGCGAGGTCCGGCCGGCCCGCGCGTTCCCGATCCACGACGTGAACCTCAGCGAGATCGGCCAGTCCCAGTTCGACGAATGGCTCGACGAGACCGCGGGCACCGCGTACGCCCGCATCCCCCTCGGCGCCTCGGCCGACCTCGCCTGAGCCCGGGCCCGGCGACTCGGAGACCCGGCGGCACCGGGCGGGCAAGGGCCGTGGCGTGCGGCGGTGGCGTGCGGCGGTGGCGTGCGGCGGTGGCGTGCGGCGGTGGCGTGCGGCCGTGGCGTGCGGCGGGGTTGCGCTGGCATGCTGGTCGCCTGACTGGACGGGCATCGGTGAGGCGGATGGGCAGGGCGGGCAGGAGGAAGGCGGCGCTGGTCGTCGCGGCCCAGGGCGGTGACGACCGGGCGCTCGACGGGCTCGTCGCGGCCCATCTGCCGCTGGTGTACTCGATCGTGCGGCGGGCGCTCGCCGGGCATCCGGCCGCCGTCGACGACGTCGTGCAGGACACGATGGTGCGGGCGCTGCGGCAGCTGCCGTCGGTGCGGGAGCCGGAGAGCTTCCGGGCCTGGATCGCGGCGATCGCCGTGCGACAGGCCGCCACGTTCCTGCACGGGGAGCGGGTCGCCGCCGGGCGGCGGGCGGCGCTGGACGACGTCGCCGGCGCGCCCGACGCCGGGGACTTCGAGGACCTCACCATGCTGCGGCTGGAGCTGGCGGCGCAGCGCCGGCAGGCTGGGCAGGCGGTGGCGTGGCTCGACCCCGACGACCGGCTGCTGTGGTCGCTCTGGTGGCTGGAGGTCGGCGAGGAGCTGAGCCGCGCCGAGCTCGCCGCCGCGCTCGGTGTGAGCGTCGCGCACGCCGCGGTGCGGGTGCAGCGCCTGCGCCGGCGCCTGGACCAGGCCCGCGCGCTGGTCGCCGCGCTCGACGCCCGGCCGCGGTGCCCCTGGCTGAGCACCGTCGTCGCCGACTGGGACGGCATCCCCGGCCCGTTGTGGCGCAAGCGGATCGGCCGGCACACCCGGTCCTGCGCCACGTGCGCGGGCGCCGCCGAGGACCTCGTGGACACGGAGCGGCTGCTGACCGGGCTCGCGCTGCTGCCCGTGCCGGTGACCCTCGCCGCCGCGCTCGCCGCCCGCGGCCTGCCGAGCACCGCATCGACCGCCACGTCCGCCGCCTGTTCGCCCGTACCGCCGGGTACGGGCGCCGCTCCGGGTGCGGGTGCGGGCGCTGCGCCGGGTGCGGGTGCGGGCGCTGCTCCGGGTGCGGGCGCCGCTCCCGGTACGGGTACAGGTGCCGCTCCTGCCGTAGGTACGGGCGCCCTTCTCGGCCCAGGTGCGGTTGGCGCCACGCCGCCCGCCGTCGTGGCCGGGCCGCCCGCCGCGGCCGGGTGGCTGGCGGGCGTCCCGGTCGCGAAGGTCGCGGCCGCCGTGACGGTCCTGGCCGGCGCCGCCGTCGCCGCCGTGGCCTGGCCCGGCCGCGCCGACACCCCGCCCCCGCCGGTGACCGCGCCGTCCCGGACACCCCCGCCGTCCCGGACACCCCCGCCGTCCCGGACACCCCCGCCGGAGTCCGCGCCGCCCGCCGCGCTGCGCCTCGGACCGGTGTCCCTGGAGTCCGGTGCCGTCCCCGGGCGGTACCTCGGCACGACCGGCCAACTGGGCGCCCTCGTCACCGCGACCGGCCCGGCGACGTTCGAAGTCGTGCCCGGCCTGTCCGACGCGGCGTGCTTCTCGTTCCGGTCGGCGAACGGGCAGTACCTGCGCCACCAGTCGTGGCGGCTCCGGCTGAGCCGCGACGAGGGCAGCTTCGTGTTCCGCGGCGACGCCACGTTCTGCGCGACCGCGACCGCGACCGCCACCGGCACCGCCACCGGCGAGGTGTTCCTGGAGTCCGCCAACTACCGCGGCCACTTCGTGCACCGCCAGGGTTACGAGCTGTGGGTCGACCAGGCGGACGGCAGCGCCGCGTTCCGCGCCGACAGCGCGTTCCGGGTGCGCCCGCCGCTGCCGTGAGCCCCGCGATCCCCTGGGATCCGGGCGAATCGGCGCCGGGCCGCGGGGCGGGCAACTACCGTCAGGACGGTGAGCTTGCGTGGCACGGTGGTCGCGATCGTCGTGTCGAGCGTGCTGCTGGCCGGGTGCGGCGCCGCGCCGAAACCGCCGGCCGGGACACCGTCAGGGCCGCCACCGTCCGGGGTGCTCGTCCTGTACGACACGACCGGGCCCTACGGTGACCTCGGCGAGCTGTACGCCGTCCAGGCCGGCAACCTCGCGTCCCACTTCGGGAAGTGGGAGGCCGCGCCGGTCACCAGGTACGCGAGGGGCAGCGCGGCACGGCACCGGCTGACGATCTACATCGGGTCGACGTACGACGAGCCGCTGCCCGACGCGTTCCTCGCCGACGTCGCCGGCGGCGCGCCCGTGCTGTGGCTGGGCGCGAACATCTGGCAGCTCATCGGCAAGTACGGGGGCACCGGCCTCAGCTCGGCGACCATCGACGAGACCGCCGTGTCGGCCGTCCGGTACCGCGGGACGGAGCTCACCCGCAACCCCGCCGCCGGCGCCATGGTCCGCATCGGCGTCGCACCCGACGCGAAGGCGGCGACCCTCGCCGGCGCCGTCCAGCCGGACGGTTCGGAGGCTCCCTATGCGGTACGGGTCGGCGCGCTCACGTACGTGACCGAGGTGCCGCTGACCTACGTGACGTTCGACGACCGGTACCTGGTCCTCGCCGACCTGCTGTACGCGCTGCTCGACCCGCAGACGCCGGACCGGCACCGGGCGCTGGTGCGCATCGAGGACGTCGGCCCGCACTCCGACCCGGCGCAGCTGCGCGCCATCGCCGACTTCCTGTCGGCCCGCAAGATCCCGTTCGCGGTGGCGGTGTTCGCGGTGTACGACGACTGGGCGGGCGTGTATTCCGGCGGCGTACCCGTACACCGGACGCTGAGCGGCACGCCCGCAGTCGTCGACGCGCTGCGGTACATGAGCGAACACGGCGGCACGCTCATCATGCACGGCTACACGCACGGCCTCGTCGGGGTCCGCAACCCGTACGGCGTCAGCGCCGAGGACTACGAGTTCTACCGCGCCCACGTCGACGACGCCGGCGTGGTCCAGCTGGACGGCCCGGTCCAGGACGACTCGCCGGAGTGGGCGCTCGGCCGGCTCACCGCGGCCCGCCAGGAGTGGACCGCGGCGGGCCTGCCGGTGCCGGACATCTGGGAGTTCCCGCACTACACGGCGAGCGCCACCGACTACCGGGCGATCGCCTCGGCGCCCGGCATCCGGGCCCGTTACGAGCAGGTCCTGTACTTCTCCGGCGTCCTGTCCGGCACGCCGGCCGGCACCCGGTCGGTCAGCCAGTACTTCCCGTACCGGGTGCAGGACGCCTACGGGACGCCGGTCATCCCCGAGACGCTCGGCAACGTCGCCACCCAGCGGTTCAACCAGCACGGCGTGCGGCTCGCCGCGGACCTGATCGCCTCCGCGCGCCGCCAGCTCGTCGTCCGCGACAACGTGGCGAGCTTCTTCTACCACCCGTTCCTCGGCCTGCAGTACCTGCCGGAGCTCGTCGACGGCATCCAGCAGCTGGGCTACACCTTCGTGCCGGCGACGTCACTCCTGTGAGGCGGGAGCCCACGCCTCGCCATCGACTCGTCGGCGCGGCGCTTCGGGTCGTGGAACTGCAGGGCCGAGCCACCGGATCGACCCGCGGACCCGGCTGAACGGCCGGACGGCAGCGCGCCCAGGGCCGGCCCGGGTCAGCCGGGAAGCAGGCGTCCGGCGATGGCGTGGGCGACGGTGTCGAGGCGTTCGGGGTTGCCGCGGATGGCCCAGCTCAGCTCGATGTGCAGGAACGGCGCGCCGATGTCGGCGGCGGCCCTGCCCTGGACGTTGGTGGTGCCTTCGAGCCGGCCGAGGGTGGCGGTCCAGGCGCGGCGGACGACGACGCCCGCCTCCTGCAGGCCTGCGGCTACGTCGCGGGCGAGCGGCGAGACGCGGCCCGCGCCGGTCGACACGACCGCCTGCGCGCCGGGAAGGTGCTTGTCGGCGAAGCCGTGCAGCTGCACCTGGCTCAGGCCGCCGCGGGCCAGCTCGGTCGCCAGGACGTGGAACATCGACCTGTCGTTGTGGGCGACGTCCGCGCCGCCGTTGCCGGCCATGCGGTGGGCGCCGGCCATGAGCAGGACGCTGCCGGGGACCATGCGGTGGAGGGCGACGCCGAGCCTGTCGGTGTTGATGTCGAAGCCGGGGTGCGGCACCTCGATGACGTAGCGCGGCGGCGCGGACCGGTCGGCGAGGACGAGACCCCAGGCCGGCCCGTAGGTCACGCTCATGGAGAACATGCTGTGGCGGCGTCCGGTCGCGGCGTCGACGCTGTGGGAGGAGTCGTACCCCAGACGGCCGAACGCGCCGTCGAGGTCCGTGACGTCGCCGGAACCCGCCAGCAGCAGCCGCGCGGCGGCCCGCCCCTGTGCCCGCTCGGCCTGGTCCGGGTCCCGGTAGGGCCCGTCACGGGACAGCAGCGCCGTGCGCTCCGCGACCACCGCCAGGAGGTCGTCGGACGGCACGGGCGCCCGCCCGGCATCAGGGCCACCACGACCGCGGGGCTGCACGGGACACTGTCCAAGACTATCCAACGATTGGAGCCCGGTATGCGAGAGCGCGCTCTGCGAGCCCTGCGGGCGCACGTTCCCGAGCTGGCCGACGTCGCGGTCACCGAGCTCGGCAGGGGCCTGGACAACACGGCGTTCCTCGCCGGCGGCCTGGTCCTCCGGGTTGCGGAGGCTGCCACGGTACGACGTGAGGCGGCGCTGCTCGACGCGCTGGCCGGACGGGTGTCGCTGCCTGTGCCGGCGGTGCGCTTCGCCGACGCGGAGACGGGTGTGCTGGCCTATCCGCTGCTGCCCGGCCGCCCGCTGCTGGGCCGGTCGGCGCCCGCCGCGCTGGCCGGGCCGATGGGGTGGTTCCTGCGCGAGCTGCACGCGATCGAGCCGGCCGACGTGCTCGGCCTGGTGCCGGTCGAGGACGCCGACCCGGCCGAGTGGCTGGAGGACCTCGACGGCCCGCCCGAGCTGCTGGACCGGCTGCACACCGGCGTCCCGGCGCCGGCGCCCCGCAGGGTCCTGGCCCACGCCGACCTGGGCGCCGAGCACATCCTGGAGCGGGACGGCACGGTCACCGGGGTCATCGACTGGACCGACGCGGCCGTCACCGACCCGGCGCTGGACTTCGCCCGGCTGTACCGCGACTTCGGCGCCGACTTCCTCGCCGCGGTGCTGGACGCCTACGGCGGCCCCACCGACCCCGCGTTCGGCGAGCGGGTCGTGTTCTTCGCCCGGTGCGCGGCGCTGGAGGACATCGCGTACGGCGTACCCGAGTACGTGCGAGCCGCCCAACGCTTTCTGTCAGTTGACGCTAACGTCGGTGATGACCTGGCAGGAGGAGCGTGGGCATGGGACACGTGAAGATGGGCGCGGTGGTGTCGCTGGACGGGTTCATCGCCCGCGACGACGACACCGTCGGGCCGCTGTTCGACTGGTTCGGCAACGGCGACGCCGAGTGGCGGTGGTCGCCGCGGCAGGACGAGCCGTGCCGCACCACCCTGGCGTCGAAGTACTTCGTCCAGTCCGTCTACCCGAACATCGGCGCGGTCGTGATCGGGCGGCGCCTGTTCGACCTGACGGACGGGTGGGGCGGCGTCCCACCCGCGGGTGAGCACGTCTTCGTCGTCACCCACACGCCGCCGACCGGCTGGAAGCACGCGGACACCGCGCCGTTCACGTTCGTGACGGGTGGCGTCGCGGCCGCGATCGAACAGGCCCAGGAGCTGGCCGGCCCCGACCGGATCGTCGACGTCGCGGCCGGGCAGATCGGCGGGCAGGCGCTGCGCCTCGGCCTGATCGAGCAGATCGTGCTGCACGTGGTGCCGGTCGTGTTCGGCTCGGGCCGCCCGTTCTTCGGCGGCGCCGGCACCGGCGACCCCATCACCCTCGGCAACCCGTCCCGCATCGTGCAGGGCGACCGCGTCACCCACCTGCTGTACGACGTCGCTTGACAGCGGGCCGCGGGCTGGGTTCGCTTGACAGCGCGGCCCGGGATGGGGGACTGTGGCAGTCGGCCACGCAGACGGCGTGGACAGTGGTGCACGAAGGACTGAAGCCTGTGATCCGGGTAGGCCGAGCGGCCGCCTGAGCGTCGATGTGACGACGCGTGCGTTGGGCGGCCCCATGCGTTGTTCGCCCATCGTTGGTCTTCTCACGTCTTGAGGTATCACCGTGTCCTTGGATGCCCGCATCCAGCAGTCCGTCGTCGTCAACCTCTCCAGCCGCCCCGCACCCGTGCGGGTCGGGCCGTTCGTGATCGGGGTCGACCCGACGACGGCGAGCCCCAGCATCAACTACGCCACCCCGCGCCCCGACGCCCCGATCACCGCCGGCGACGTCGCCGACCTGGTCGCGGCGTTCCGGGCCGCCGACCGCACGCCGCGGTTGGAGTACGTCACCGGCTGCGCCCCGTCGCTGGAAGGGCTGCTGCGCGCCGCCGGTTTCGTGGTCGAGGCGCGGCACACGTACCTGTGCTGCCGCCCGTCGACGCTGCGGACGCCCGCCGTGCCCGACCCGTACCAGCTGCGGACACCGGACACCGACGAGCTGCTCGCGGCGCTGATCGGCGCGCAGAACGCCGCCTTCGGCGCGGAGCCCGTCGCGTCCCCGGCGGATGTTGCCCGGGTCCGCCGCCTGCAGGCCGCCGGCGGCGTCGCCGTCATGGCCGTCACCGGCGACGAGTGCGCGGGCGGCGGCCAGGCGGTCCCACCCGCCGACGGGGTGAGCGAGGTCGCCGGGATCGCCGTGTGTACGCCACACCGCCGCCGCGGCCTCGCCGGTGCCATCACCGCCGACGTGACGGCCCGCCTCTTCGCGTCCGGGGTGGACCTCGCCTGGCTGGAGGCCTCCGGCGAGGACTCCTGGCGCGTCTACACCCGCGTCGGCTACGAGCGTGCCGGCGAACGGCTGTACATGACGATGACCTGATCGCAACCCCAGCGGCGGTCCTGGCCTGCGCCGGGGCCGCCACCGGTCAGGGGTTGGTGGCGAAGCGCTCGGGGCGGATCAGGACGGCGACGCGACGGTCCTCCAGCATCGCCCGGTCGTACTCGTCGAGGTCCGGGTGCACGCCGCCGGCGGCGTGGTAGACGTCGCGCAGCAGCAGCCTGAGCGGCTCGGCGCCCACCTCGGGCCCGACGACCTCGGCGGCCCCGGCCACCGAGATCCACTCCCAGCCGGCCCGGAAGACGAGCGTCGCCCGCGGGTGACCGGCCAGGTTCCGCAGCTTGGCCGTGTCACCCCGGGAAACCAGCGCGACGACCGGCTCACCGGTGCCCGGGTGCGGCAGGACGCCGGCGTTGACGACCGACGTCGACGCCTCACCGTCCGGCCTGATCGTCACCAGCACGGCCAGCCAGTGCTCCCGCCCGGCCAGCTCCGCCACCCGCCGCAGCCCCGCCTCGATCGTCGTCATGCCGCCACCCTAACCACCGCCGCCGGCTCAGGCGCCCGCATCGTAGGCGTGCAGGCCGAGCAGGACACCGGCCGGATCGGTGATGTAGCAGCCGTGACCGAGACCCGGCAGGGTGAACGGCTCGACGACGACCGTGCCCCCGTGGGCGCGGACCACCTCGAGGGTCTTCGGCAGGTCGTCGACCCGGATCACCGGCACGGTCCGCGGCTGCCCGTCGCGGGAGGCGAGCAACCCGGTGTCGACCCCGGCCCCGTCCCCATGTGGCGCGACGAGATAGTCGGCCGCGGCGAACGGCTGCGCGTGCCACCCGAACGCCGCCGCCATGAACGCGTTCGTAGCGGCGAGGTCCGGGCTGTTGATCTCGACGTAGGTGACGGGCTGGGTCATGTGGGCTCCTCAGGTCGCAGTGTCGGTGCGTGCGCGTGGCGGCCGGCCAGGTCACGGGTCCAGGCGCCGATCGTGTCGAGCGGCCCGGTCAGCAGCTCGTGCCACCGGTGCCGCCCGCGCGTCTCGGCCCGCACGAGCCCGGCGTCGAGCAGCACCCGCAGATGCTGCGACACCGCCGGCCGGCTGATCGGAAAAAGCTCGGCCAGCTGCCCGGTCGTCGCCGGCCCCAACGCCAGCCGCTGCAGCATGGCCCGCCGGGTCGGATCAGCAACCGCCGCGAGGGTGATGTCAAGGTCAGTCATTGGTAAGTCAAAACTTACGCGTTCCTACCCCGCCGCGCCACCCCTTGCGTCGGCGCATCACGACCTGCGCGGACGGGAGGAGTTCGAGGCGCCGGCCGCGGAGCCTGGGCCGTCGGGCGCGTCATGCGGCCGTCGGTCTGCCCGCCGGGACCGCGTTCGTGAGCGCCGTCTGCGTCGTGATCCCGGCGCGCGGAATCCGACGAATCCATGTGCCCGAATTGACGGGATCACCGCCAGTGAATTTGTGTGAAGGTTCGCCACGCGGTTTCGGTCGCCGTAGGTGATCTTGGCTGGTCGATGGGCGTCCTGACGGGCCGGCCAGCGTGACGGGCTGTGTTCCCTGCCTGCCAACGGGTTCGAAGCCCGTTGCGCGGGTGTGTCGCGCTGCCGTAGGTTGCCGAGGTCTTTCAGCGATTACGGGGGATCGATGTGACCGGCAGGTCGTCTTTTGGTGTGCGCAGAATCGTTTCTTCGGCGATTGTGGCCGGTCTGCTGACGTCGGTGCTGCAGGTTGTCGGCGTCGGTTCCGCTGGTGCGCAGGTGCCGTGTGTGGCGTCGCGCAACGATGTCGCGGCGGCGCTGGCGTCGGCGAAGGCGTGTGGTGGTGCGGTCGAGGCGATCGACCGGCGGACCCCGACGTCCCGGACCGTCATCGGGAAGAACGGCACTGCGACCGTCGAGCATCATGTGAGCCCGCGCTGGGTGCGCCGGGCCGACGGCTCCTGGACGGACCTCGATACGACGCTGCGGTTCGATGGCGGCACTCTGGCGGCCGCGGCGACGCTGCTGCCGGTGACGTTCTCGCCCGGCGGGTCGGGACCTCTGGCGACGCTGACCGACGGCGGCCGGAAGCTGGCGATGACGTGGCCGGGCCGGGCGTTGCCGAAGCCGGTGTTGTCCGGTGCGACCGCGACGTATGCCGAGGTGCTGCCGGGCGTGGATCTGCGGCTGACGGCGCTGGCGGAGGGGTTCTCCGAGGTGCTGGTGGTGCATTCGGCGCAGGCTGCGGCGAACCCGGCGCTGGCGCAGTTGTCGTTCGGGTTGCAGACGACCGGGGTGACGCTGGGCACCGACGCGGACGGCGGCGTGCACGCGAAGGACGAGCGCGGCGCTGTGGTGTTCTCCTCGCCGCGGGCGACGATGTGGGACACCGCCGACGCGGTGGTGAACGAGCGGACCGAGATCCGGTCGGCGCAGTCGCAGACCGCTGGTCGTGCGGCGCCGCGGGTCCGGGCGATGGGTGAGACCCTGACCGGCAGCACGCTGAAGATCGTTCCTGACAAGGGTTTCCTGACCGATCCCGCGACGCGGTATCCGGTGTACATCGATCCGACGTTCACCGGGAACAAGGCGAGCAACGCGTGGGCGGTGGTGGCGTCGCGGTCGGACCTGGCCGGGTCGAAGTTCTGGCAGACGACGTTCATGTCCAACAGCGCGACGTACGGTGACGCGGGTTCGGGTCTGACGTGTGACAACTTCACCGGGAACACCTGCACCAGTCCGACGTACAGTGTGCGGTCGTTGTTCCGGATGGAGACGTACGGCGCGGCCGGCGCGACGGTGCAGAGTTCGAACTTCGAGATCCTGCAGAAGTGGTCGTGGACGTGCAACCCGGCGTCGGACGCGAAGCTGTGGATCGTCGGCGGGTTCGACAGCAATACGACGTGGAACAACCAGCCGGCGTGGGACGGCGGGCACACCGCGACCGTGCCAGCCAACCGCGCAGTGGGTTCCCCGGCCGGCTGCGCGAACGCGGGCACGGTCAGCTTCGACACGACGTCGATGGTGCAGTACGCCATCGGTCAGGGCTGGACGTCCCTCAGCGTAGGGCTGCGGGCGGTCAGTGAAGGTACGAACCTGCAGTGGAAGCGGTTCGATCAGAGCACGGCGGTGCTGCACATCCAGTACGACCACGCGCCGTCCGCGCCCGCCCTGGCGGATCTGAAGGTCGGTGACAACGCGCTGACCAGCTGCGGTGTGTCGGCGAGCGCGCCGACGCGGGTGAACACCACGAACGGGTTGAAGCTCAACGCGATCCTCAACGATGCCGACGCCGCCCAGGGTGACCTGGTCAAGGCGGAGTGGGCGGTCACCGGTGTCGCGGCGCAGCACGTGCCGGCGGCCGAGACGGCCGGGCTGACGTCCGGGTCCAACCATCAGGCGACCATCCCGGCGGCCGCGTTCACCAACGGCGCGGCGGTGTCGTGGCGGGTGCGTGGGGTCGACACCGACAGCAGCATGGCGGGTGGCTGGAGTCCGTGGTGTTACGTGCTGGTGGACAACACCGCGCCGAGCCCGCCCGGCATCGCCAGCACCGACCTCGCGTTGCGTGTCGGTGGCGGCATCGTGCCCGGCGCGGCGGCGACCGCGGTGGTCGGCCGCAGCACGACGGTGACGTTCACGCCGAACGCCGCGGATGCCGGGTCGATCGTCGGGTACCGCTACGGCGTCGCCGCGGACATGGACGCGGAGCCGACGATCTGGTTGCCGGCGAATCTGGGCAGCACTGTGACGGCCGCGGTGGTGCCGTTGCAGGCGGTGTTCTACAACAGCATTGTCGTGACGGCGGTGAAGGCTGACGGCACGGCGGGCACGAACACGTCCGCGCGGTTCCGGGCCAACCCGGGCACGGTGACCCCGGCGGTTGCCGGTGACGCGACCGGTGACGGGCGCGCCGACCTGACCGCGTTGTCCGACGTCGGCGGTGGCAAGAGCGCGTTGTGGCGGTGGGACTCGACCGCCACCGGTTCGGGGCTGAACGCGCCGCTCGCGCCGCAGGGCAACGCGGGTGTCTTCACCAACGGGCAGAGCCTGACGGTGCCGGGGGACTTCGACGCCGACGGCCTGTCCGACACGGCGGTGTTCGCACAGTCCGGCTCGGACGTGACCGTCGCGGTGCAGCGCTCCGACGCCAACCGGCTGCTGACCCAGCCGGTGTCGCTGACGATGTCCGGGTGGACGATCGCCAAGATGAAGCCGGTCGGCGGTGACTTCAACGCCGACGGCAAGGCCGACCTCGCCGTCGGCTACGACCTGGGCAACGGTAACTGGAGCATCAACGTCCTGCTGTCGACGTCGACGCCGGGTGCGGTGAGCTTCGCGGCGCCGGTGGCATGGTTCCAGTACCCGGCTGGTGCGTCGGACCCGACGCGCGTGAAGCTGCTGTCCGGGGACTTCAACGGTGACGGGCGCACCGACATCGCCCAGTTCTTCGATTACGGCGCCGCCCAGACGAAGCTGTGGGTGCACTGGGCGCAGACCAACTCCACGTTCGGCAGCCCGATCCTGCAATGGGACTCCGGACCCGGCTACTGGTACTGGTCCGACAGCAACTTCGTCGCCGGCGACTTCACCGGCGACGGCAAGACCGACATCGCTGCGATCGTGGCACCGAACCACACGTTCAACGGCACGACCGCGACCGCGACATTCTTGGCCAAGACCGACGGGACCGGCGTCAACGGTCCGGTCGTCCAATGGAACTCGGGTGCGAACGCCTGGGACTGGGCCAAGGTCACCGGCTACCCCGGCGACTTCGACGGCGACGGCAAGACCGACCTCGGCCTGCTGTACCGGTGCTGCGGCCCCTACCAGGCGCAGGTGTGGATCTCCACGTCGACCGGCACCAACCTGCCTGAACCGGTCAGGGCCAGCACCGGCGGCATCGGACCCGTCGGCAGTGCGTCGGTCGTCCTCGGACCCGGCAGATACCAGCTGGTCAACGCCGCCTCGCAGACCTGCGCCTCGTTGGCGCTCTCGCCAGGGGGCCCGCCTGTCAACGGCCAGCCGTGCGCCGCCACCGACTCCGTGCAGAAGTTCACCTTCACGCCGCACAGCCCGCAGTACGTGTCGATCCATTCGGTGGGGATGGTGATGTCGTGTCTCGCCGGCTCCGGAATCGCCGACAGCACTGCGGTGGGCTACGGCCCTTGCGAGGGAGTCGAAACGTGGCCGACGCCGGCCCAGTACTGGACCGTCGAGTACGTCTCCGGCGCACCCTCGGCCGCGGTCGTCAGGCTCATCGCCCTGCCGTCCGGCAAGTGTCTCAACCTCGACGGCGCGCTCGCCGCCCCGTTCACGCCCATCTCCCAGCGGACCTGCGACAGCCAGCCGGCTCAGCAGTGGCTGCTGCGGCCAGTCGCCTGACCGCCACCACCGGCACGGAGGAGTTGAATTGATGCGCACCACCATGCCCAGTTGGCGGCGGACCCTGACGGTCGTGCTTCCGCTGGTGATCGCCGCGACGATCGGTGTGGAGACACCGGGGTTCGCCGCGCCGCCGAAGAAGATCGCCAAGCCGAAGGCGGTCGCCTCCGTTCCGGGGCGGTACGTGGTGCCGTCCGGGACGACCGGCGACCCGACCGCGGACAAGAACATGCGCTCGGCCAAGGCGGTGCGCTGGCCCACCGCGGCGACCGCCGAGGTGCGGCTGCCCGTCGCATCGGACCCGGGGCCGATGGTCCAGGCCGACGCCGTGGACCTGGCGCCGGTGACCGGCATGCCGGTGAGCGTGGGCTCGACGGCGCAGAGCGGCAAGCGCACGGCCCTCGCCGGCGGGGGCGGCAGCCCGGCATCGGTGCGGGTCGAGGTCCTCGACCCGGCGGCCGGGAAGGCCGGCAAGGCCAACCGGTCCGTCGTCACCCGGATCACCCGCACCGACGGGGTGAGCTCCGGCGGCGCGGTGCGCGTCGCGCTGGACTACAGCGGGTTCCGGGACGCGGTCGGTGGTGACTGGTCCAACCGGCTGCGGCTCGTACAGCTGCCGGAGTGCGCGCTGGAGAACCCTGACGCGCCGCAGTGCCAGGCGACGGCCCTGCCGACGGTCAACGACCCGGCGACCGGCAAGCTGACCACGACGGTGTCGCTCACGTCGGTGGCGCCGGCGAAGACGGCCGCGGGCGCCTCGACGATGTCGGCGGCCGCGGCGAGCGGGTCGGCGGGCGCGGTGGTCGCGCTGGCCAGCTCACCGCAGTCCTCGACCGGCGGCGGCGACTACGCGGCGACCCCGCTGAAGGCGACCAGCAGCTGGTCCGGCGGCGGTCAGTCCGGCGACTTCACCTGGTCCTACCCGATCGAGGTCCCGACGGCGCTCGGTGGACCGTCCGCGCAGGTCGGCCTGTCCTACTCGGCGCAGTCGATGGACGGCAAGACGGCCGCGACGAACAACCAGCCGTCGTGGATCGGCGACGGGTTCGACTACGCGGCCGGTGCGGTGAGCCGCGTGTACCCCGCCTGCGTCGACGACGGCAAGACCGGCATCGGCGACCTGTGCTGGGGGACCGACAACGCCACGCTGACGCTGCCCGGCCACGCCGGCGAGCTGATCCAGGTGTCGACCAGCCCGGACGTCTGGAAGATCAAAGAAGACGACGGCAGCAAGGTCGAGCGGCTCACCGGTGCGACGAACGGGGCGCGCAACGGGGAGTACTGGAAGGTCACCACGACCGACGGCTGGGAGTACTACTTCGGCCTGAACCAGCTGCCCGGCTGGTCGAGCGGCAAGTCCACGACGCAGTCCGTGTACACGGTGCCGGTCTTCGGCAACAACGCCGGCGAGCCCTGCTACAACGCCACGTTCGCCAACGCCTCCTGCGACCAGGCATACACCTGGAACCTCGACTACGTCGTCGACCCGCACGGCAACAGCATGTCGCTGTGGTACGCGCAGCAGCTCAACCACTACGCGCGCAACGTGACCAATAGCGCCGTCTCCACGTACGTGCGGGCCGGGCACCTCGACCACATCGACTACGGCACCCGCCGCGACAGCAACGTCGACAGCATCTACTCCGTCGGCGCGGCGCCGGCCCGGGTCGAGTTCGGCCTGCAGGACCGGTGCGTCACGCAGGGCGCGACGTGCGTGAAGTCGACGCCGTCGAACTGGCCGGACGTGCCGTGGGACCAGCAGTGCGACTCCACGACGTCGTGCCCCGACGTATACACGCCGGCCTTCTTCACGCAGAAGATGCTGTCCACGATCACCACGAAGGTGTGGACCGGCACCGGCACCACCTACCGCGACGTGCGCCGCTGGACGCTGAACCACCAGTTCAAGGACCCCGGCGACGGGCACGCGAAGACCCTGTGGCTCAGCGGTATCTCCGCCGCCGGCCTGGCCGCGACGCCGAACCTCACCACCCCCGACGTCACGTTCGCCTCGGTGCAGCTCAGCAACCGGGTCGACACCGCGGTCACCAAGGACCCGATCATCCGGTTCCGCGTCTCGTCGATCACCAATGAGGCCGGCGGCGTCACCGCGGTCACGTACTCGTCGCCGGAGTGCGTCAAGAACACGAACATGCCCGCCGCGGCGGACACGAACACGAAGCGCTGCTACCCGGTCTGGTGGACGCCGTACGGCGGCACCACCGCGACCTTCGACTGGTTCCACAAGTACGTCGTCACCGGCGTGACCGCCAGCGACCCGACCGGTCTCGCGCCCGCCGAGGTCACCTCCTACTCGTACGACACGCCTGCCTGGCACTACGACGACAACGAGATCGTGACGCCGAACCACAAGTCGTGGGGCCAGTGGCGCGGCTACTCCAAGGTCCGGACGCTGCACGGTGCATCCGGCACCAACCAGGAGCAGACCGACACCATCTACTTCCGCGGCATGCACGGCGACAAGCTGAGCACCGGCACGCGGACCGTCACGATCCCGGCCGACGCGACCTTCGGCGGCGCCGCGATCAACGACGAGGACTGGCGGCGCGGCCTGACCCGTGAGGTCATCCAATACAACGGCGTCGGCGACAACGCACCGGTGGTGTCCAAGAGCCTGACGGAGCCGTGGGAGTCCGGGCCGACCGCGACCCGCACCCGCAACAGCGTGACCGTCAACGCCTACATCACCAACACGAAGTCGTCGACGACGAAGACCGCGCTCGACGGCAACCGGGGCTGGCTGACGGCGAAGTCGACCAACACGTTCGACACCGAGACCGGCCTGGCCGACCCGATCGGCCGGATCATGAAGGTCGACGAGACCAACGACGACACGTCGGCCAACGACAACCGGTGCACGATCAACACCTTCGCCACCGACCCGAACGGCAAGATCCGCACCGTCGTCGCGCAGCAGCGCAAGCTCGCGGTCTCCTGCTCGGCGACCCCGAACCTCGCGACGGACCTGATCTCCGACGTACGGACCTGGTACGACTACGCGACGTCCTTCAACTCGACGGTCACGAAGGGTGACGTCACCCGGACCGAGCGGCTCGCCGACGTCGTCGCCGGCGCCGCGACGTACATCAACAGCGCCGAGGCGACGTACGACGTCTACGGCCGGACGCTGACGTCGAAGGACGTCCTGGGCAACGTCACCACCACCGCCTACACGCCCACCACCGGGTCGCTGCCGACCAGCATGACGTCGACGGCCGCCAACGGCTGGGTCTCCACCGTGTACTCCGACCCCGCGTACGGCAACCCGACCGCCAAGGTGGACCCGAACAACCGGCGTACCGACCTGGAGTACGACGCCTTCGGCCGGCTCACCAAGGTGTGGGAGCCCGGCCGCGCCAAGGCGACGCAGACCCCCAACCTCAAGTACACCTACGTGATGGGCGGCACGACCGGCGCCACCTCCGTCGCGTCGTCGAAGCTGAACCCCGCGGGCACCGGCTACAACACCACGTACCAGGTCTTCGACAGCCAGCTGCGGCCGCGCCAGACCCAGGTGCCGGCGCCGGGCGGCGGCGTGATTCTGTCCGACACGATCTACGACTCCCGCGGCCTGACCGTCCAGACCAACAACGCCTACTTCCAGGCGGGCGTCTCGTGGGGCTCCCTGTTCGTGCCGTCCAGCCCGGTGCCCGGCCGGATGCTCGCCACGTACGACAACGCCCGGCGCCAGATCGCGTCGATCTTCCAGAAGAACGGCGTGGAGCAGTGGCGGACCACCACCGCGCACGGCGGCGACTACAGCGACGTGACCGCGCCCCCCGGCGGGGTCGGCACGACCACCTACGTCAACGCCACCGGCCAGGCCACGAAGATCATCAACTACCACTCGAACGTGCCGAGCGCCGACAAGCTCTCCACGGCCAACCGCGCGATCACCACGTACGAGTACGACAAGCGCGGCTACCCGTCGAAGATCATCGACCCCATGGGGTCGATCTGGACCTACGAGTACGACGTCCGCGGCCGGATGAAGCTGTCCAACGACCCGGACCGCGGCCAGACCACGTACACCTACGACGACGCCGACCGCCAGGTCACCGTGACCGATTCCCGGCCGGTCACCCGGACCACCGTCTACGACCAGCTGAGCCGGCCGACCGAACGCTGGCAGGGCGCCGCCGGGACCGGGACGCTGCTGGCCCGCACGACGTACGACTCGCTCGCCAAGGGTATGGCCGACACCAGCACCCGCTACGTCGGCGGCGCGACCGGCGCCCAGTACACCAGCAGCGTTCTGGGCTACGACGCCGCCGGCCGGGTGACCAGCGCCGCCGTCACGATCCCGTCGACCGAGGGCCTGCTGGCCGGCACGTACACGACGAACACCACCTACAACGCCGACGGCAGCGTCAACACGGTGCAGCTGCCGGCCATCGGCGGCACCGCGCTCGGCGCGCAGCCGGCCGAGACGCTGACCTACGGCTACGACAGCATGGGCCTGCCGACGACGCTGTCCGGCGCGAACACGTACCTCACGAACAGCGCGTACGACAGCCTCGCCCGGCTCAGTGCCACGCTGAACAACGACGGCGGGTCGAAGAACCTCGCCCAGATCTACGCCTACGAGGACGGCACCGGCCGCCTGCTCGAGCACGGCGTCTACGACAACGACACCAGCAACGTCTACCAGGACGCCTACTACGAGTACGACACCATCGGCAACGTCACGGGCATCAAGGACCTGACCAACCAGTACGGTGCCGGTCCCGACGACAACCAGTGCTTCCGCTACGACTACTTCCGCCGGCTGGTGCACGCCTGGACGCCCGCCAACGGCGCCTGCGGCACGACCGACCCGACCAACCCGACCCTCGGCGGCCCGGCACCCTACTGGCAGTCCTGGACCTACGACGAGGTCGGCAACCGCAAGACCCAGGTCGACCACGTCAGCGGCGGCACCACCACGGCCACCTCGACCATCCCGGCGCCGACCGCGGCCCACCCGCACTCGCTGAGCAAGGTCGACTACGCCGGCGTCGGCGGCGCGAAGACCAACACCTACGCCTACGACAACGCCGGCAACATGACCACGCGTGCGGTCGCGGGCAAGCCCTCCCAGACCCTCCACTGGGACGCCGAGGGCCACCTGGACTCGGTCACCGACACCAGCGGCGCCTCCGCCACCTACGTCTACGACGTCGACGGCAGCCGGCTCATCTCGCGCGACTCGACCGGCGCCACGCTGTACATCGGCTCACAGCAGCTGCACCTCTCCACCAGCAACGTCGTGTCGACCACCCGCTTCTACGGCGCGACCGCCTTCCGCACCAGTGGCGAGGGCCTGTGCTGGACGGCGTCGGACCCGCACGGCACCAGCACGCTGAGCTTCAAGGCCGCGACGCTCACGAAGACCCAACGCCGGATGACCCCGTTCGGCCAGTCCCGCGGCACCGCCGCGACCTGGCCGACGAACCTGGGCTTCGTCGGCGGCACCGACGACCCGACGGGCCTGACCCAGCTCGGCGCCCGGCCCTACGACGCCTCCATCGGCCGCTTCGTCGCCATCGACCCGATCTTCACCTCCACCGACCCGCAGACCTTCAACGGCTACTCATACGCCCACAACAGTCCGATCAACGCCGCCGATTCCAGCGGCCTGAAGGACGACTTCTACCTGTACGTCGGCACCACGGTCGAACGGTGGACCAAGGGCAACTACCGCTACACCAGGATCATCGACTGGTACGTCGGGTGCTCTTTCGACGGCTGGTGCAACATCGGTGTGTTCTACGGCGAGTTGGTGGCCTTCTTCCGCACCTACGTCCCGCCGGCTGGGGTGCCGTACGTCCCGCCCGCGGTGTACAAGGCCCAGGCCGCGATCCCTCGATGCCCCAGCATCATCACGCCACCGCCGCCGCCGAGCTGCTTCGTCCTCGACCTGAAGTGCGCCTTCAAGGACCCCGGGGCCTGGTGGCGGACCAACGGCAAGCCCCTCGCGGTCGGCGCTTCCGTCATCGGCCTCGGCACCTGCCTCTGGTCCCTTGGCCTCGGCTGCGCGCTCGCGGGCGGTGCCGCCTCGACCCTGAGCATGACGGACCGAACATACGACTTCGTCCAGAACAAGGAGTACAACGACGGCTTCTGGGCCAACGCCAAGTACGGCGGCGGCATGGCCCTGGACACCCTGGGCTTCCTTCCTGGCCTCGGCCTCGCCCGTGGCTTCGCAAGCAGTGATCGGGCCGCTTCGGCGGCGGGGCGCGGCGCCGGCGCCTCCGGGGCTTCGGAAGCTGCGTTCGTGGAAACGACCAACGCCGCCGGCGGCAAGGTCTGGCTCTCCACCATCGATGACATCAAGCAGGTGCACTTCCAGCACATCGTTGACGGCAACCGGGGTGCCAATATCCACATCCTCACCGGAGTCCACGGAAACGAACAAGGTGCATGGTGGGCCGAATACATGTTTTACTCGCAAGATGCGGCGCGATGGGGTTCTAGGCCAGGAGTCCGGCTCTATGACATGTCGGTGATGGGTGATGACGAAATCACCGCTGTCCTGCGGAAGCCGGACTTGGTCATTGGCGCGTTCTGCTTCAGTCGGAACTGCCTGACGGATCTCATGTAGCGGGAGGTGGAATCATGAGCAGCAACAGCGATCCGCCGCTGAAGGAGTACATCGGTGAGATCGAGATCGGGGACGATCCCCCCGTTCCGTTGAGCGTCTGGGCCGTCAACGCCTCGACGGCGTACCACATGGTGGTGCAGCAGTATGGAGAGGGGCACGTGATCTCGCTCTGGAACGAGGACGAGGCCAACACTGTTCGGTAGTGCGGCGCGTCGGGGCGCCGTATCCGGTCGTCGAAACCGGAATACGGCGCCTTGTCCCTCCATCTCCGCCGGACGGCGCGGTGCGGCGGCGATTCTGCGACAGCGGCATCCGAGGGGAATCTTGCAGGTGATGACGGAGCCTTCTGCCACAGTGCCGTGTGCCTTCTAGATTTATGTGGCCCGGACGGGAGAGGGACATGAGCATCGAAGAACCCAGTTTCCGGCCCGGTAGCCGTCCTCAGCGTTACGTCCCTGGTCCCCAGCGTCGTCATGTCGGTGCCGAAGAACCGGCGACGCGGGAGTACATCGGCTGGATCAACCTCGGCGACGGGAATCGGATCTCGCTGAGCGTCTTGGCCGCAGATGTCGACGAGGCATACGAGCGCGTGGTGGAGCAGCACGGAGAAGGGCACGAGCTGTCCATCTGGAACGAGGAAGAAGCGCACACCATGCGGTAGGTTGGCATCCGGACCGGAGCTGGGTGTTTGAGAAGTGGGTCTGTTTGTCGTCAGGCGCAACCGCTTGCGTCGATGCCGCCAAGGTAAGCCGGACGTCCCAGCTGCGGCGATGCTCATCGGGTCTGACCGACGTGCAGGTCTTGACCGTATGACCGACCTCATCGCCGGTTATTGCACCCAACGCCGTATCTTGCCGCGGTGACCTACTTCGCGGACCTGACGCACGCGTACTCGCTCTTCGACCACGACACCGTCAGATACGAATGGGGCACGCTGGACTACCGGCCGCGGTACGAGCGGCTCAGCGTCGGCTGGTTGGATGGCTCGCAGCCGTTCGACACGGGCCCGGTCCCGGACGGGTTCGCCGATGCGTTGCTCGACATCGTCGGCAACCCGGCCGTCAACGAGACGCGCGGCCTGCACGGCTGTGAGTTCTGCCCGTCGGACACGAGTCTCATCGCCGATCCGCGGTCGGACGGCGAGTCCTGGCTTGCGTTCCGCGAGATCAGGGTGCCGGCCCGGCCGGGCGTGATGTTCGCGGCGCCGGCGCTGATCTGGCATTACGTCTCCGCTCATGCTTACCGGCCGCCCGCGGAGTTCGTCGAGGCGGTGCAGCGTTATGACGCCGGCTGGGCCACCGAGCCGAGCCCCTGGATCCCGCCCGACGGGGAGCGCGCGGTCTGGGGCCGCACCGCCAGGAACGTCATGCTTCGGTGTGTGAGGTGCGGCCAGAAGTTCGAGTTGCACTACACGCCGGACGAGCCTGGTCGCAGGGCGTTATCGCTGGCCACCCAGCAGCTCAGGGAACAGTGCCCCGACCACGCCAAGGAATGGGAATTCTGGGACAAGATCCGATGATGCATCGGCGTGCCCGCGTGACCGCCGATGCCGCCGACGTGGCCAGATGCTCCGGCCGCGGCGGTACCCCTCGGACCTGACCGACGAACACTGGGCGCTGGTCGGGTCGCTGCTTCCCGCGCCCAAGCACGGTCCGGGGTGCCGGTGAGCCACAGGGAGTCGGTGCCGGTGTCTCGTTCGCGGCACGGGTGTCGCCGGGCGCGAGGGAGACATGCGACAGTGCACACCCGCCTGCCGGTTGTCGGTGGGGCCGGGTGGAATCATGAGCAGCAACAGCGATCCGCCGCTGAAGGAGTACATCGGTGAGATCGAGATCGGGGACGATCCCCCCGTTCCGTTGAGCGTCTGGGCCGTCAACGCCTCGACGGCGTACCACATGGTGGTGCAGCAGTATGGAGAGGGGCACGTGATCTCGCTCTGGAACGAGGACGAGGCCAACACTGTTCGGTAGTGCGGCGCGTCGGGGCGCCGTATCCGGTCGTCGAATTTATGTGGCCCGGACGGGAGAGGGACATGAGCGTCGAAGAACCCAGTTTCCGGCCCGGTAGCCGTCCTCAGCGTTACGTCCCTGGTCCCCAGCGTCGTCATGGCGGTGCCGAAGAACCGGCGACGCGGGAGTACATCGGCTGGATCAACCTCGGCGACGGGAATCGGATCCCGCTGAGCGTCTTCGCCGCAGATGTCGACGAGGCATACGAGCGCGTGGTGGAGCAGCACGGAGAAGGGTACGAGCTGTCCATCTGGAACGAGGATGAAGCGCACACCACGCGGTAGGTCCGGCCCAGCGGCAGGCCTACGCGGTGGGGGTGGTGGCGCAGGCCCAGTCCTGCTGGCCGGGTGGGGAGTAGGCGGAGACGCCGGCGGCGCCGGAGGCGCGGACCTTGAAGCACATGTATGTGCCGGGGGTGAGGCCGTCCCAGGTCAGTGACGTCGAGTTGGCGCCGGTGGTGCGGGACCTGGAGCCGTCGATGACGGTGAAGCCGGTCTCGTCGGTGGAGTTGTCCGTCCACTGGAGACGGATGGCGGTGGGGCTCACGGGGGTGGCGGTCAGGTTGGACGGGGCGGCGGGGCCCTGACCGGCGAGGCTGGTGGCGCAGACCCAGTCCTGCTGGCCGGCCGGGTGGTAGGCGGACGGGCCCGCGGCGTTGAAGGCGCGCACCTTGAAGCACATGTACGTGTCCGGGGCCAGGCCGTCCCAGTCGAGGGTGGTCGCGTTGGCGGCGGTGTCGCGGGACTTGGCGCCGTTGAGGACGCTGAAGCCGGTCTCGTTGCTGGAGGCGTCCGTCCAGCGGAGGCGGATCGTGGTGGTGCTGATGGGGGTCGCGGTCAGCTTCGACGGCACCGCGGGCGCTCCGGCGACCTCGGCCCTGCTGGGCGGTGGCGACGGTGGGGTGGGGACCGCCGCCGACGGGCCGCGGGTGGCGGGGACGGACGCGGCGGGGGAGCCGGGGGCCCCGGTGAGGCCTGCGGCGCCGGCGGCCGGGCCGGGCTCGGTGGTGCCGGCGGCGTGAGCGGGTGTCTGGGGGTCGCCGCCGGGCAGCAGCGCGACGGTAGCGGCGGCCGCGGCCAGCAGCAGCACCACACCGGCGGCGGCCAGGATGACCCGCCGGCGGCCGCGGGCGGGTGCGGCGGTCAGGGGGCGGGTCGGCTCCGCGGTCAGCGCCTCCCGAGCGGCGGCGGCGAAGGCGGAGCCCGAAGGCCACCGGTCCGCGGGATTCTTGGCCATCGCCCGCGCGACCACCGAGCGGACCGCCGGAGCTAAGGAAGCAGGCAAGGGTGGCGGCTCGTCGTGGGCGTGGCGGAGCGCGATCTGCAGCATGCTCTCGCCGGTGAAGGGCAGTTCGCCCGCGAGGCAGCGGTACGCGACGACGCCCAGCGAATAGATGTCCGACTGGGCGGTCGCCGGCTCGCCGGCCGCGCGTTCCGGCGCGATGTACGACGCGGTGCCCAGCAGCAGCCCCATCGACGTCTCGTGGGTGCTGGTGGACGAGCGGGCGATGCCGAAGTCGGTGAGCACGGTGCTGCCGTCGGGGCGGATCAGCAGGTTCGCGGGCTTCACGTCGCGGTGCGTCACGTCCTTCTCGTGCGCCGCGTGCAGCGCGAGCGCGGCCTCGGCGACCAGCCGCATCGTGGTCTCGGCGGACAGGCGCGGCGAGCGGTCCAGGGTGCGGGCCAGGGACTCGCCCTCGATGTACTTCATGACCAGGTACACGCCGGCGGTGGGGTCGTCGCCGAAGTCGTACACGTCGACGACGCCGGGGTGGCTGATCGTGGCCATGGTGCGCGCCTCGGCCCGGAACCGCTCGATGAACGACGGGTCGCCGGCGGGTGCGCGTAGCAGCTTGACCGCGACGGTGCGCCCGAGCACGCGGTCGTGCCCCTGCCACACGTCGCCCATGCCGCCGGAGGCGATGTGCTGCCCGATCTCGTAGCGCCCCGCCAGTACCGTGCCCGAACGTGTCATCCGGCTCACCCACCCCTCCGTACGCAGGCGATCGTAGTGGCTGTGTGCGTTGACACATCGCCAGGGATCTTTCCGGGCGGGGGTGCGCGGCGCATGATCAGCGCATGGCGTTACAGGCCCGGGCGAGGCGAATCGCCGCTGCGTTGGTCATCCTGCCCCTGCTGCTCGGCTGCGGCTGCTGCGAGGGGGCCGGGGTCGCTGCCGACTCGGTCTTCGGCGGGAGCCGCAAGCCGTTCACCGAGCAGGACGTGATCGGCGACTGGTCCAGCGACTGCGACGGCACGATCAGCATCCGCGCCGACGGCACGGCCACCGTCAAGGGCCTGCCGACCAGCGAGGACACCAACGACGTGCGGACCTACGCCGACGGCGAGTTCACCTGGAAGATCGCCGCCGCGGACAAGAACCACGATCAGGAGGTCCAGTTCGCCAGCAAGGGCAGCGTGGAGTTCAGCGCCCACGCGGAGCGGACCTGGGGCGACTTCGAGGACCTCGAGTACTACCTGACCCGGCCGAGCGACCCGATCTACTGCGTGCTGAGCAAGCAGTAGCGTCAGGCGGGCTGGTCGCCGGGCACGTCGGTGATGAAGCCGACCTGCGGCGGCGCCTGGTCGCGGCACACGGCGGGCGAGACAGGTACGGACGCCGTGCCGCCCGCCAGCCCGACGCGGAACGTGCCGGGAGCGCCGGTGCAGGACGTCGCGGTGTACGTGATGCGGGTGCTGTCCGGTGTCCACGCGGGTGCGGTCCCGGTGCGGTCGCTCACCTGGTGCTTGCCCGCACCGTTGACGCGCATCACCCAGACGGTGTTGTTGTGCACGTACGCGATGCGCTTGCCGTCGGGGGAGAGGCGCGGCTCGGCGTTGACCTCGTCCTCGGTGAGGCGCACCTCGTGGCCGCCGGTGCTGGCGTAGACCACGCCGGCGCGGGCGTAGACGTCGGTCCCGGCGGCGGCCGCGTGCGCGGGGGAGGACGCGAGAAGGCTGCCCAGCCCGGCAGCGGCGGCGAGTCCGACGAGCGTGATCGTGGTGCGGTTCATCCGTGGCCTCCTGTGGTGCGTCGCTTCCCGGTGACGCAGTGACCATCGGCGCAACCGCGCTGCACCTGAACGGTTCCCGCCCGAAAACCGGTGTGACGGTCAGGGCGTCACACGGAACATCTCCAGCGCCAGGCGGTTCGAGCCCGAGCCGCGGGTGGTGGCGACCCAGTCGTCGCCGAGCCCGGCGAGCCAGCTGCCGAACCGGCCGCGGTCCTCGCCGGAGCGCGCCGCGTACACCCGCACGAACGGCTTGTCGCCGGTCGCGCCCTGCACGGCGACGAGCCCCGCGGTGAGCGCGCAGTCCCAGCTCGCCGACAGCCCCGACAGGCCGCTGTCCGGCGCCTTCCAGCGCACCGCTCCGGTCTGGAAGTCCAGCAGCCGGAAGCCGCCCTCGTCGGCGGTGTCGCGCACCAGCAGCGTCGTGCCGTCGCTCTCCAGCGGCACGCCCCGCTCGTCGGAGCGCCAGACGGTGCGGCCGGTCGCGAGGTCGTACACCTGGACCGCGTCGCCGGAGGTCGCGGCCGCGATCCTCGTGCCGGCGCCGATGAGGACCGCCCCCGCGTGGCGGTCGCCGAACGCCCGCTGACACTCGCCGCCGCGTTCGTGGCCGCTGTAGACGGCGCCGGAGGTCGTCTTTTTCCCGGTGTCGCCACTGTACGAGGTGACGGCGACCGTGCAGTTCGAATCGCCGGCGGGCGGGTCGTGGTCCGTGGTGACGATCAGGTCCCCTGCGGCGAGCGCGAACCAGCCCCGCTCCCGCGGTACAGACGCCGCCGACGCCACACCGGTCGCCGGGTCGAGCAGGGTCAGGCCGCCCTGGGGTGCCCCGGTCAGCAGCAGCCGCGGACCCGCCTTCGGTGCGAACGGCCCCCGCCGCCCGATCGTGTCGGCGCCCACGTTGCCGGTCGCCTTCGGCAGCCGCCACAGCTCCCGCCCGTCGCGCATGCCGAGCGCCACCAGCGTGCACACCACCCCACCGGCCGGGCAGTCTCCACTGTAGACAGCGTCGGCGTAGACGACGGGCCGCCACAGCGACGGCGGCGTGCCCCAGACCGGGGTCCCGGTCGCGGCGTCGAGCACGAACACGCGATGGGTCAGCGCCGCCGCGTCCGCCTCCTGGAGGACGACCCGGTCGCCCGCGACGACGGCCACGTGGGCGGCCTTGTCCCGGCGCCACAGCTCTCGCCCGGTCTGCCTGTCCAGCCCGAGCAGCGTCTGGTCGCCGATGACGACTGCGACGTCCCCGACGACCGCCACGTCCTGCGCCCCGGTCTCGACCTGCACCGTCCACAACGGACGCGGCCCGGGGTCGGGCGTCTCGCCGTGGCCGCAGGCAGCCGTCGCCAGGATGATGCCGATCGTGCCCGCGACAGCCCACCGCATGCACCTCACCGTAGTCCCTGGCGCGACAATTGCCACATGACCGGCGACGACCTGGTGCGGGCGGGCGGGGTGTTCGAGGACGACGCCCTCATCGCCCGCGTGAACGGTGCGCTGCGGGGCATGTGGTCGCGGCTCGACGCGGTGCCCCGCGACGACCCGTTCTGGTCGCGGACCAACCACCGGACCACGTGGTTCAAGGTGCACGACCACGCCCGCGCGTGCCTCGACCGCGACCCGTCGGACGCGGAGGCCCGGCTCGCGCTGGTCGGGTTCGCGATGCGGGCCGGCACGTTCGACGGCCTCGACCTGCTCGCCGACGACGCCATGGCGCGCGACGGCGCGGTGCACGACCTGATCGCGGTCACCGAGTGGGTGTGGCTGGAGGTTGGCGTCGACCCCGGCCCGACGCTGGAGCGGGCGCTGCTGATGGTCGGCGGACCGGCGCTGCGGCGGCTGTCGGCGTCCGGCATGCGCGCGGCGGCGGCCGGTCTCGCGTTCCTCGGCGGGGCGTCGTTCGCCGAGTCGATCGGGCGCGATCGGTGGCAGCTGCTGCTGTACGCGCTGGTGGACCCGTCGTTCGACGAGCGGGCGCGGGAGTGCCTGCGCGACGATGCGTCCGCCGTCGGCGAGCTGATGGACGCGGCGCGGTGGTGGGCGACCTACCGCGACACCGACGTCACCGGACGCCTTCGGGAACTGCTCGTGAACGCGGCGCCGACAGCAGGTACCGGCGGACCTCCGTCGCCACGATGACGGCGCCGGCGCCGGGCCCGCCGGTCGCCGGGCCGAGCATGACCGCCACCGCCAGCCGCGCAGCGACGTTCATCGAGACCTCCCGTCAAGGGGTCCGGCCGCGCCGTGGCGAGGTCAGTGGACGCCGGACAGCAGGCGGCGGATCGTGGGGATGAGGGCGGCGAGGACGGCGGCGAAGAGCAGGGCGGTGCCGCCGAGCGTGCCGAAGTACCAGGTCTCGCGCGCCTCGTCGTAGTAGCGGGCGAGCACCCCGGACATGGCGGTGCCGAGCGCCACGGACAGGAAGAACAGCGCGACGGTCTGGGTGCGGAACGCCACCGGCGCGACCTTCGTCGCCAGGGACAGCCCGACCGGCGACAGCAGCAGCTCAGCGATCGTGAACACCAGCAGGATCCCGGCGAGGGCGAGCAGCGGCGCGCTGTTGGGCCCGCCGCCGGCGAGCGGCAGGAACAGCAGGAACGCCAGCCCCATCACGGCGGTGCCGGCGGCGAACTTGGCGGGGGTCGACGGCTGCCGGTCGCCGAGCCGCGTCCAGAGGGCCGCGAACGCGCCGGACAGCACGATGATGAACACCGGGTTGATCGCCTGGACCCACGAGACGGGCATCTCCCAGCCGAGGATGGTGCGGTCCAGCCGCCGGTCGGAGTAGATCGTCACGACGGTGAACTGCTGCTGGTAGAGCGACCAGAACACCGCGCTGGCCAGGAACATCGGGATGAACCCGAGCATGCGGCGGCGCTCGACGGCGGTGACGGCGCGGCTGGTGAGGATGACGGCGAAGTAGGTGGCCGCGGCGACGGCGCTGACGACCACGACGGCCGTCGCGAGCCGGTCCGCCGGCAGCAGCCCGCTGACCACGACCGCCCCGATCGCGGCCGCCCCCGCGACGGCGACCGCGGCGACGAGCCATCGCCGCGAGGCGGGCAGCGGGTTGGGCACCTCGCGGGCGGCGCCCTTCAGGTCGCGCCGTCCCAAGGTGTACTGGATGAGCCCCACCGCCATGCCCGCGGCCGCCAGCCCGAAGCCGTAGTGGAAGCCCACGTTCTCCTGCAGCAGCCCCGTCAGCAGCGGCCCGGCCAGCGCGCCGAGGTTGACGCCCAGGTAGAACAGCGAGAACCCGGCGTCCCGGCGCGGGTCGTCCGCGGCGTACAGCGACCCCACCAGCGACGTCGCGTTTGCCTTCACCCCACCCGAGCCGACCGCGATCAGGACCAGGCCCACGCTCACCCCGGCCAGCCCCGGGATCAGGGCGAGGGCGAGGTGCCCGGCCATGACCAGCACGGCGCTGCCGAACAGGACCCGTTCCGGCCCGAACAACCGGTCCGACGCCCACCCGCCGAGGATGGTGGACAGGTAGACGGCGCCGCCGTACGCGCCGACGATGCCGGCGGCGGTAGCCCGGTCGATGCCGAGCCCGCCGTCGGCCGCCGAGTAGTACAGGTAGATGAGCAGGATGCCCTGCATGCCGTAGAACGAGAACCGCTCCCACAGCTCGACCCCGAACAGGTTCGCGAGCACCCGCGGCTGCCCGAAGAACGTGCGCTCCCTGGTTCCCCCCACCGTCATACCGCGTACGCCTACCCGCACCCACCCCGTCCAACCACCCCTGGCGAGGAAATATCGACGTCTGTGAAAGCTAGTCGCGCAGCGGTGGCGATTCCAGGAGCGTGAGGACGGCCGTGCCGATGCCGGCGGGAGTCGCGTCGCCGCCGATGGTGAGGTCGTACGTCCAACCGTCGCCGGGCGCGTCGACCGGGCGGGGCTCCCATCCGCCACCGCCGAGGTCGGGCAGCCAACGCCGGAGGTGCACCGCGTCGGCCGTGACGTGGACGCTGACGTACCGGGCCGCCCGCTGCCACGAGCGCCACGAACGGTAGCGGCGCGGGGAACTGGCCAGGTGCGGCGCCGTCACCTCCCGCATCGTCGGCCACGACGCCGGCCACGGGATCTCGCGCGATCTGGCGAGGGCGACCCCGATGGCGTCGCCGAGCGCCTCGGCGGTGACGTCCGGGTACCCGTCGAGCACGTCGACGTGGCGCTCCGAGATGCCCGCACGGCCCGAACGGTGCACGGTCTGCAGCAGCAGCCTGCCGTCGATCTCGTACACGGCCGCGGCACCCCGCACGGTCAGACCCCGAACGGCGCGGCGTACGCGATCGTGCCGGAGGGGACCTCGACACCGTCCCGCAGCGCCATCGCCATCAGCGCCTCGTCGGGCACGTCGAACGGCGCCCTGATGCCGAACTGCGAGGCCCGGCCGAACCCGAACCGCGGGTAGTAGTCGGCGTGCCCGAGGACGACCACGGTCTGCTCGCCCATGGCCCGCGCCGCGTCGAGCGCCGCCCGGATCGCCGCGGACCCGGCGCCCTGCCGCTGCACCCGCGGCAGGACCGAGCACGGCGCGAGCGCGAGCGCCGGCTCCCCGCCGATGTGGCACCGGGTCAGCAGCGCATACCCGACCGCCTCACCGTCCTCCCCGGCCGCGACGACGGACAGCCCGTCGATCCACGCCGGGTCCGCCCGCAGCGCGTCGACGAGGTCGGCCTCCTCCGCCGTCGGGAACGCGGCCAGGTTGATCGCCCGCACGGCCGGCCCGTCCGCCGCGGTCTCGACCCTGGTCACCCACCTCGTCACGCCCGCCATCCTATCGACGCCCGCTGTGCCGAGACCGGCGGATACTCAGACGTCGTTGAGTACCGCGACGGATGGTCTCTGCTGTTCGAGCCGTGATGCTGGTCGGTATGGGGAAGCGGCACGCGCTCGTGGCCGGGCAGCTCGCCGGGGTGTGGATGCTGGGCTCGGTCGGGCTGCCCGCCGCGGTCGGGGTCGCGGTCGCCGCCGCGTTCGCCCACAGCCCGGCAGGTCTCATCGGGGGCGGCATCGTGGTCGCCGGTGTCTTCCTGCTCGTGCTGTGGCTGATCGTGAAGGCGACCGCGGCGGCGTCGGTGCTCGGCGGGACGACCGGGCGGCAGGTGTGGTGGGTGCTGCTCGTGCTGGGGTTCGGTGTGGCGCTGTGGGGGTTCGGGTGGGCGCTGACCGACGAGGCCGGGCTCGGCGTGAGCCGCGACGGTGCGCTCACCCAGCTGTGCAGCGGCATTCCGTTCGCCCTGGTCGCCGGGGTACTGCTGCGCGGCTGGCCGGCCCGGCTGACCGCGGCCGGGACCCTGGTGGCGCTCGTCGGGGCCGGGCTCGTCGCCCTGGCCCGGTCGTCGCCGGCCCTTCCGCCCGCCGTTGAGCTGCCCCACGATCCGCCGTACGTCGTCAGCATCCCCGGCTACCGTCCCACCGACCCCTCGTTCGGCGGGGTCGTCGGCACCCGGACGTTCACGCCCACCGACCCGGCGGCGATCCCGCAGCCGCGCTGGATCACCGTCCTCGCCTACGCCCGGCAGTACGCGGTGACCGACCCGGCCCCGTGCGGCGAGACGGCGTACGACTCGAGCCTCCGGAGCGCCGAGTGCACCGCCGAGCCGGACGGCTGGGTCTACCGTCGCGGCGTCGCGGAGCACGGCTACCAGGTCACCTCCGGCCAGTCGCTCGTCGTGGTGGCCGGTCCGCTCGTCGTGGACCGCCAGGTGCTGCGGGCCGCCGCCGCGACGGTCCACCCGGCGTCCCCGGCGGAGCTGACCGCGCTCAGTTTCGAGGGCGAGGAGGGCATCTTCTTCGCGTCGTCGCCCGGCTTCATCCCACGCAAGCAGGGCATCCCGCCCGGCCTCCGGCTCGAACCCGCCGACCCCGCCGCCTCACCGCAGAGCGTCGTGATCGACGTCTTCGCCGACCTGTCGGAGAACACCTGCGGCGTGGCCACCTGCACCGCGGAGCCCGGCGGCCTGCTGTACCGCCGCACCGACGACACGCACGGCTACGTGATCGCGCGCGGCCACGTCTACGTGTACGCCATGGGCGGCCTCAGGGTCGACAAGGCGCTGCTGCGCCAGACCGTCCTCGACGCACGCCCCGCGACCGAGGACGAGCTCCGCCGCTCCCTGCCCCCACCACCCCCACCTTCCAGGAACGCCATGTCCCGCCTCCGCGACTGGCTCCGCGGCTGACCCCGTCATCGGGAAGCCGATCGGGCGGCGCGGTCCGACCGCTGTCGTCACGCTGTCGCCGCTCACGGACGCCGGTGCCGGGTCCGCCACTGGTGCACGGCGAGGACCACGGCGGCCTCGACGGTCCAGGCGGCGAGGACCATGGCGGCGTCGCGAGCGTCGGTGTGCTGGTCGACGGTGCTCCGCGCGACCTCGCCGAGCCAGTACGTCGGCAGCGCCTTCGCCACGTCGACCAGCCAGCCCGGGAACAGTGCGAGGGGCACGAGCAGCCCGCCGAGCAGCGCGCCGACGGTGAGCGCCCCACCGGCGACCGCGGGCTGGTCACGGGCCGCGACGAGCTGGCCGAGCACCAGCCCCAGCAGGGCGAACGGCAGCGTCGCCAGCCAGATCCCGGCGACGATCCGGGTCCACGCGCCCGCGGCCAGGTCGACCTGGTCGACGAACCGGGCGAGCAGGCACACCATTGCGATCGGCGTGGCCGACACCAGCATCGCGGTGAGCGCCTTCGCGGTCAGGTACGCGCCCGGGGTCAGCGGCGTGAGGCTGAGCTGCCGCTGCCAGCCGCCGGCGCGCTCCAGCGCGATCCGCGCGATCGGCAGGGTCGCGGCGATGTACGCCCCGAGCGCGGCCAGGGTCGGCACCAGGTAGGCGTCGCCGTCGAACGGCATGACCAGCCGGTAGCCGAGGAACAGCACCGCCGGTAGCGCGACC
This sequence comes from Dactylosporangium sp. NPDC049742, assembly GCF_040674675.1. NCBI lineage: Bacteria > Bacillati > Actinomycetota > Actinomycetes > Micromonosporales > Micromonosporaceae > Dactylosporangium > Dactylosporangium sp. NPDC049742. The sequence continues at coordinate 128,475 of NZ_JBFANF010000016.1, read as the reverse complement.
GCCAGCAGCAGGTAGCGGCGGCAGCGCAGGGCCCGCCGGGTCTCCAGCGCGAGATATCCGAGCATGCGGTCCCCCTACGCGATCGCGGCGGCCGGCAGCGCGACGACCTGGTCGAAGACGGCATCGGGCAGGGACCGGGCGGTGACCAGGACGGCCGTGCCGCGCCGGCCGAGGACGCGCAGCGACTCGTGGAAGCCCCGGAACGCGGGCGGCTCGTCGAGCACCACGACGTCGGGGCAGCCGGCGAGCGCCAGCGCGTACCGGACCTGCCGCCGCTCGCCGGGGGACAGCGTCCCGCAGCGGCGCCCGGCGAGGGCCCGCACGCCGGCGAGGTCCAGCGCCTCGGTGACCGGCCGCGCCGAGCGGTGCAGCGAGGCGATCATCGCGGCCGTCTCGTGCACGCTGCAGTCGTCGAGCAGGGTGCCGTGCTGGAGCATCGCGCCGACCCGCCCGGCGCGGACCGCGTCGCGCGGCGGCCGGTCGTGGATGCTCACCTCGCCGGCGTCCGGGCCGGTCAGGCCGAGGACGATCTCGACCAGCGCGGACTTGCCGGCGCCGGGCGGGCCGAGCACCGCGACCAGCGCGCCGGGTGGCACCGACAGGTCGACCCCGGCGATGACGTGCCGCTTGACGAGCCCGCTGATCCGGATGGCGTACACGGCGATCTCCCTCGCATCGAACCGTCCAACCTCGACGATCCGATGCTGCGGGCGCCGCTTATCGGGGCGGCATCGCGCGCTTATCCCGCGTCGAGCTCCGCCAGCCGGGACCGCACCTGCGCCTCCAGCCGGGGTGGCCGGACGGCCTGGAGCAGCTCCAGCGCCGCCCGCAGCTCGGCCGCGGCCAGCCCGGGGTCGCCGGCCGCCGTCGCCAGCTCGGCGCGGGCCACCAGCACCCGCGCCTCCACGATGCGGTCGCCGGCCTCCCGCGCCAGCCGGAGCGCCTCCCGCAGCGCCACGCCGGCGCCGGTGAGGTCGCCCATCCGGACGGCCGCCGTGCCGGTGCCGTGCAGCGCGTACGCCTCGCCGACCCCGTCGCCGAGCTCCCGCACGACGGTGAGGGTCTGCGCGAAGACGTACGCCGCGGCCTGCGGCTCCCCGGCCTGCAGGTGCAGCTGGCCGAGCCGGTACAGCACCTGCGCCTCGACCCGGCGGCTGCCGGCGCGGCGGGTGTCGTCGAGGGCCTCCGGCAGGATGGCCCGGGCCGCCTCGATGTCGCCGAGCTCGAGCTTGATGTGGGCGAGGCCGTGCAGCACGTACGCGGCGGCCGCCGGATCCCCGATCCGGCGGAACGTGTCGAGGGCCCGCATGTAGCGGTCGGTGGCCTCGTCCTGCCGGCCGAAGACCCGGTCGATGAAGGCGATGTGGCCGTCGACCAGCGCCACCCCCTGGTCGTGGCCGATCTGGTCGAACAGCGCCCGGGCCGTGTCGAAGGCCGCCAGGGCGTCGTCGAAGCGCTGCTCGAACATGAGCAGCGAGCCGATCGAGTACCGCATCGCCGCCTGCCCCCGCACGTCGCCGGCCGCGGTGGCCGCTTCCAGGGCGACCCGGTGCGTCTCGCGCCAGTCGCCGAGGTAGTTGCGGGACTCGAACAGGGTGACGGCGGTCATCGCCAGCCCCCAGCCGTGCTCGACGCGACCGGCCCGGGCCGCGTGCCGGACCGCCGCGACGATCACCGGCCGTTCGCGTTCGAACCATTCCAGCGGCGGGCTGGTCCGCACCGGCAGCGGAAGCAGCGACGCGGGCGAGCGCAGCCGCAGGAAGTCGCCGCCGTACATGGCGATGTGCGCCTCACCGGCGAGGAACAGCAGCGCGCCCAGGTAACGCTCCAGCGCCCCGGTCTCGTCGTCGTCCGGGGTGAGCCGCTCGCGGGCGAAGACCCGGATGAGGTCGTGCAGCCGGTACTGCGTGGCCTCCCCGCGGCTCGACCCGCCGGTCTCGACCAGCTGCGCGTCGGCGAGCTCGTCGAGGAGGTCCTGCGCGTCCGGCAGCGGCATGTCGAGCAGCGCCGCCGCGGTCCACCCGGAGAAGTGCGGGACGTCCGGGACCGTCAGCAGCCGCAGCAGCCGCTGGGCGTCGCGGCCGAGGTGGTCGTACGTGAGGGCGATGCTGGCCCGCACGCCCATCCCGCTGTGCGCGAGCTCGTCGAGGCGGCGGGTCTCGACCGCGAGCCGGCGCAGCAGCTGGTCGACGCTCCAATGTGGACGGGCGGCGAGCCGGGCGCCGGCGATCCGCAGCGCCAGCGGCAGGTGCCCGCACAGCTCGGCGAGCTCCGCCGTCGAGTCCGACTCGGCCTCGATCCGGTCGGCGCCGACGACCCGGGACAGCAGCTGCACGGAGTGGGCGGCGTCGAACACGTCGATGTCCACGTGCACCGCGCCCGGCAGCCCGGCGAGCCGCCCGCGGCTGGTGACCATCACCGCCGACCGCGACGAGCCCGGCACCAGCGGGCGGACCTGGCTCTCGCTGCTGGCGTTGTCGAGCACGACGAGCATCCGCCGGTTGGACAGCAGCGCGCGGTAGCGCTCCGCGCACTCGTCCAGCGTCGTCGGGATCTGCGTGCCGGGCACGCCCAGCGCCCGCAGGAACCGTTCGAGCACCTGCATCGCGCTGACCTGCTCGCTGTGCCGGCCGTGCAGGTCGGCGAAGAGCTGGCCGTCGGGGTAGCGGGCGGCGAGCCGGTGCGCGGCGTGCACCGCGAGGGTGGTCTTGCCGACGCCGGGCTTGCCGGGCATCACCACGACCGGCACCGCGAAGCGGGACGCGTCCTGCGCGGCGAGGGTCAGCTGCCGCTCGATCGCGTCGAGCTGGGTGCGGCGGCCGGTGAAGTCGGCGATGTCCGTCGGCAGCAGGTGCGGCGCCGCCGGTGCCGGCGCGACCGCCGCCCGCTCCGGCAGGGCCAGCCGCGGGTCGTCGGTCAGGATCGCGTGCTCGAGCCGGCGCAGCTCCTCCCCGGGCTCCAGGCCCAGCTCGTCGGCGAAGTACCGCCGGGCCGCCCGATATGCCTCGAGGGCCTCCGGAGCGCGGCCCGACCGGTACAGCGCCAGCATCAGCTGCCCGCGCAGCTTCGTGCGCAGCGGCTGCTCCGCGACCTGGCTCGCCAGCTCGTCGACCAGCTCCCGGTGCCGGCCGAGGCCGAGCTCCAGCTCCACGCACTCCTCGACCGCGGTGAACCTGCGCTCGGTGAGCCGCGCCGCGGCGGACTGGATGAGCCGGCTGTCGATGCCGTCGGACGCGGGGCCGCGCCACAGCGCCGCCGCCGCCCGGTAGCCCGCGACGGCCTCTGTGGCGCGGTTCACGGACTGCGCCTGCCGCGCCAGGCGTAGCTCCTCCTCGAACCGCCACAGGTCCAGCTCGCCGTCGCCGATGCGCAGCCGGTACCCCTGTGCCTGCGTCACGATCGCGTCAGGGTCACCGTGCGTAGCGAACAGGCGCCGCAGCGCTGACACGCAGATCTGCACCTGCACCCGCGCCGTCGACGGCGGCTCCTCGCCGTAGAGCGTCTCGACGAGCCGCTCGAGCCGCACGGCCTTGTCGGCGTCCAGCAGCAGCGCGGCCAGCACCGTGCGCTGCCGCTGGCTGCCGAGGTCGAGGCGCTCCCCGTCGGCGGCCAGGACCTCGAGCGCGCCGAGCGCGAGATACCGCATGCACACTCCCCGATGATCGGGTCAACGGTACCGGAGGAGGCGGCGACCGTCGGTAGCCGCGGGTGCTGACTTCCGGCGGCTTCTCGGGTACTGTCCGCGTGGCATTCTGCACCCGCCCCCCGCTCGCGGCCGGTTCGCGGCCGGAGTGCGGAATCGCCATCGAGGAGGGCAGGGACCATGACGCAGCACGGGATGCGACCGTACGACGATCGGCTCGCGAACGGTCACGCGCAGCTGAACAACACCGCGGAGCAGCAGGCGCCCCGCCCCGACATGAACACCATCAACGCACAGCACCAGGCGCTGCAGGTGCTGACGATGGCGCAGCGCACCGCCGAGGAGCACCTCGACGGCGCGAAGCGCGAGGCGGAGCAGATCCGCGCCGGCGCCCACGCCGAGGCCGGGCAGATCGTGCAGAAGGCCCAGGCGCGCGCCGACGCGCTGCGCGCCGAGGCCGAGAAGATCATCGCCGACGCGCGGGCGCAGGCCGACAGCATCGCCCAGTCGGCGGAGCAGTTCGCCGCCGAGACGGAGCAGAACGCCTCCGACGTCCTGGCCGAGGCGCAGGACCGTGCGGACAAGATCATCCAGCAGGCCCGCGCCAGCGCCCACGAGATCAAGCAGCGCGCCGAGCAGATCTACGAGGACGTGGTCGGTGGCCTGACCTCGAAGCGGCAGGCCCTGCAGCAGCAGATCGAGGCCCTGGAGCGCTTCGACCACGAGTACCGGTCGCGCCTCACCTCGTTCATGCAGCAGCAGATGCGCGCCCTGTGGGTCAGCCAGCCGCAGGTCGAGGCCGACATCGAGGACGCCGAGGCGGTCGCCGGCGAGCTGGTCGCCGGGCCCCGGCACGAGCAGCAGCCCGAGCCGGAGCCGTCCCGCGACGTGTGACCCGCCGTTACTCCCAACGGGTGCCCGCGGGCACCCGAAGGGTGGTGTTGATGCGGTTGAAGAAGTTCGTGACCGCGACCATCAGCACGAGCGCGCCCAGCTGCCGCTCGTCGTAGTGCTTCGCGGCCTCGGCCCAGATCTCGTCGGTGACCGCGCCCGGCCGGTCGGCGAGCCGGGTCGCGGCCTCGGTGAGCGCGAGCGCGGCCCGTTCGGCGTCGTCGAACGCCGGGTGCTCGTACCAGGCGGCGACGGCGAGCAGCTTGTCGGTGCTGACGCCGGCCTTGGCGCCGCTCACACCCCCGGCGTCCACGCAGGCGCTGCAGCCGTTGATCTGGCTCGCCCGCAGGTGCACCAGTTCGAGCGTCTGCCGCGGTACGCCTCCCGCGTACACCTGCTTGTACAGGTGCTGGATCGCGGTGGTGATGTCGGGCTGGGTCGTGGTGTTCTGGATTCGTGGTGTCGTCATGCCATTGCGACGTCCGCCGCGGCCGGAAGGTAACGCGTTACCTTCCCGGTCCCGTGGACGTCGTGATGGTGACACCGCATCAAGGGGGAACGCCGTGACCGACGAGTTCGATGTCCACCGGCCGTATCTGCACGCCGTCGCGTACCGCATCCTCGGCAGCCACGCCGACGCGGACGACGCCGTGCAGGAGGCGTGGCTGCGGCTGGCCCGGACCGGACCCGAAGGCATCGACGACCTGCGCGGCTGGCTCACCACGGTCACCTCGCGGATCTGCCTGGACACGTTGCGGGTCCGTGGCCGGCGCGGCGAGGAGCCGCTGGAGCTGCTCGTCGGCTCCCTCTCCGACGACGCCGACCCTGAGCGTGAGGCGATGCTCGCCGAGTCGGTGGGTCTCGCGCTGTACGTCGTGATGGACGCGCTCACGCCGGCGGAGCGGGTGTCGTTCGTGCTGCACGACGTGTTCGACGTGCCGTTCGACGCGATCGCCGGCGTCCTCGGGCGCAGCACCGCCGCCACGAAGATGCTCGCCAGCCGCGCCCGGTCCCGCGTGCGCCTCGGCCGCCCCTCAACCGGCGACCAGGCCGGCGACCAGGCCGCCGCCCGGCAGGTCATCGACGCGTTCCTCGCCGCCGCCGGGCGGGGCGACGTCGCGGCGCTCCTGACCGTCCTCGCCCCCGACATCGAGCTGCACGCGGCCGGCACCCTCATCCGCGGCGCCACCGCCGTCGCCACCCAGGCCACGACGTTCGCCCGCCCCGACGCCGTGGTCCATCCCGCGCTCATCGACGGCGTCCCCGGCGTCCTCGTCACGGTCGGCGGCCGGCCGGTGACGGTCATGGCCTTCACCGTCACCGGCGGCGTCGTCACCAGGATCTCGACGCTGACCGACCCGGCCCGGCTCGCCCAGATCGTGCCTTCCTGGGTCGCCTGACCGCCCGCGCTTTTGTCCGTCGTTCATCCGTCGAACGGGTCCCAGTGGGCGGCGTACCGCAGCAGGGAGCGGGCCAGGTCGGGGTGCGCCGCCGCCCAGCGGGTGTCGAAGACGAACCACTGGTCGAAGCCGAAGAAACTGTCGATGTGCCGGGCGACCTGCGCGATGTGTGGCGCCAGGCCGACCCGCGTCCCGGCGAGCGGCTCGGCCGGCAGGTCCTTGAGCACCCGCTGGTGGATCAGGTCGTGCTCCGCCACGGTGTCGATCCCGGCCGGCTCTGGGTCGTAGCCGCCGAGCCGCGCGAACCGCTCCATCGCCGGCCCCATGTCGCCGTCCTGCGGCCCGACGAGGGCGCGCAGCAGCCGCGCGTCGTGCGGCCAGCCCAGCGCCTCCGGATCGGCGGCGTCGCGGAGGTACCCGGCGAGCTCCGGTAGCGTCAGCCCGGGGAACGCCACCGCGCCCGCCAGGTCCAGGTTCGTTCCGGTGCCGGGGTGCTGCCAGCAGACGCGGACCGAGTAGACACAGTCCGGTCCGGCACCCGCGGGCCGTACGGTCTGGACCGGCACGTCGTGGTCGAAGACCGCGTCCGACGTTCCCGCGGGCAGCGGCCACTCGTCCCACAGCAGGAACGCGACCCGGTCCGGCGCCGCGGCCACGTCCTCGATGAAGTAGTAGGCCAGGTCGACCTCGTCGTCGTCGGTGCGCACCCGCAACGTGTGCTCGTCGAGCCGGATGAAGGTGCCGTCGTCGTCGCCTTCGACCCAGAGGTGCTCGTCGAGCAGCCCGCGGAGCTCGTCGACGGTCTCGGGGCGGGGCAGGTCTTGCGCCTTCTCGAAGATGGACTCGAGCCCGTAGACCCCGCCGTCGAGCTCGCCGCCGACCCAGTCGTCCGGGTCCTCCTGGTCCCAGCCGCGCCGGAACCACTCCAGCACCGTCGCGTCCGCGACCCTGATCACCCGCTTGCTGAGCGGCGACTCGTCCCGCCACCGGCGCACGAAGTACACGCCGCAGAGCTTATGTCCTTACCGGCGTCAGGACGGGCCTGCCCAGTGGCGGGGCGTCGCGTCCGGGACCAACGGTGATGCGCACATGTGGGGGGTTCCTGTCGGTGTGGGGCCTCTGTGGCTGAGTGGACGCGTTGGCCGGTTCAAACGGTTGCGACCTCGATCGTGACGGGGACCACGTTGGTGAGGACGTCGAGGACGGCCGAGCGGGCCCGGGCGTGCTCGACCAGGTCGCGCAGCTGGTCGGCGGGGGCGTCGCCCGTGACGGTGAAGCGGACGGTGATCTGGCCGAAGCCGTTGCGGACGGCCGGGTCGAGGCCGAGGACGCCGTTGAGGTCGAGGTCGCCGGTGACGGTCGAGCGGACCTCGGTGAGGCGGATGCCGCGGGCCGCGGCGGCGGTCGCCAGGCCGGCGGTGAGGCAGGACGCGAGCGCGTGCAGGACAAGCTCCGGTCCGGTCGGTCCGTTGTCGCGGCCGGCGAGGACGGCCGGGTGGTCGGCGTCGAACTGGAACGTGCGCTCGTGCGTGCGCTCCTCGCCGCCGCCGGAGTAGTCGTGGATCGTGCCGCGGTTGTGGGTGCCGCTGATCCACTCGTTGTGGGCGCGGAACTGGAACGCGGCCGCGGCCGGGTCGCCCCGGACCGCGTCGGCGGTGGCGGAGAGGGCGGCGACGTCCACGCCGTTGCGGCTGGAGTCGTCGCGCGTCGCGGTCATGCCGGCGCCGGTCACGAGGCGACGGGCCGGCCGAAGGTCACCGCGTCGCGCACGGCGGCCGGGGTCGAGGCGTGCAGGGCCTGGTCCGGGCGGGCGCCGAGCGCGTCGTTGACCGTCGAGAACGCCAGCCGCAGCGCCACGAACACCGTCATCGTGAAGATCTGCGGGTCGCTGAAGCCGGCGTCGCGCAGCGCCTGGACGTCCTCCTCGGTGGTGCCGTTCGGGTCGCGGGCGACCTTGCGCGCCCAGCCCGCCATCGCCCGTTCCTCGGGGCTCAGCCCGGCGTCGCTGCCGGTGAGCACCCCGGCGGCGGTCTCCGGTTCGCTGAGGCCGGCCAGCTTGCCGCCCCAGGCGAGCGCGCAGTACGAGTCGCCGAACGCCGACGCGCAGGCGGTGACGAGGATGCCGCGCTGCCGCAGGCTGAGCCGGTCGCCGGCGTTCGCGGTCCGGAGCAGCTCGAACAGCCCCGACAGCGTCTCCGGCTGGTACGCCCACAGGCGCGAGTTGTTCATGACGTACCCGAGTTCGGCGACGTCGTCGTCGAACAGGCGCTGCGCCTCGGCGGTCGGCTCGGGGGTCGCGAGAAAGCCTGCGGTGTCCATGCTGCTCCTGTCCGGTGGTGTACTGACGGCATCAGCTTCGCCGATGGGCCCCGCCGGGTCATCCGTACGTTGCACGGAACCTCCTACGGAGTTTTGTCAGACCCGGCGGGGAGAATGCGGGCATGAGCGTCGAGGGGCAGGGCCGGGCGGCCGGTGTCACCGATCGCGAGGCGGAGGTGCTGCGCGCGGTCGGTGAGCGGCTGCGCAACCGGGAGATCGCCGAGCGGCTGCACCTGTCGGTGCGGACCGTGGAGAGCCACGTCGCGGCGCTGCTGCGCAAGCTCGGCGTCGCCGACCGGGCGGCGCTGGTCGAGGCCGGTGCCGCGCTGCGCCGCCCGGCCCGCTCCACGCCGGCCCTGCCCGCGCCGCTGACCAGCCTCGTGGGCCGGGACCGGGAGACCGGCGAGGTCGGGGCACTGCTGCGCGAGCACCGGCTCGTCACGCTGACCGGGCCGGGCGGGGTGGGCAAGACCCGGCTGGCGTTCCGGGTCGCCACGGCCGACGCGGTCGGCGCGGGTGGCGTCGGCAGTGCGGGTGGCGCGGGTGGCGTCGGCAGTGCGGGCGGCGTCGGCAGTTCGGGCGGGGTGGGCGGCGCGGATGGCGTCGGCGGCGTGGGCGGTGCCGTGTGGCTCGCGGATCTGGCGCCGGTCACGCCGGACCTCGTCGGTGACGTCGTCGCGCGGGCGTTGGGTGTCGTGCCGGAGCCGGGCTGGTCCCTGACCGACATCCTCGGCGACGCCGCCGCCGGCCTGCCGGGCCTGCTGCTCGTCGACAACTGCGAGCACGTCGTGGCGGCCGCCGCCGACGTCGTCGCCACGCTGCTGCGTGCCGGTGGGCCGCTGCGGGTCCTCGCCACCAGCCGCGAGCCCCTCGGCGTGCCCGGCGAGGTCACCTACCAGGTGGACCCCCTCGATGTGCCGGCCTCCCTGGATTCGGCGGACATCGCGGGCAGCGCCGCGGTGCGGCTGTTCGTGGACCGGGCCGCGACCGCCGCGCCGGGGTTCGCCCTGACCGACGGCGTCGCCCCCGCCGTCGCCGCCCTCTGCCGGCGGGTCGACGGCCTGCCCCTCGCGATCGAGCTGGCCGCGTCGCGGCTGCGCACGTTCGGGCCGGCCGAGCTCGTCGAGCACCTCGACCAGCGCTTCGACCTGCTGTCCGCGGGCGCCCGCACCGCCGGTCCGCGGCACCGGACCCTGCGCAGCGCCATCGATTGGAGCTATGAGCTGCTCGATGCCGACGAGCGCGCCCTGTTCGACCGGCTCGGTGTGTTCCCCGCCGACTTCGACTTCGACGCCGTCCAGGCGGTCCACGGCGACGCACGGGCGGCCGTCAGGGTGCTGCCGGCGCTCGTCGACAAGTCGCTCGTCTCCACCGCCGGCGGGGACCTGCGCCGGTATCGGCTGCTGGAGACGATCCGCTCCTACGCCGCGGAGCGCCTCGGTGCCGGCGACGCCGAACCCGGCACGCGCCGGCGCCACGCCGCGCACTTCCTGGCCTTCGGCGAGCGCGCCGCCGAGGGGCTCAGGCACGCCGAGCAGCGGGCCTGGTTCCTGCGCGTCTCGACGGAGCAGCCGAATGTGCGCGCCGCGTTCTCGTACAGTGTGGACACCGGCGACACCGAGTCGGCCTGGCGCTGGATCGCGGCCCTGGAACGGTTCTGGGACCTGGCCGGGCAGCGGCGCGAGGCGCAGGAGTGGATCCAACGGACCCTGGCCGCCGGCGAGCCGCCCGCGACCCCGGCGGCGGTCGCCGGGCTCGCCGCGGCCAGCGCCGTGCTGCACCCCAGCGACGCCGGCACCGCCTTCGACCTCGCCGAGCGGGCGCAGCGGCTCGCCGCCGGCCACGACCCGCTGACCCGGGCGACCGCCGCCCGCGCGGTCGGCATGTGCTCGACGTGGATCCGGCCTGAGCTGAGCCACCCCGCGCTGCGCGAGGCCCTCGACGGGTTCCCCGAGGACCGCGGGTGGGACCGGGCGCTCACGATGCAGGGCCTCGTGCTGGCATCGCGGGCGCTGAGCGAGGCCCTGCAATGGGGCCGCGACAGCGTCACCCTGTTCCGCCGCGCCGGCGACCACGTGTATGCGGCCAACACCCTGTTCATGATGGCGCAGCGGGCCATGGCGGCCGGCGTCGCCGACGACGACATCCACGCCTGGCTGACACAGAGCCGGGCGATGGCCGAGGCCGCCGGCAGCGAGGCCGACATCGTCCACGCCGACGTCGGCCTCGCCCAGTGGGCGTTCGTCCGCGGCTCCACTGCTCACGCCGCCGAGCTGATGCACGACGTGCTGCCGGCGCTGCGCAGGCTCGGCGACCGCCGCTGCGCGGGACGGGCGCTGTTCGTCCTCGGCGAGCACGCCAGGCACACCGGCGACCTGCCCCGCGCCGCCGAGCTGCTGCGCGGCTGCGCCGAGGCGGTCCTGGTCGCGGGCCAGTCGGTGGTGCTCGTGCAGTCCCTCGAGGCGCTCGCCGCGCTCGCCGCCGCGCAGGACCGCCCCCGGCCCGCCGCCGTCCTGCTCGGCGCCGCCCACCGCCAGCGCGAGTTGTCCGGCCCCCACCTCCGCCCCTCGAAACCGGCCGACGAGGACCTGCACCGCGACCTCGCAACCACGCTGGGGCGCCCGGCGTTCGACGACGCCTACGCCGAAGGCCGCACCCTCACCCCGGCCGACGCCCTACGCCGCGCATTACCCGAACCGGACGCGTGACGACTCACGCCATCGGCGGACGCCTGCCGCGCCGAGCTCGGCGGACGCCTGCAGCGGCGAGCTCGGCGGACGCCTGCAGCGGCGAGCTCGGCGCCGCGCACCGCCAGCGTGAGTCGTCCGGCCCCCACCCGCGCCCGTCGAAGCCAGTCGACGAGGTCCTGCACCGCGACCTTGCGACCGCGCTGGGACGCCCCGCCTTCGACGACGCCTTCGCCGAGGGCCGCACCCTCACCCCGGCCGACGCCCTACGCCGCGCATTACCCGAACCCGACGCGTGACGACTCACGCCATCGGCGGACGCCTGCAGCGGCGTGCTCGGCGACGCGCACCGCCAACGCGAGTCGTGCGGCCACCATCTGCGCCTGTCGAAACCGGCCGATGAGGACCTGCATCGCGACCTTGCGGCCATGCTGGGACGGCCGGCGTTCGACGACGCCTACGCCGAAGGCCGCACCCTCACCCCGGCCGACGCCCTGCGCCGCGCATTACCCGAACCCGACGCGTGACGACTCACGCCATCGGCGGACGCCTGCCGCGCCGAGCTCGGCGCCGCGCACCGCTAGCGCGAGTTGTCCGGCCACCATCTGCGCCTGTCGAAACCGGCCGATGAGGACCTGCATCGCGACCTTGCGGCCATGCTGGGGCGTCCGGCGTTCGACGACGCCTACGGCGAAGGCTGCACCCTCACCCCGGCCGACGCCCTGCGCCGCGCATTACCCGAACCCGACGCGTGACGACTCACGCCATCGGCGGACGCCTGCCGCGGCGAGCTCGGCAGCGCTCGGTTGACCCTGCAGTCGGCGGCGGCCACGCCTGCTGCGGACGAGTCGGCGCCGCTTCGATTGACCCCGCCGGCGGTCATGCCTTGCGCAACGGCGTGGTGGGACGATGGCTGGGTGGAGCTCGAGTCGCTGCTGCCTGCCGGGGCGCGGTCTCCGGCGGACTACCTCCGGGCGGCGCAGGACCCCCGGGCTCGGCCAAGCCGGGCTCGACGCGCTCGCGGGCAGCGGGTATTCGTTCGTCCGGATGGCGGTGGCGCGGCGACCGCAGGCCGCTGCCGGCACGCTGGTGCGTGTGCTGGACGGCGATTATGAAACGTGGCAGTTCAACGATCTGCTGCGCGTTGTCGCCGGGCATCCCAATGCCGACCGTGGCGTGCTGCTGCGCGTCCTGCACCATGTCGTGAGGCTGCTCGAGGCGGCGGAGGTCCGGCCGTACGTCGCGGCGTTGGCCCTGGCGGGCCGGCACGAGCTCACCGAGGCCGAGGTGCTGCGGTTGGCGGCGTTGCCTGGGAGCTCGCGGCGGCTGCGGCGGCGGCTGCGGACGGTCGTCGCGGGGCGGGGTGGTCAGCTCTTGCCCGGGACGGTCACCCACTTGATGCCCCAGTTGTAGGCGGCGTCGACGGCGTCGTTGCGGTACTGGCCGGGGGCCTGGACGATGTACCGCGACTCGCGGCGGACGACGAGCTCGCCGTTGATGTTCTCGATGAGGAACAGGGCGGCGGCGCGGGACTCGACGGTGCATTCGTCGAGGCGCATCTCGATCGGGGCGCCGTGCTGGGGGAACAGGGTGGCGACGGCGTCGAGGCCGGCGAACGAGGTGGCGCCGGCGTAGATGCTCGCGAAGATGAGGATCCGGCGGAACTTGTCGGTGTGGTCGAGGTTGATGGTGAGGTTCTCGCCCGCTTCGTTGGCGCCGGTGCGGTCGTCGCCGTCGAGCATGATGTACGGCGGGCGGTCCAGCTCGCCGAAGCTGTCGCCGATCGGGTGGACGATGCCCTTCCGGCCGTCCATGAGCTCCCACAGGCAGCACAGGTCGAGGTCCAGGTCGGGCAGGTGGGCGGTCTTCTGCTTGCCGAAGAGGCCGCGCTTGCCGAGGGAGCGCATGCTCCAGTTGAGGTTGACCCGCAGCGAACCGGACCGGCCGCCCTGCTTGGCGAGCGACACCGTCGGCGCCTGCTTGGTCAGTGTCACCTTCGTCAACCGCACCGGCGCGGCGGGCGCTGCGGGTGCGACCGGCGGCGCGACAGGAGCCGGTGCCGCGACAGCAGCCGGTGCAGCGACAGGAGCCGGTGCAGCGACAGGAACAGGTGCCGCGACAGGAACAGGCGGCGCGACCGGGGGCGTCGGCGACATGGGCAGGTTCGAGGTGGGCGGCGGGTATGACGCCGGCTGCGCGGGAGCGGCGGGCGTGGGTGGGGGAGCGTCGTCGACCGAGATGCCGAAGTCGCGGGCCAGTCCCGCCAGCCCCGAGGCGTACCCCTGCCCGACCGCCCGGAACTTCCACTGCCCGGCCCGCCGGTACAACTCGCCGAAGATGAACGCCGTCTCGCTCGTGGCACCGGGGCTGTCGAAGCGGGCGACCTCCGCACCGCTCGTCGCATCGAGGAGCCGGATGTGCAGCCCCGGCACCTTCCCGAACGTGCCACCGTCGGCGGACGCGGCCAGCACGATCCGCTCGATCGACGGCTCCACCCGGCCCAGATCGACGAACACCGTGTCGGTGACCTGGGTCCCCGCGGTCGCCTTCCCCTCGTGCCGGACCGCGCCGGCCGGGTGCGACGGCTGGTTGTAGAACACGAAGTCGCTGTCGTCGCGGACTTTGCCGTTGACCAGCAGCAACGCGGAACCGTCGGCGTCGGGCACGCCGGCGCCGGACTGCCATCCCAGGACCGCGCGGACCGCCGGCGCCTGCACCGGCAGGTTGGCGCCCTTGAGCATCGACATGGTGAAACCCCTCCCCGTAGGGGCCAGTATGCCTAAAACGCCGTCCGGCCACCCGCCGCCGCCCTCACCCTGTAAGCCGTAAGACTGGACCGGGTCGTTACATCGTTTGGCCGGCGATGACGGCGGGGAGCGCGCCGGGTGAGGTGACCGTGCGGCCGGTGGTTCGCTGGTACCGGGCGACGAGGTCGTTGTGGCGCGAACGGTGCCACAGGCGGCGGTCCGCGCGGAGGATCAGGTTGCGCCGCGGCGGCGGGAAGGACCGGCCGAGGTCGGCGAGGAGCCCGGCGAGGTCCACGCCTGCGGTGTCGAGCGTCCAGGCGGCGCCGGGGTCGAGCGCCGTGAGCGCGAACGCGAGGTGCTCCGTGCGGTGGTCCCGCTCGCGGCGGGCGAGGGCGAGCCGGAGCGACGCCTCGAAGGCGGCCTGCGCGTCGAGCCCCATCGGCGGCCGCATCTGCGCGGCCCACCGCCGCGCCTTGGCCGCGCCGAGGGGCAGCAGCGGCTCCCGCCAGGTGACCCGGTCGAGGGTCGCCGGGGTGACACCCTCGAGGAGCCGGTCGACGTCGAGCCCGAGCGACCCGAGGACCTGGCGGTCGTCGGCGACGCCGGCCCCCAGCGGCGCGGCCCGGCACACGGCGTCGAGGACCGCGGGCTCGGTCGCGCCGTGCCGGGCGAGCACCGCGGCGACCTCGTCGGTGCCGGTGGTGAGCGCGAGCAGCAGGTGCTCGCTGCCGGTGCGGGGGTGGCCGAGCTCGCGGGCCCGCAGCACGGCGCGGCCCATGGTCCAGCCCAGGTCGGGGTGGCTACCGCGGAACATCAGTCCTCCTCGCGACGACGTTGCGATCGGTGATGGCGACCGGCGTTCGCGGTCGACGGCAGCAGTAGCGGCGCATCAGTCGTCGCCGGCGCTGCGATGCTTGCGGTGCACGGTCTGCTTGGTCACGCCGAGCCGCAGCGCGATGTCCTGCCACGACCAGCCGTCCCGGCGGGCGGCGGCGACCCGCTCGGCCTCCAGTTGCTCGGTCAGGCGGCGCAGGCGGGCGACGGCCCGCAGTGCGACGTCGTGGTCGCTGTCGTGCGCGGCGCGACCGAGCTCGTCGATCACAGTCATACCGTCAGCATAAGCTGACGCCGCCGACATCGTCAACATGTGCTGACGCCATCCCGATCGTCAACGAGCGCCGACGACCGGGCTTCCGCTGTACCGACGCCGCAAACGCCAACGGCACGTGCCGGCACCCACCTGAGGCGCCGGCACGTGCCACGGACGGGTCAGCCGGCGCGGACCTCGGCGGCGGCCGCGACGAGATGCCGCAGCGACGCCTCGACCTCGGCGTAGCCGCGGGTCTTCAGGCCGCAGTCGGGGTTGACCCACAGCCGCCGGGCCGGGACGGCCGCGACCGCGTGGCGCAGCGCCTCGGCCATCTCCTCCCGCGACGGCACCCGCGGCGAGTGGATGTCCCACACCCCGGGTCCGACGCCGCGCCGGTACCCGATGGCGGCGAGGTCGTCGAGCACCTCCATCTTCGACCGTGACGCCTCGATGCTGGTGACGTCGGCGTCGAGGGCGTCGATCGCGGTGATGACGTCGCCGAACTCGGAGTAGCACAGGTGGGTGTGGATCTGCGTGCCGTCGGCGACGCCGCTGGTCGCGAGCCGGAACGCGCCGACCGCCCAGTCCAGGTACGCCCCCTGTGCCGTCCGGCGCAGCGGCAGCGTCTCGCGCAGCGCCGGCTCGTCCACCTGGATCACCCGGATGCCGGCGGCCTCGAGGTCCCGGCACTCGTCGCGCAGCGCGAGCGCGACCTGGTCGGCGGTGCCGGCGAGCGGCTGGTCGGTGCGGACGAACGACCACGCGAGGATGGTGACCGGGCCGGTGAGCATCCCCTTGACCGGCCGGGTGGTCAGCGACTGGGCGAACGTGGCCCACCCGACCGTCATCGGCGCCCTGCGGGCCACGTCGCCGTGCAGGATCGGCGGGCGGACGCAGCGGGAGCCGTACGACTGCACCCAGCCGTGCTCGGTGGCGGCGAACCCGGACAGCTGCTCGGCGAAGTACTGCACCATGTCGTTGCGCTCCGGCTCGCCGTGCACGAGCACGTCCAGGCCGAGCTCCTCCTGCAGCCGGACGACCCGCCGGACCTCGGCCCGCATCAGCGCGGCGTAGCCCTCGTCGTCGAGGGTGCCGGCGGCCAGCGCGGCGCGGGCCCCGCGCAGCTCGGCGGTCTGCGGGAACGAGCCGATCGTGGTCGTCGGCAGGTCGGGCAGCCCGAGCAGTTCCTGCTGGCGGGCGGCGCGGGCGGTGGCGTCGCCGCGCCGCCGGTCCGCGGCGGTGAGGGCGGCGAGCCGGGCGCGCACCTCGTCGTGCCGCCACGCCGCCGGGGGCGGGGGCAGCGGCGCGGGCAGGTGGGCCGTGCCGTCGCGCAGCGCGCGGCCGAGGAGCACGACCTCGTCGACCTTCTGCCGCGCGAACGCGAGCCGCTCGTGCAGGCTCGGGTCGAGGCGCGTCTCGACGGACAGGTCCACCGGCACGTGCAGCAGCGAGCAGGACGTGGACACCGCCACGTGGTCGGCCAGGCCGGCGACGACCGCCCCGGCGGCGACCGCGGCGCGCAGGTCGGTGCGCCAGACGTTGTGGCCGTCGACGAGCCCCGCGACGATCGTCCTGCCGCCGAGGGGTCCGGCGGCCGCGAGCCGGTCGAGGTTGCCGGGGCCGGCGACCAGGTCGAGGCCGATCGCCTCGACCGGCGTGTCCAGCAGGGCCGGCAGCGCGTCGCCGATCTCGCCGAAGTACGTGGCGACGAAGAGCTTCGGCCGGGCCCTGAGCGCGCCGAGTCGGGCGTAGGTGCGGCGCAGCGCGTCGATCTCGTCCGGGCCGCGGTCGGTGGCGTAGGCGGGCTCGTCCAGCTGTACCCACGAGACACCCGCATCCGCGAGGGCGGCGAGGATCTCGGCGTAGACGCCGACCAGGTCGCCGAGCCGGGCGAACGGGTCGTCGCCCTTGGCCAGCAGCAGGAACGTGGCCGGTCCGACCAGCACCGGCCGGGTCTCGATGCCCAGGGCGCGGGCCTCGGCGTGCTCCCGCAGCGCCTTGGCCGGGTCGGCGGCGAAGACGGTGTCGGGCCCGATCTCCGGCACCAGGTAGTGGTAGTTGGTGCCGAACCACTTCGTCAGTTCGAGGGCGGGCTCGGCGTCCACGCCGCGGGCCATGGCGAAGTACGTGTCGAGCTTCGACAGCCCGAGCGCGGTGAACCGCGTGGGTGTCGCCCCGACCGCGACGGCGGTGTCGAGGACGTGGTCGTAGTAGGAGAACGTGTTCGACGGGATCGCCGCGAGGCGGGCGTTGCGCAGCGTCTGCCACACGTCGGCGCGCAGCGTCGCCGCCGTGCGCTCCAGGGTGTCCTCGTCGATGGCGCCGGCCCAGTAGGCCTCGACGGCCCGCTTCAGCTCGCGGTTTCCGCCGATGCGCGGGTAGCCGAGCACGGTGCTCAGCCCGAATGTGGTGCTCATGTGTCCCCTCGGTGCACAGTCACGACGGCCGGACTGGCACGGGGGGACGCCACCGGCCGCGCGCCGCGTGGCCGGTCGATGGCGTCGGCCGTCCCGCGCGGCCTCCGACCACCGCACGCCGGGCGGCGCGCGGTGCGCTGGCAGGTCTTCGGACTCGCGGGCGTGACCCTGGATGTCGTCCAGGGTCGCCTACTGGCCGTCGCTTCCCAGGCCTCGCGGCCCAGTGCTCAATGACGGCGGTCGTTCCCACTCACCGCTGCGGGGCAGTCCCGGATTCGCACCGGATTCCCTGTTGCCACGGCCGGTCCCGGAGGACCGGCCGAACCAGCTGCACTCATCACCATACATACGCACCGCCGCGGGAGCGGGTGTCGGCTGCGTCACTGGTGCGTGGGGTCGCTCCAGCGGCCGATGCTGCGGGAGCGGACCGGCTCGATGAACCGCGGCGCGGCGCTGTGCGGGAAGCCGTCGCCCCAGTTGGTGGCGTCGCCGTGCATCTGCACGCGGGCGTTGTCGGTGTACCAGTCGACGAGGTCCGCGTCGGAGCGCACGATCCACGTGCAGCCGGCCTCGGCGTCGGCGGTGAAGTCGCCGTGGCGGATCAGCGGCGGGCGCCAGAAGTACGTGCCGGGCCACATCTTGCCGAAGTTGTAGTCGAAGCCGCCGTCGAGGCAGTACGCCTCCTCGGAGCACGGGTGGTGCGCGAGCGGCACCTCCCGCCAGCCGGGCTTGGCCTTGATGAGCCGGGTGTAGAAGCCGGTCTTCTCGTCGCGGTGCAGCAGCTTGATGAACAGCCCCGGCACCGGCGTGCCGCCGAGGTCGAAGCGCATGGGGGAGCCGTCCTTGACGTCGATCCACGGCATCTGGGCGCTGTCGAGCACGACGAGCTTCTGGTCGGGCCGCACGGTTTCGCGGTCCTTCGTTTCGGGGTGGAAGTGCCAGTCGCCGTACTCGCGGAACAGCAGGATCTCCGTGCCGGCGGCCGCCGTGACCGGCGGGGTCCACACGCCGGCGGGCGCCGTCCAGTAGCCCTCCGGCCCGAGGACGGTGTCGCCGACGACGACCTGGCCGGACAGCACGAACCATTCGGTGTCCGCGTCGTGTACGCCGGCCGGCCGCGACCAGTCGCTGGTGAAGCGGACCTTCAGCGAGGCCGACCCGTCCTCCTCGTCGTAGCTGAGGTTGCGCTGCTCGGCGGTGCCGGCGGCGTGCTGGAACTCGGCGAGGTGCCAGATCAGGTCACGCTCGTCGACGATCTCCACGTGCGGGCGCATGGGTGCCTCCAGGCTCGGCAGCAGTTTCCGGTGCGGAATGTATCGCTTAATAGTTTCGCGTACAAGGTGTACCGTCAACGCTCGTGACCCGACCTGGCCGCCCCGCCGGCCCCACCTCCGACACCGAGACCGTCGTGCTGACCGCGGCCCTGGAGCTGCTGCTGGCCGAGGGCGCGGCGGCGCTGACCGCGCAGCGGCTGCACCAGGTCACCGGCGTGTCCCGGTCGACCATCTACCGGCACTGGCCCACGCCCGGCGCGGTGCTCGGCGCGCTGATCGACGTCGCGCCGCTGCCGCCCGGCGCGCCGACCGGCGAGCCGGCGCAGGACCTCCACGCCGCCGTCGACCAGCTGTGCGACCGGCTCCGCGACCGGCCCGTCGGCGCGTTCCTGCAGGCCCTCGTCGTCGCCGCCGCCTCCGACCCGGCGGCGGTGCCGCTGCGCCAGCGGTACGTCACCGACCTGCTGGCGCCGTTCCACACCGTGCTGCGCGCCGCGGGCACGTCGGCGAAGGACCGTGAGGACGCCGTCGCCGCGATCGTCTCGCCGCTTCTGCTCGACGCGCTGCTGCTGGACCGACCCGCCGCCCGCGCGCGGGCACACCGCATGGTCTCCCTCGTCTGTCAGGAGCTGACCGCATGACCAACGCCGTCGGGCCGCGCGCCGTCTTCGGCGTCATCGTCCCCAGCACCAACACCGTCGTCGAGCACGACTACTGGAGCGCCCGGGTGCCAGGGGTGGCGTTCCGCGCCGGCTCCATGCACATCCCGAACCCCGCGATGGGCGACGACGCCGGCTTCGAGGCGCTGCTGGTGCAGATCCGCGCCTCCATCGGCACCGCCGTGCGCGACGTCCTCACCGCCGAACCCGACCGCATGGTCATGGGCATGTCCGCGGAGACGTTCTGGGGCGGCGTGGAGGGCAACGCCGCGTTCGAGGACCGCCTGCGCGCCCGCACCGGCCTCCCGGTCACCACCGGCGCCAGCTCGTGCCGCGCCGCCCTGCGGGAGCTCGGCTGCCACCGGATCGCGGTGTTCTCGCCGTACCAGCCGATCGCCGACCGCGAAGTCGGCCGGTTCTTCACCGAGGCGGGGTTCGACGTCGCCGCCATCACGGGCCTGCGCTGCCCGACCGCGACGGACATCGCCCGCGTCCCCTCCGCACGCCTCCGCGCCGTCGTCGCCGAGCTCGACGCCCCGGACGTCGACGCGATCGTGCAGGTCGGCACCAACCTGTCGTTCGTCGCCCTCGCCGACACCCTGGAGGAGGAGCTCGGGAAGCCGGTCATCGCCATCAACGCCGCCACCCTCTGGCACGCCCTGCGTTCCCACGGTTTCCCCGACCAGCTCCCCGGCGCGGGCCGCCTGCTCCGCTCCCACTGACCGGCAGGACCTCACGCCCGCCGCCGCGGCAGGGCGCTGCCGACGGAATGCACGCGCCCTGCACTCGTACCTGGTCACCCTGGACGGCAGGATCCCGGCCGGACAGACAGGGAGCAGTCAACATCGACGCGACGCAGAAATTCATCATCGTCATGTTCTTCGGCTGTGCGCTGTGGGCGGCGTACGCCTGCTTCAGGGCGCTCCAGCGGGTGTATGCCGGGCACCACACGTCGGTCGACATCGGCAGGGCCGCCATGCTGTTCGTCATCCTGAGCGTCGCCGTCTACGCCCTCGTCGTCTGCTTCACCGCCTGACGAGCGACCGTTCACGACCTCCTCGGGCATCGGCGTCGGCGTCGGTACGCCTTTCGAAACCGGTCCCGCTCTTCCGGGGGTACTCATTACCTTGAATGCGACCTGACCCCGCCAGGAAGGGCGTGCTGCTCAAGGCCGCCCGGCAGGCGAACACGCTGGTGCAGACGTACCCGACCCGGGCGGTCGCCGAGCTGAACCGGCGCAACGTGCGGATCGTGATGATCGCGCGGGGGGAGCGGATGAGCTCCATCCCCGAGGTGTTCCGGGACGCCGGCACGTCGATGGATGAGCGGTACTGGGCCGGGATGGGCGGGCCGCTGACCGTCGGCACCGAGGCGAACCTGATCGACAACCAGGGCGGCGAGAACGTCTTCATCCACGAGTTCGGCCACACGGTCGACGGGTGGGGGCTGCGCTACGCCGACCCGCGGTTCGGTCCCGACCTCGACGCCGCCTACAGTCGCGCCAGGTCCATGGGCCTGTGGAACAACACCCATGCCGGCTCCAACGTCGGTGAGTACTGGGCCGAGGGCGTCCAGGACTACTTCGACCTCAACCGCGAGGGGCCGCCCGGCGGCGACGGCGGCCAGCTGTGGCATCTGGTCAACGGCAACCTGCGCAACCCGCAGTCGGGCAAGTGCCTGGACGCGGACGCCTGGGGGACCGCGAACGGCACGCAGCTGATCATCTGGTTCTGCGGCACCAACCAGTCCAACCAGACCTGGCGCTTCCAGCCGTGACAGTGACCGTGACCGTGCCAGTCCTGGGGCCGCGTCACGACGGGACGCGGCCCCAGGCGGAGATCATGGGGGAGGTGGCGAGGTCGAGGAGGCCGGCCTCGATGTTGGCGAGGTGCTGGTCGATCTCCGCGTCGGTGGCGAGGCCGGCCCTGGTCAGGGACGCGCGGATCTGCCGGGTGGTGGCGTGCTCCAGGGCGGCGCAGGCGGGCCCGGTGACGGGGAAGTACGCGTCGGCGGCGACGTCGACGAGGCCCGCCTCGCGCAGCAGGCGCGGCAGGGTGCGCCCGTAGGCGAGGTCGACGCCGCGGGCGGCCATGAGCGTGCGGAAGTCGTGCTTGAGCTTGTTCGCGAGGCGCTGCGGCGGGGCGTGCTCGTCGGGGCAGACGAGGGGCTGCAGCGACGGGTCCGCCTCCTCGAGCAGGAGCCAGCCGCCGGGCCGTACCGACGCCATCATCGCGGCGAGAGCGCGGGCGCGCTGCGGGACGTGGACGAGGACCAGGCGGGCGTGCACGAGGTCGAAGCGGTCGTCCGGCGGCGGGTCGACGCCCACGTCGTGGCGGCGGACCTCGTAGCCGGCGCCGCCGCCGGACCCGGTCCAGGAGGTGTCGATGTCGGTGGCGAGGACGTGCCCGGCCGGGCCGACGCGCGAGGCGAGCCAGGCCGGCACGCTCGTGCCGCCGGCGCCGACCTCCCAGCACCGCCAGCCGGCCCGAATGCCCAGGGCGTCGATGTGGCGGAACGTGGACGGGTCGAACAGCGCCTCCAGCGCGGTGAAGCGGGCGCCCGCCTCCGGCTGCTGGTTGTCGAGCAGGTACCCACCGCCGTCCGTCACGCCCGCATCATCGCATCATTCGCCGATGTTGATGGTGCGGCGGTTCGCCGCGTCCTTCGCCGCAGCCGCCCGTGCGGTCGTAGAGTGGGTCGGTGCCGACCGCCGCTCTCGTCTGCCAGGTCGAGCTCTCGCCACCGCTGGCATACGTGACGGTGAAGGGCCGCATCGACCCGCAAACCACACCGGAGCTGCGGCGCAGCGTGCTGGGCACGCTCGCCGCCGAGCCGGACGCCGTCCTCATCGACCTGGCCGGCGTCACCGGCACCGAGCCGATCGCGCTGACCGCGTTCGTGCCGCTCGCCCGGGCGGCCGCCGCGTGGCCGGGCGCCGACCTCGTGCACCACTCCGCGTCGCCGGCCCTGGCCAGGGAGCTCGAGGACCTCGCGATCGGCCGGCACGTGCCGCTCGCCGCGGACCGGGCGGCGGCGGAGGCCCTCGCCGCGGGCCGGAGCCGGCCGGTGCAGGTGCGGTGGGAGATCTCCGAGGGGCCGGAGGTCCTCGCCGGCGCCCGGGACGTGGTGCGGATGCTGTGCGCGCGGGAAGGGCTGAGCGCGCTGGCCGAGCACGCCGAGCTGGTCGTCATGGAGCTCGTCGTCAACGCGCTGGAGCACGGCGTGGGTCCGCGCACGGCACTGGCGTCGGTGCTCCGGCGCCGGCTGCACCTGGCGGTGTGCGACCACTCCCCGGCGATGCCCCGCCTCGGCGGCGCGGCGGAGACCGAGGCCGGCGACGGCGGTCGCGGGCTGGTGATCGTCGAGGCGTTCACGACCGCGTGGGGCGCCACCCCGACCCCCGACGGCAAGATCGTGTGGTGCACCCTCGGCGGGTAGCGGGCTATTCGGTCAGGCGGCGGTGCAGGGTCGACAGGGACTGGCGCAGCAGGCGTGACACGTGCATCTGCGACAGGCCGACCAGCGCGGCGATCTGCCCCTGCGGGAGGTTGCCGTAGAAGCGCAGGCTCAGGATCCGCTGCTCGCGCTCCGGCAGCTGCGCCATCAGCACCCGCAGCGACTCCCGGTGCTCGACCAGGTCATACGCCGGGTCCTCGGCGCCGACGATGTCCATCAGCGTCGTGTCGTCCTCGATGCCGGCGGAGGGCAGGTCCAGCGACAGCGGCTGGTGGCCGTTGCACGCGCCGATCATCTCGACGATCTCCTCCTCGTCGGCGCCGAGGCGCTCGGCGAGGTCGGCGATGGTCGGCCAGTGCCCGCGCAGCTGGGTCAGCTCGTCGCTGACCCTGTTGACCGACAGCCGCAGCTCCTGCAGCCGGCGGGGCATCCGGATGCCGTTCGAGCGGTCCCGGAAGTACCGCTTGATCTCGCCGAGGACCGTCGGCGTCGCGTATGCGCCGAACTCCACCCCGTGCGCGGGGTCGAAGCCGTCGACGGCCTTGACCAGGCCCAGCGCCGCGACCTGCGTCAGGTCGGCGGTCGGGCTGCCGCCGCCGCTGTAACGCCGCGCGAGGCGGTGGGCGGCGGGCAGGCACAGCTCGATGACGTCGTCGCGGGCCGGCGCCGGGCGGGGTCGGCGGGATCCAGCTCGCGCAGCCGCATCAGCAACTCGGTCGTGTTAGCCGGCCACTCGCCGTGACCGACGCGCATGCCGCCGAGGTCGACGGGTTCCCGTTGTCGCCGGTGTACCGGGCAGGCCAGCTCGTCGTAGACGCCCAGCTGCTTGGCGACGCCGGTGACCTCGAGGGTGGCCAGGACGGTGCCCCCGGCCTCCACGAGCCGCAGGTCGCCGCCGAGCTGCTCGGCGCGGCTCTGCGGGTACAGGAACAGCTTGATCGAGGCGGCATCCAGCAGGCGCAGCCCGGACAGGCCCACGACGATCTGGCGTCGGTGGTCGTCCAGCAGCTCGAACACGACGTGCCGCAGGTACGGCACCGACGCGTAGTCGAGGATGCCCGTCAGCTCGACAAGGTCCTCGTCGTCCCAGGAGCTGCACACGAACCGCGGCTTTCCGTGCGCTTCCGACAGATCCGACTTCGCCGTGCGGCGTACCGTGCTGCTCCTGACATTGTGCGACTGAGTCGCGACGTCCGGTAGGCCACGTCACGCGGGTCCCGCCGTCGGGGTCGACCGCGATGGACACGCCCGTCTCCGACGGTAGCGGATCGCCGACCATCAGTTCAGCGAATGGCCGGGCCCGACCGTCATCGACGCCGTCACGGCACCGGCGGAGCCGGGCCGCCGGCACCAGGGCGACCTCAGCCCAGGATGCGCGCGGTGCCGAAGCCGGCGGCGAGGGCCGACCCGGCGGCGAAGCGGCCGGGTGAGAACCGCTCGAGCCGCGGGTCGGCGTCACCGGTGAGCAGCCTGGCCACGTGGTCGCCCCACACGGGTGCGAGCTTGAAGCCGTGCCCGCTGGTGCCGGCGTCGACGTAGACGCGATCGGTGACCCGGCCGGTGACCGGCTGCCAGTCGGGGCTGACGTCGTACAGGGACGCCCAGCTGCGGTCCGCCGCCGCCCGGGCCCGCACCGGCGCCCGCCGCGCCGCGCGGGCGGCGAGCCACGCGAACTCGGCGCCGGTCACGTCGGGGGAGAAGTCGTCGGGGTCGGTGGCGGCGGTCGGAGCGAGCGGGCCGAGCAGGAAGCGGTGCGCGCCGGCCGGCCGGGAGTAGTACCCGTGCTGGACGTCGATCAGCACGTACGGCACCGCGTGCGGGACGGCCTCCGGCGGGTGCGCCAGCCCGGCGACGACGTGGCGCTCGGCGGTCAGCGGCAGTGTGACGCCGACCTGCGCCAGCAGCGGCCCGGTCCACGGACCGGCCGCGACGAGCAGCCGGCCGACCTCGTGCCGGCTCCGGTCGGCGAGCACGACCCGGACGGACCGCGGGCCTTCGTCGACGACCCGCACGGCGGCGTGCTCCAGCAGCGTCGCGCCGTGTCGTACGGCCGCGGCGGCGTACCCGAGTGCGGTGCGGTACGGGTCGGCGTACCCCGCGCGCTCCTCCCACACGCCGATCGCGGTCCCGTCGAGGTTCAGGTAGCTGAAGCGCCCCGCGAGGTCGTCGGTCAGGATCTCGTGGTCGCCGCCGGTGCGGAGGACGTCCGCGAGGTCGTCGGGGCCGTGCAGGTACAGCCCGCCGGTGCGCACATAGCCGCTCTCGCCGCCGACCTGCTCGGCGAAGTCGGCGAGCACGGCCGTGCTGTCGCGGGCGACCTCGGCCAGGAACCGGTTGGTGTAGTAGGCCCGCACCACCCCACTGGCCCGGCCGGTCGGGCCGGCGGCCCGCGTGCCGCGCTCGAACACGACCGTCGACACGCCCCGCCGGGCCAGGTGATACGCGGCGCTGAGGCCGTGCACCCCCGCACCGACGATCCCCACCTCATGGAAACCCACGGAAGTAATCCTATCGTTTGAGTATGAGATTCGCTACGCTGACCCGTATGGCGCTCGCAGGACAGCTCACGGGGCACGCGGCGGTCACCCGGCTCGCGAACCGGGTGATCCGGTTCGGCCACCGCCTGATCGGTTTCGGCGTGGCTCCGGCGGAAAGTCTCCCGGCGGAGTCCTGCCCGCCCGCCCTGACTGACGCGGCGGTGTGGGCCGAGATGGCGTCGGAGCTGCGGCTGCGCGCCCTGACCAGCACGGAGCTGTGACGATGGAGACGTGGGATGCGGTGCGGTCGCGACGTAACGTCCGCGAGTACAGGCCGGACCCGGTGCGGGCGGAAGACCTGCGGCGCATCGTAGAGGCGGGCTGGCGGGCGCCGTCGGCGTCCAACCGGCAGCACTGGGACTTCGTCGTCGTCACCGACCGCGAACAGCTGACCAGGCTCGCGACGGTCTGGCCCGGCGCGCAGCACGTCGCCGGCGCGGCGGCCGCGATCGCCCTGGTGCTGCCCGAGGCCCCGGACGAGCGGACCCGCCTCACCGACCGGTACGACCTCGGCCAGGCGACCTACGCCATCCTCGTCGCCGCCGCGGACCTGGGCATCGGCACCGGCCACGCGGGGGTCGGCGACCAGGAGAAGGCCCGCGAGATCCTCGGCGTGCCCGGCACCCACACCGTCGCCTACCTGATCGGCGTCGGCTACCCGGCCGACCGGCCGCTCCAACTGATCCGCAACCCCGCCCGCCGCCCGTTCGACGAGGTCGTCCACTACGGCACCTTCGCCTCCACCTCCTCCTCCTGAAGCCCTCCCGTCCTGAGGCCGCCCGTTCTGGAGCCGTCCCTGCCGGAGTTGTGCTGTCCGGAGCCGGAGTTGTGCTGTCCGGAGCCGGGGTAGCGTTGCTCCGGTGAGCGGCGGGGCGGCGCGGGTCTGGACGGTCGGGCACGGCGCGCGGCCGGTCGAGGCGCTGCTCGACATCCTCGCCGCGGCCGGCGTGCGCACGCTCGTAGACGTGCGCAGGTTCCCGGGGTCCCGGCGGCACCCGCAGTACGGGCGGGAGGCCCTCGCCGAGGCGGTGACCGGCGCCGGGCTGCGGTACACCTGGCAGGGCGAGACCCTCGGCGGGCGGCGGCACTCCACCCCGGGCTCTCGGCACACCGCGCTGCGCAACGCCGCGTTCGCCGCGTACGCCGACCACATGGACACGCCGGCGTTCCGCACCGCCGTCGACGATCTCGTCGGCCGGGCCGCGACCGAGCTGCCGGCCGTGCTGTGCGCCGAGACGCTGTGGTGGCACTGTCACCGCATGCTCGTCGCGGACGCGCTCGTCATGCGGGGCGCGGCGGTCGAGCACCTCGTCGACGCCGGCACCCGGCAGGCGCACCGCCTGACGGAAGGGGTCCGCCGGGGCGCGGACGGCTGGCCCGTCTACGACGATCAGCAGACGCTGCCCGGCCTATGATCCGCACCGGCTAAACCCCAGCCGTGCCCGCTTGCGTCTACCGGGGTGGAACAGCGGCCACCGGAGGGGGACGACGCGGGTGCGGGTCGACGAGGAGCACGAGTACGTCGAGTACGTACGGGCGCAGTTGCCTCGCCTGCACCGGGTCGCGTGGCTGGTCCTGGGCGACCGGGACCGCGCCGAGGACGCGGTGCAGAACGCGCTGACGACGCTCTACCGGCGCTGGGCGCGGCGCGGCGAGGTGGACAACCTCGACGCGTACGTGCACTCGATGGTGGTCCGGGCGTGCCTGAGCGACCAGCGCCGGCCGTGGACGCGGGTGTTCCTGCGGGACACGCCGCCCGATCACGCCGTCGAGGCGGCGATCGGGCAGGTCGACGAGCGGCTGCTGGTGCAGGACGCGCTGCGCCGGCTGCCGGAGCGGCAACGGATCGTGGTGGTGCTGCGGTTCCTGTGCGACCTGCCCGTCGCCGACGTCGCCCGGGTGCTGGGCCGCTCGGAGGGCACGGTCAAGGCGCAGACGTCGACGGCGCTGCGGGCGCTGCGCGAGCTGTTCGCGGCGACGCCGGTGACCGGCGCCGACCTGTCGATGAGGAGGCCCGCGTGACCCCCGAAGAGGTGCTGCGGTCCCACGCGGAGCGGGAGGCCCCGCCGGTGCGCCTGCTCGCCGACGACGTGCTCGCCAGCGCCCGCCGGAGCGTGCGGCGCGGGCGGATCAGGGCAGCGGCCGCGGCCGGGGTCGTCGCCGCCCTGGTGGTCGCCGGGGTGGTGGTCGGGTCGACGCTGCGCCGCCCCGACGGCGGGCCGCCCGCGGTGACCCCGACGCAGCCGGTCGCCCCGAGCCGGTCGGCGGTGCCGCTCACCTGCACGGCCACCGCGGTGCCGACCCCGGCGGGTCTCGCCGCCGGGCAGTGGGCGGTCTACACGGTCGACCCGACCGGGCGGTACATGGTCGGCGGCTACGCGTCCGCGTCCTCGGTGACCGGCCTGCTCGTCTGGACGGACGGCGTGCCGAGCCGGCCGGCGGCGGCGACCGGGTTCGCGCCGAACGCGGTCAACCGGGACGGCACCGTCGCCGGCGCCACCCGCACGGCCGGCGGCGAACGCCGGGCGGCCCTGTTCCGCGACGGCGCGGTGGTGCAGTTGCCGCTGCCGCCGGGCGCGACCGGCAGCGAGGCGGTCGCCGTCAACGCCCGCGGCGACGCCGCCGGATACGCGGTGGTCGGCGGCGGCAGCGTCGGGCTGCTCTGGCCGGCCGGCGGCGGGTTCGTCGAGCCACCCGCCGGCGAGGGCCGCAGGGCGCAGGTCGCCGGCATCAACGACGACGGCGTGGCCGCCGGCGCGTCGGTCGCGGACGGCGCGTCGGTCGCCTACCGGTGGGGCGGGGACGGCACGCCGCTGGCGAAGGGCGCCACCGGGGCGGTCACGGCGGTCGGCGGCGAGTGGGCGGTCGGGACGGCGCCGCTGACCCGCCCGCGCGACCCGGACGAGCTCGGCCCCTGGCACGCCCGGTGGAACCTGCGCACCGGCGCCGTCGAGCCGCTCGGGCTCTTCACCCCTCTCGCCGTGAGCGCCGCCGGGACCGTGCTCGGCATTTCCACGGAGCGCGCGTCTGGCCTGGCCCTGTGGCGCGACGGCGCGGTCACGGCGCTGCCCCCGCTGGACCCGGACCGTCCGTGGCGCTGGCGGGCCGGCATCACCGGCGACGGCACCACGGTCGTGGCCAGCATGGTCGAGGGCGACCGCCACGACCAGTTCGACAACACCCGCTGGACCTGCCGATGACGATCCACCTGAAGGAGACGACGAGGATGCGATTCGCCGGTGCGGTGCTGGTGGTGGCGCTCGCCACCGTCTCGGGCTGCTCTGTGCCGGCCACAGGGCCGGCCACCCCGGCTGCGCCGCCTCCCGGCGGGGGTGCCTGTGCCTCGTCGCCGCTGCCGCTGCCGCCGGACGCCAACGGGCTCGACATCCGCGGCGTGGACCCGGCCGGCCGGCTCGTGGTGGCGGTCCCCAACCACAACGGGTCGGAGCTGGGGGCGATGCTGTGGACCGACGGCGGGTCGCCGCAGCCCCTGCCCGCCGGCAAGGACATCTCGGTCGCGGGCGTCAACGCCTCGGGCGTGGTCGCCGGCTCGCGGCACGTGCCCGGCGTCGCGGGCGGGCAGGCCGTCCTCATCCGCGACGGCAAGGTGGTCCCGTTGCCGATGCCGGGCGCCGCGACCGCCACGTCCGCGGCCGGCATCAACTCCCGGGGTGATGTCGCCGGTACGGCGACGCTCAAGACCGGCGGGGAGCGGGCGGTGCTGTGGCCGGCCGGCGCCGCGACCCCGGTGCTGCTGGCCGTCGAGGCCCGCGACACCAGCGCCGTCGGCATCAACGACGACGGCGTCGTGGTCGGCAACGCGGGCCAGAACCGGCACGGGTACCGCTGGACCCCGGACGGCACCGCGACGGCCCTGGCCGTGCCGGACGGCTACCTGCGGGTCGCCGCGGTCGCGGTGGGTGGTGACTGGGCGCTCGGCGTGTCCGCGGCCGAACCCGTCGAGCGGGACGGGAAGCTGGTCGACGACCCGGCCCACCCGAGCCGCGGCGTGCGGTGGAACCTCCGCTCCGGCGCCGCCGAGATCCTCGACAAGATGGTGGGCCCGATGGCGATCGGCGCGTCGGGGGTGGCCGCCGGCGCGATCGACGGCACCGGTCGCCCGGCCGTCTGGCACGACGGCGCCGCCCTCGTGCTGCCGATGCCGATGCCGGACCCCGCGCCGAGCATGATCGACTGGGTCGGCCCGGACGGCCGCACGATGATCGGCACCGTGCGTCACGACGACCTCGGCGCGCAACTGGCCGTGTGGCGCGGCTGCTGAACGCCCGGATCCGGGGCGAAATACCAGGTCGTTGGTAGGCTGTACACAGGAAGCCGGGGCACTCTGAGGTCCAGTCGAGCACCATGATCGAACTGGAAGGACACTTACCGTGCGTCGCACTGTGAAGATCAGCCTCGCCGCCGCCGGCACCGCCGCGGCGGGCGCGCTCCTTTTCGGCATCCCCGCGGTCGCCGCCACTACGGCGCCGCCGTCCCCGTCGGCCAGCAGCTCCACCGCCCCCGGCCACCATCGCGACGGCGGCGGTTCCCGCACCGCCGTGACCGGTGACGAGCTGGCGAAGGTGACGGCGGCGATGAAGGAGAAGGACGCGTCGGTGACGGTGAAGGGCGTTCGGAAGGATTCGGACGGCTCCTACGACGTGTTCGGCACCAAGGACGGCGCGAAGGTGATGTACGAGGTGAGCGCCGATCTCAAGACCTTCACCGCCAGGACCGGCAGGGGCGACCACGACGGCAAGGGCCGCGGCGGCGCCGGCACGGCCGTGACCGGTGACGAGCTGGCGAAGGTGACGGCTGCGATGAAGGAGAAGGACGCGTCGGTGACGGTGAAGGGCGTTCGGAAGGATTCGGACGGCTCTTACGACGTGTTCGGCACCAAGGACGGCGCGAAGGTGATGTACGAGGTGAGCGCCGACCTCAAGACCTTCACCGCCAGGACCGGCAAGGGCGACCACGACGGCAAGGGCGGCGAGGGCGGCGGCGGCAGGGGCCCGAAGCCCACCGCCACCGCCAGCCCGACGAGCTGAGCCACGCCGGCACCCGGGTCAGGAACCGGTGACGCGGGTGCCGGGAGTGTCGCCGGGCAGCTGGCTCGCGTCGGCCTCCGCGACGTGCAACGGGGTGGTCGCCATCACCTCGCCGCCGGTCGCGTAGGCGGTGACGACGGCCGGGCTGCCCGGCGGGACGGTCGTCTCACCCGACCCGGACGCGTCCAGCGGCACCGGCACCGGCGCGCCGCCGCCGAACGTGACGGTGACCGACGCGGCGCCGGGTGGGGCGACCACGACCACCCGGTCGGTCACGGTGTCGCGGCCCTCGGCGAGCAGCCGCCACGCGTACGGCCGCTCGAAGGCGCCGTCGGCCGGCACGAGCAGCCGCAGGTCGAAGCGGTGGAGGGTGGTGTCGCCGTGAAAGGCCCACACGACGACGCCGCCGCCGGACGGTTGCAGGGTCAGCAGGCCGGCGGCCTTGCCGTTCACCGTGCCGGTCCACAGCAGCCTGAGGGTCACGTCCCGCAGGTGCAGGCGGCTGAGGTGCAGCGCCGTGACGGCGAACGTCAGGAACACCTGGTTGTCCAGGCCCGGGCCCCGGGCGCCGCGGGCGGCGGCGTCGAGCATCTCCGGCGTCGGGTCCTCGATCTCGCCGGTGCGGCCGGACCAGCCGCCGTTCAGCGGGCCGGCGTAGTACGGCGTGCCGTCGACGGTGACCTGCGTGGCGACCTCAGGCTCGCGGCCCGGCGGCAGCGCGACCACCGCGACGCCGCCGGCGCCGGTGGACGTGGCGAGCGTCCGCCGGACGACGGTGCCCTCGGCGGTGTAGACGGCGCCGCCGTTGATCGTCACCGCCGACCCCGGCGGCCCGACGACCAGGGCGAACCCGCCGCCGGTCACCGAGCCGTCGAACAGCGTCGCGACCGGCTCGCGGGCGTCCAGGGTCGCGTCGAACGTCATGCGGTCGGGTGCGGCGCCCGCCGGGCCGCCGTACCAGGCCATCGTCCAGCCGCTGACCAGGCCGAGACGCACCGGTAGCAGGGCGAGCGCGAGCCGGTGCCCGGGGACGTCGCCGGCGAACACGATCCGGATCGCGCCGCGGTCCGCGATCTCCCACAGCCCCTCGGGCTCGGTGATGCCCGGGATCTGGCGGCGCAGCCCGTCCAGCCAGGCGGTGTCGCCGGCGAGGCTGCCCCGGGTCGGCCCGACGGTCAGCCGGGAGGGTGCGGCGGCGACGGCGACGGCCGGCATCCAGCCCGGCAGCGGGACCACGTTGGTCTGGACGCCGACCAGCACCGCCAGGACTCCCGCGACCGCGGCGGCCGTCCGGCGCCGCCGCACCCGCCGGTGCGCCGACTCCCGTGCCGCGAAGCGGGGCCACGGGTCCTCGGGCGTGGTCATCCTGGCCGCCTCGCCGGCCAGGGCGTCGTGCAGCGCTGTCGTGACGTGGTGGGTCATGCCGGGTCCTCCTGCAGGCTGGTGGGGACGACGTGGTCGCGGAGGCGGGCGAGCCCGCGGGACGCCTGGCTCTTCACCGAGCCGGTCGAACAGCCGAGCACCGCGGCGACGTCGGCCTCGCTCAGGTCCTCGAAGTACCGCAGCACGAGGATCGCCCGGGTCCGCGGCGGCAGCCGGCGCAGCGCCGCGAGGAGCTGCTGCCGGTCGTCGACCCGGCCGTACTGGTCGTCCGCGGGTGTGTCGTCGGCCGGTAGCAGCGGCACCTCGGCGAAGCGTTTCCGCCGGCGCCACGAGATGGCGGTGTTGACCATCGCCCGCCGCACGTACACCTCGGGGGCGTCGGAGCGCAGGATTCGGCTCCATCGCCGGTGTGCCTTCTCCAGCACCGACTGCACGAGATCCTCGGCGGCGCCGCGGTCGCCGGTCAGCAGGAACGCGGTGCGGGTCAGCGGCCCCCACTGCGCCGTGACGAACGCCCGGAAGCCGTCATCGTGCTCGCTCATGCAGGGTATGACGCCTCCCGTGGCCCGGAGGGTTGAGCGCGGTCGCTCTTGACACCGGAAGTGTTATCGCTAACATTCTCGGAAAGTCACGCATCGACGGGCGTCCGCCACTCGGCCGTCGGTGGCACCCCTTCGTCGTCATGCGCAGATCGGTCGCCCGCGCCGCCAGGCGTGCGGGCGGCTGTCTGCGGCGCTCCATGTGAGCGCTAACAAGCACCCCTGCAGAGAGGTCTGCCATCGTGCACCTTCGTCGTCGTACCTTCGTCCAGCTCACCGGGTTGTCGGCCGCGGCCGCCGCGGTCGGGGTCGCCGCCACGCCCCGGGCGGCGCTCGCGGCGAACAGCGCCTACGTGTTCGTGTACTTCACCGAGACGCCGAACCAGAGCGGCGCCAACTACGGGCTGCACGTCGCGGTGAGCACCGACGGGCTCAACTGGGCGCCGCTGAACCAGAACAACCCGGTCGTCACCCCGACCGCCGGGACGCTCGGCCTGCGCGACCCGTTCATCCTGCGCAAGCAGGACGGCACGTTCGTCATCCTGGCCACCGACCTCAACGGCACCGACTTCGGGCAGAACAACCAGTACCTGCACGTGTGGGACTCGACGGACCTGACCAGCTTCACCGGCTACCGGCGGATCAAGATGCACGGCCTGGCGACCCACACGTGGGCGCCGACCGCCTTCTGGGACGCCTCGCGCGGCCAGTACGGCATCGTCTACTCCGCCAACAACGGCAGCGACGTGTTCATGGTCAACTACACGTCGGACTTCCGGACCGTCAGCGCCAACCAGGTGTACTTCAGCCCCGGCTTCTCCGTGCTCGACGGCGACATCGTCGTGGACGGCTCGACGTTCTACCTGTACTACAAGAACCTCGCCAACGGGCTCACCTACGGCGCCCGCTCCTCCACCGGCGCACCCGGCAGCTACACCACGTACACCGCCGGGCTGAAGCAGGGCAACGCGATGGAGGCGCCGATGCTGGTGAAGGCCAACAGCGGCTCCGGCTGGTGGCTGTGGGGCGACTCGTTCAGCCCCGTCAACAACGACTACTACGCCTGGTCGACCAGCAACGTCGGCGGCGGCGCGTGGACGGTGCTCAACCAGCGCGACTACACCCCGCCCCTGAACGCCAAGCACGGCTCGATCGCGGGCATCACCAGCGCCGAGTACAACGCGGCCGTCACCCGCTGGGGGCTGCCGGGCTGGGTGCGGCTCAAGTCGTCGAACTTCCCCGACCGGTACGTGCGGCACGCCAACAACGTCGCCCGCATCGACCCGTACCCGTTCGACCCGTACCAGGACCAGCTGTGGAAACTGGTGCCCGGGCTCGCCGACAGCGCGGGCGTGTCCTTCCAGTCGGTGAACTACCCGACCCGCTACCTGCGCCACTACAACTACGAGCTGCGCCTGGACGCCAACGACAACACGGCCGCGTTCCGCGCCGACGCCACCTTCCACCGGACCGCCGGGCTGGCCGACTCGACGTGGTCGTCGTTCCGCTCGTACAACTTCCCCGACCGCTACCTGCGGCACGCCAACTACGTGCTGCGCATCGACCCGCTGAGCGCGTCGTCGAGCGCGACCGACCGGCAGGACGCGACCTTCAAGGTCACCTCGTGAGACGGGTCCTGCTGGTCGTCGCGGCCGTCCTCCTGGCGGCGTTTGCCGCTCCTGTACGAGCCGAGGCCGGCCCGGCGTTCACGAACCCGTTGAACAGCTCGGGTCCCGACCCGTACATGACCTGGTACAACGGCAACTACTACCTGATGACCACGCCGTGGAGCGGCCCGCTGACGATGCGCAAGGCGCCCACGATCGCCCAGCTGAAGACGACCACCCCGACCGCCGTGTTCAGCGCGCACGCCGCCGGCCGGGACCGCAACGTCTGGGCGCCGGAGTTCCACCTGCTCAACGGCCCCAACGGGCAGCGCTGGTACATCTACTACTCGGCCGGCAACGGCGACATCGAGGGCCAGCGGGTGCACGTGCTGGAGAGCGCCGGCCTGGACCCGATGGGCCCGTACACGTACAAGGGCATGGTCTTCGGGTCGAACAACTGGTGGGGCATCGACGGCAGCGTCATGACCATCGACAACCAGCTCTACTTCATGTGGTCCGGGGTGCCGACCGTGCTGTGGCGCGACAGCGACCCGCACATCTACCTCGTCGCGATGAGCAACCCGTGGACGGTCACCGGCGCCCGCACCGCCATCTCCGAGCCGATCCTGGACTGGGAGCGGCAGGGCACCCCGATGAACGAGGGACCGGTCGCGATCCAGCACAACGGCCGCACGTTCATCACGTACTCCGCGAGCGCCTGCCAGGGGCCGGACTACAAGATCGGGCAGCTGACGTACACCGGCGGTGCCGTGCTGGCGGCGTCGTCGTGGGTGAAGAAGTCCACGCCGATCTTCCAGCGCAACGACGCCGCCGGCGTCTACGGCCCGGCGCACCACGGGTTCTTCAAGTCCCCGGACGGCACCGAGGACTGGATCGTCTACCACGCGAACGCCTCCGCCTCCGACGGCTGCGGATCCACCCGTACCACCCGGATCCAGCGCATCAGCTGGAACGCCGACGGCACCCCGAATCTCGGCGTCCCGGTCGCCACCGGGACCGTGCTCGCGCCGCCGTCCGGTGAGCCCGCCGGGCCCGCCGTGACGACGTGGCGGCTGCAGTCGTACAACTTCCCGGACCGCTACGTGCGGCACGCCGACTACGACGTCCGCATCGACCCCAACGTGAGCCCCGCCGCGGACTCGCAGTGGAAGGTCGTGCCGGGGCTGACCGGCGGCACCGGGTACGTCTCGCTGGAGTCGACGAACTTCCCCGGCTACTTCCTGCGCCACTCGAACTACGACTTCTCGCTGGTCCGCAACGACGGCAGCGCCGCGTTCGCCGCCGACGCGACCTTCCGGCAGGTGGCCGGCCTCGCCGACGCCGCCGGGGTGTCGTTCCAGTCCTACAGCCACCCCGACCGGTACATCCGCCACTACAACTACCTGCTGCGCCTCGACCCCGTCAGCACGGCCACCGCCCGCGCCGACGCGACGTTCCGGCTCGTCGCATGAGGCGCGCCGTCCTCCCGGTGCTCCCGGTGCTCGCGGTCCTGGCCGCGGTACTGCCGGGCACACCCGCTCTCGCCGCGCCGACCGTACCTACGGGCGCGCGCTCACTGGAATCCGTCAACTACCCCGGCCGGTACGTGCGGCATCTCGGCGGCCTCGGCCAGCTCGACCCCGTGTCGGCGGCCGGCGACGCCCAGACGAAGGCGGACGCGACGTTCACCGTCGTCAACGGGCTCGCGTCCCCGGCGTGCTACTCGCTGCAGACGAAGAGCGGGCTGTTCCTGCGGCACCGCGACTTCCGGCTGCGGGTCGACGCGAACACCGGCGACCCCACGTTCCGCGCCGACGCGACCTTCTGCCCCGCCGACGGCTCCGTGGCCGGGTCGGTCGCGTTCACCTCCTACAACTATCCGTCCCGCCGCATCCGGCACCGGGACTTCGCGCTGTGGCTCGACCCGTTCCAGGACACCGCCGCGTTCAAGGCCGACAGCTCGTTCCGCGTCACGGCGCCGTGGACCCCCAAGACGAGCAAGGGCCCGGTGATCCCCGGCCTGTTCGCCGACCCGCACCTCACCGTCTTCAACGGCCGCTACTACCTGTACCCGACCACCGACGGGTACGCCGGCTGGAGCAGCCCCTACTACAAGGCGTTCTCCTCCACCGACCTGATGAACTGGACCGACCACGGCGTGATCCTCGACCTCGGCCCCGACGTGGCGTGGGCCGACAACTCGGCGTGGGCGCCCGCGGTCGCCACCCGCAACGGCCGCTACTACCTGTACTTCAGCGGCGGCGCGGCCACCGGGGCGAAGCAGCTCGGCGTCGCGGTCGCCGACACCCCGACCGGCCCGTTCCGCGACGCCCTCGGCCGGCCTCTGGTCCGCGGCGACCAGTTCAGCGGCGGGCAGGCGATCGACCCGATGGTGTTCACCGACACCGACGGCCAGTCCTACCTGTACTGGGGTCAGGGCGTCGCCCGCGCCGTGCGGCTCAACGCCGACATGACGTCGTTCGACCCCGCACAGGTACGGGTCGTCACCCCGGCCGGCTACAACGAGGGGTCGTTCGTGTTCAAGCGCAACGGCACCTACTACTTCATGTGGTCGGAGAACGACACCCGCAGCGAGGACTACCGGGTGGCGTACGCGACCGGGCCGTCACCGCTCGGCCCGTGGACGAACCGCGGCGTGGTGCTGCAGAAGCGCCTCGACGCCGGCATCAAGGGCACCGGCCACCACTCCGTCGTGCAGGCGCCCGGCACCGACACCTGGTACATCGCCTACCACCGCTTCGCCGTGCCCGCCGGCAACGGCACCAACCGCGAGACCACCATCGACCCGATGACGTTCAACGCCGACGGCACCATCCGCCCCGTCGTCGTCTCCCTGTAGGAGCATCATGCGCAAACTGCTCGTCGCGATCCTGCTCGCCGCGTTCGCGGTCGCGTTCCCCAAACCCGCCGCCGCCGCGGACCCCTTCACCGGCTACCTCATGGCCCACTTCACCGGCGAGTCGTCGACCGCCCAGCAGATCTACCTCGCCCACAGCAAGGACGGCCTGCGCTGGACCGACCTCAACAACGGCGGTCTCGTGCTCAGCTCCAACGTCGGCACCCGCGGGGTGCGGGACCCCGCACTGGTCAGGTCGCCGGCGGGGGACCGGTACTGGATCATCGCCACCGACCTGTGCATCGGCTGCGGCCAGGACTGGCCGACGTCCATCAACAACGGCAGCCGCAACCTCGTCGTCTGGGAGTCCACCGACCTGGTCAACTGGTCCGCGCCGTGGCTGCTCAACGTCGCCGGCGCCATCCCCGACGGCCGCAACGCCTGGGCGCCCGAGGCGATCTGGAACCCGGCCACCAACGACTACGTCCTCTACTGGGCCACGAACGTGCCCCTGAACGGCGCGACCAAGCACCGCATCTACTACGCCCGCACCTCGAACTTCCGCACGATCACCACGCCGCAGCCGTACATCACCCGCCCCGGCGCACAGGAGATCATCGACACCCAGATCGTCGAGGTCCCCGCCGGCGTCGGCAACTACCGTTACGTCCGCACGTCCGGCGACGGCCAGATCACCATCGAGGGCAGCAACTCGATCCTCGGCACGTGGACCACGCTGGGCAACCTCTCCGGCATCGGCCTCACCGGCTCCCAGGTCGAGGGCCCCATGTGGGTCAAGTTCAACACCGGCAACTCCTGGGCGCTCTACCTCGACCAGTACGCCTCGGGCCGCGGCTACATGCCGGTCCTGACCGGCAACCCGTCCAGCCCCGCCGCCTACCAGCTGCCCGCGTCCGGCTCCTACAACATGGGCGGCACCAAGAAACGCCACGGCGCCATCCTCAACCTCACCGCCGCCGAGGAGAGCCGCGTCCTGTCCCGCTGGCCCAGCACCACGACGATCAACCGGCTCCAGTCGTACAACTTCCAGGACCGCTACGTGCGGCACGCCAACTTCGACGTCCGCATCGACGCGTCGGTCTCGCCCGCCCAGGACGCCCAGTTCCGCCTCGTCCCCGGCCTGACCGGCACCGGCACCGTCTCCATCCAGTCCGTCAACTTCCCCAGCTACTACCTGCGCCACTCGAACTACGACTTCGTCCTCGCCGCCAACGACGGCACCGCCACCTTCGCCGCCGACGCCACCTTCCGCCAGGTCGCCGGCCTCGCCGACGCGTCGTGGACGTCCTTCCAGTCGTACAACTTCCCCGACCGGTACATCCGCCACAGCAACTACCTGCTGCGCATCGACCCCATCACCACCGCCACCGCCCGCGCCGACGCCACCTTCCGCATCACCACCTGAGACCGGCGGCCGGCGCCCACCGCCAACGGGCGCCGGCCGCCGCCAGTAGGGTTGCCCAGTGCCCGCCGAACGCTTCCGCATCGCCGCCGCCGTGTACGGGATCCTGCGCGCCGACGGTCGGCTGCTGCTCCTGCGGCGGGCGGGGACGACCTTCCGGCACGGGCAGCTGAGCCTGCCGGCCGGCCACCTCGACGGCGGCGAGGACGCGCTCACCGGGCTCGTGCGGGAGCTGCGGGAGGAGCTCGGCATCGAGGCCGACCCCGGCGGCTGCCGGCTGGCGCTGCTCCTGCACACCGCCCCCGAGGACGCCGACGACCAGGAGTACTTCCACATGTTCTTCACCGTCGACCGGTGGACCGGCGACCCCGTCATCAACGAACCCGGCAAGTGCAGCGAGCTGCGCTGGGCCGACCCCACCGACCTCCCGCCCGACGTCGTCGACTACGTCGCCGAGGCCCTGGCCGCCATCACCCGCGGCGAGACCCTCGCCCTGCGCGGCTGGTGACAGGCCCGTGACGGTAGTGGGCATCGACGCCGACGTTCCCGCCGGCCGGGTGGTGGTCGTGATCGACGTGATCCGGGCGTTCACCACGGCGGCGGTGGCGTTCGAGCGCGGAGCGGCGGAGATCGTGTGCGTGGGGTCGGCCGCGGAGGGCAGGGCGCTGCGCGACCGGCACCCCGACCGGCTGCTCATCGGCGAGGTCGGCGGGCTCAAGCCGGACGACTTCGACCTCGGCAACTCACCGCTCGACATGGCAGGAGCGGCCGTCGGCGGCCGCAGCCTGATCCAGGCGACCTCCAACGGCACCCGCGGCCTCGTCCGCCACCCGCACGCGGTGGCGCTGCTCGCGGCCTCCGCCGTGAACGCCGCCGCCACCGTGCGCTGGATCGCCGAGCACCACGCGGGCGTGCCGTGGACGATCGTGTGCACGGGGCGGAGCGCCGAGGACTGGGCCTGCGGACGGCACTTGGATCTTTTGCTGGGCGGGTCCGCACCTGACAGGGCTGAACTGGTCGCCGGCATCAGGGAGGGCGCCGCCCAGCAAGCGCTCCGGTCGGCGGGCCGCCCCGCGGAAGAACGCGTCGACCTGACTCGCGACCTGCCGCTGTGCTGCGACGTCGACCGGTCGGCGTTCGCCATGGTCGGCGAGCTCCGCGACAACCGCGTCACCCTCGCCGCCGTGCCCTGCTGAACATCCCGCGCCCGAAAGGGCGTCAGGGACCTCCGGCCCGGCGTCGCCCTTACACTGCGCGGATGGTGACCCCCACGCTGACCGAGCGCCTGCCACCCTGGGTCGTCGTCACCACGGCCGACGATCCGTGGGTGAGCGACGAGATCGCCACACTGCGGCGGCTGGGCGGAGGTGTGGTCCGCCTCGACGGGCGGGCGCTGCAGGATCCGAGGTCGCTGTTCGTGGAGTTCGCTCGAGTACTGGGTTTCCCCGGCTACTTCGGCCACAACTGGCACGCACTCGTCGACTGCATCGCGGACTGGCATGGTCACGGCATGCCGAGCAGGGACGTCGCGGTCCTCATCGACGCCGCCGACGAGCTCGCCGACGCCGACTTCCTCCGCTCGTTCATGTGGGCGTTGTGCGAGGGGGCGTGGAACGCCAATCTCCAGCTCGACGCCGACGGCGTCCCGCACGGGGACTACCGGCCACCGTTCACGCTGCACTTCGTGCTGCTGCTTGACCAGACCGCGCCGGCGGCGTTCGCCGAGCCGGTGGCGAAGGACCCGTACGTCACCGTGGCCGCGGCCGGCGAACGCCTGACCGTCACGCTCGCGGATCCGCTCTAGGGCCCATCGACCTGCCGTCGGGCCGGACATGAAGCCGCCACGCGTCGAAGACCTGCCCGTTGGCGGACAGCGCGGCCAGCAGCGGCCCGTAGAACTCGCTGAGCTGCTGGTTGACCCGGGCCAGGCGTTCCTGGCGCCGCGCCAGATACATGTTGGTCAGATACGTGCCGACGATGCCGACGAAGGCGAGCACGATCGCGAGCGTCGCGGCTGACATGCCGGCCAGCATATAGAGCGGCCGACATGCCCGGCCGGCATCGAGAGGCGCGGAACTCAGTCGGAGAGGGCGGCGGCGAGGAGGGCCTGGGCGGTCCGGCGTACGGTCTCGGCGGCCTCGGCGTGGGTCTGGCCGGCGATGTCGAGCAGCCAGATGAGGGTTTCGATGCCGGTCGCGGACCTGATGGCGACGGCGAGCGCGCGGAGGTCGACGTCGGGGTGCGTGTCGCGCAGCGGGGCGAGGGCGTCCTCGATCCAGCCGATCGCCCGACCCTGTCGCAGCGCCGGGCGGCCGCCGCTGCCCCCGCTGCCGCCGGCGCCTGTCGCGTCGAGTGAGAGTCGCAGCGAGGTGCGCAGCTGCGGCTCCCAGTCCATGTTGTACCGGCTGAACGCGGCCATGAACGCGTCGAGCCGCGCCCGGGGCTCCCGCGGTGCGTCGGGGCCGAGCAGCGTGTCCGGCGAGATCTGCGGGTGGGCCGCCATGAGCAGCGAGCGCTGGTTGGGGAAGTAGCGGTACGCGGTCGTCCGCGACACCCCGGCCCGCTCGGCGGCGTCCTCGACCTGCGGGGTCGAGCCCTGCGCGAGCAGCTCGCGGGTCGCGTCGACGAGAGCCTGCCGGGTCCGTGACTTCTGCTGCGTTCTGCCCGTCGCCTCATATGGTACCGCCATGTCCATCATGGTACCGTAATCCCATGAACGGTCAGGACCCGGTCGTCACCGACCCGAATCTGTACAGCGTCCTGTTCGAGAACGAGCGGGTGCGGGTGCTCCAGTACCGCGACCGCCCGGGCGACCGGACCCACCCGCACCGCCACCCGGACAGCGTGATGGTCACGCTCAGCTCCTTCCAGCGCCGCGTCTCCAGCGGCGACCGCCACGCCGACGTCGAGCTGCCCGCCGCCCAGGCCCGCTGGGTCGGCGCCCAGGAACACGCCGGCGAGAACATCGGCACCACCGACACCCACGCCGTCTTCATCGAGCTGAAGGAGCCGGCCCCCACCCCGTCCTTCGGCGCCGCCCCGCTCGGCCCGTCCAACCACTGACCGCGTCGCGTCAGTCCTCTTCTGCCGCCCTGGCGTCGTGGACCGCGATGCTCCACCGCGGCATGCTAGACCTGGGGCGACTCGCGGCGGCCGACGCAGTCGTGGTCCCAGAAGGCGGCTGAGTAGACGAAGGTGCCGGTCATCCAGGGTTCGTAGGCGGAGAGGCGGATGACCTGGAAGCCCTGGTCGGGGATGCGCAGGGACGGTTTGCGGAAGCCGTGGTCGCCCGCGGGGTGAAGCCGGCGCGGGAGTAGTAGCGCGGGTCGCCCTCCAGGAACACCAGTGGGGCGCCGCGCTCGTCGAGCAGGTGCAGGCCGGCCTGGATGAGGGCGGAGCCGATCCCGCGGCGCTGCAGGTGTGGCGCGACGCTGAGCGGGCTCAGCGACTGCACCGGGACGAGGCGGCGCGGGGCGTCCAGCAGGCCGCGGCTGAACATGACGTGCCCCGCGATCTCACCGTCCTCCTCGGCCACCAGCGAGAGGGCGGCCGGGTCGTCGCGGCGGAGGGCGTTCACCAGGTCGGCCACCGCGCCGCCGTGCTCGCCGCCGAAGGCGGCCCGGTGCAGTGCGCCGACGGCGGCGTGGTCGCTGGGTTGCTCATCGCGGATCGGCATGGGCGGCAACGTAGCGACCCGCACCGCGCGGTGCCAACGGCTTTCAGCGCAGCTCGACCTCGGCGCCGTCGTTGGTGAGCCAGGAGACCAGGCGGTCGAAGGTGATGGCCTCCCTCCATGCCTTGCGGTCGTAGCCGGGGACCAGGTGGGCACGGGCGACCTCGGCGTCGTGCCAGACGAGGCGGAAGCCGGGGGTGGCGCCCGCGTCGCCGACGGCGCACTCGTGCAGCCAGAAGCCGTCGCCGCCGAACCAGCCGCCGGGGCCGTTGATCGCCTCGCCGATCGCGCAGTAGAAGGCGTCGTAGTCGGTGACGTGCCGGCCGTCCAGGTGGTACACGGTGCCGGCGGGCTTGTCCGGGGCGTGGATCCGGTGCGCCTGGGCGGCCCCCACCCAGAGGTAGCGGTCGCTGCGCTCCAGTCCGGCCCACTGGTTGGGCGCGGCCGGACCGCCGGCGCGCCACATGTCGTACAGCGGCCGCTCGTTGGCCGACAGCGGCGAGTCGAGCCGCGCATCCAGCTCGACGTCGACCAGATCGTCGCCCAGCGCGGACGGGCGCGTCGCCACGACGTCGCCGAATACCCAGTGGTGCAGCACGTGGGCCGTGCCGTCGACGCGGACGTGCGCGAGCTTGGCGTTGAGCAGGCCGGTGGGGACGGCGCGGCAGCCCAGCAGGGCCAGCGGCGGACCCGGCGGCCAGAGGTCGGGCCGCTCGTGGAACACGCCCGCGACGTCCCGGCAGTCGCCGGCCGGAAGGAGCCCGTCCGAGCCGTCCGGCGCGGGCCAGACCTGCAGCCGGTAGCCGGAGACGGCCGGCGCGACGGTCCCGTTGCGATTGTTGGGCTCGTCGCGGCGATGACCCTCGAGCTCGACGTCGAGCAGCCCGTCGGCGGCCTCCGTGTGGCCGACGACCCGGACGTCCAGCAACTCCTCGCCGGTCTCGTAGCAGGTCCGGCAGTTGGCGAGGCCGGAGCACGAGGCGTGGGCGCCTTGGAGGTAGATGTTGCCGAGCCAGGCGGGGCCGGTGCCGTCGACCGCGGCCCGCAGCGATCCTTCCGGCGTGCAGCCCAGCAGCGTGTACCGCTCGTACACCGGCTGCACAGGAAACACGCGATCGGTGAACAGTCCGTCGATGTCGTCGCACTCGGCGATGACAGCGTCGGTGTCGTAGTCGAGCAGGCGCCAGCGCGACGGGATCGGCACGGCCCCACCCTATCCGGTGGCCCGCAGATGAAATCTCCGTGCATCCATTGATATCAGTGGATCGGGGTGGATAGCCTCGACGGACTCACATCGACGGGGGAAGGTGGACCGGATGATGCGGCCCAGGGTGCCACCCTGCTGCGGCGCGGACGAGCAGCCGGCCGGCGGGCTCAGCCGCCGCGGCGTGCTGCGCGGTGCGGCGCTCGCGGCGGGCGGCGGCGTGGTCCTCGGCCTGCCCGGCACCGCGTACGCGGCACCGGTGATCGACAACCCGTTCGCCGGGTACACCATCACGCAGACCTGGGCGCAGCACCGCGCGAACGGCTCGCTCGGCGGGATCGACTTCGCCATGGCGGTCGGCACCGGGCTGCCCGCCTGCGGCGCCGGCACCGTCACCAACATCCCGAACAACGGCACCGGCGGGCACACCGTGACGATCGCCCACGCCGACGGGTACAAGAGCCAATACCTGCACCTGTCGGCGTTCGTGCTCGCGAACGGCACGCCGGTGGCCCGCGGCGCGATCGTCGGCCGGTCCGGCGGCGCGGTCGGCGCACCCGGGTCCGGCTCGTCGACCGGCCCGCACCTGCACTGGCACATGATCGACCCGGGCGGCACCCGGATCAACCCGCTCGAATACGTCGCGCAGCACCCGTCGGCGGGCGCGCTGCCGAAGACCGCCACCGAGACGACCGGCACGCCGGATGTGACGTGCTACAAGCGGATGCAGAACTGGCTGCGCCTCACGAACGGCTACACCGGCCCGATCGACGGCGCCCCCGGCACCGCCACGTACTCCGCCCTGCAGCGGGCGATGCGCGGCTACGGGTACACGGGACCCATCGACGGCGTCATGGGCCCAAACTCGTGGCGCGCCGTGCA
The DNA here is from genome assembly GCF_040674675.1 of Dactylosporangium sp. NPDC049742. Classification (NCBI taxonomy): domain Bacteria; kingdom Bacillati; phylum Actinomycetota; class Actinomycetes; order Micromonosporales; family Micromonosporaceae; genus Dactylosporangium; species Dactylosporangium sp. NPDC049742. Next base: position 84,739 of record NZ_JBFANF010000016.1, on the reverse strand, counting down.
GAACCTCGCGTCCGGCTACGGGTACACCGGCCCGCTCGACGGCGTGATGGGCCCCAACTCGTGGCGCGGCTTCGCCCGGTTCCTCAACCAGAACGCCTGGGACTGATCAGAGGCCGATCTGCCCGCCCGATAGCATGCGTCGCGTGATCGAGGACCTGATCAGGAAGACCGCCGCCGATGACGACGACGCGGCCGAGGAGCTGACGGCGATCGCCGCCGCCGACCCGCAGCGCCTGGCGCCGCACCACCACCTGATGCTCGACCTCGACGTGTTGTGGCCGGCCGCGCTGTACCGGGGAGCCGGCGCCGACGTCGTGGCCCGCGTCGTCGAGCGGGTCGACGGCGGCCAGACCCCCGACGCGCTCAACCATCTGCTGCTCGTCCTCGCGCACAGCGGCCACCCCCTCGCGGAGCAGGCGATGCGCCGCTGGGAGACCGCCCCACCGCCGGGCTCGGACGCCCTGCACGTCGGTCCGCTGCGGTACGCCGAGGAAGCCGGCTGGACCGTCGCCCCCGACGGCACCCGGCGCTCGCTGTGCGGCGACGTCGCCTACGAGTGGCACCTGCGCCCGTCCACGCCCGAGCCGGACGACGCCGCCTGCCCGTGGTGCACGTCGCCGCTGTGGACGGCCGCCGACCTCCCCGACGCGGGCGATGCCCTGGCGCACACCGGTTGGGCCGGCCGCCTCGCCGTGCGGACCTGTCACTTCTGCTCCTGCTACACGACGCTGTTCACGGCCGTCACCCCCGACGGCGGCAGCACGTGGTGGCCGGGCAACGTCCGCCCCGACTACATCGGCCGCGACGCGGGCCCGGAGGATCCGCCGGCGCTGCTGCCGGTCGTGGGCCCGCGGCGGCAGAGCCCGTTCCAGGCGAGCGCGTGGCACGACGGCGGCTCGACGCTCGGCGGCCACCCCGAGTGGATCCAGGACGCCGACCACCCGGCCTGCCCCGGCTGCGGCCTGCTGATGGACTACGTCGGCCAGCTGTACGGCGGCGACTTCGACGAGTATGGCGAGGGCGCCTACTACCTGCACCTGCACGCCCCGTGCGGCCTGGCCGCCGTCAACTACCAGCAGAGCTGACGTCAGATCGGCTGCTCCCACGGGACCAGCTGGTGGAAGGCCCGGCCGAGGAGGAGCCGCAGCCCGGCCGCCTGCGCCGTCAGGTGCGGCAGCAGCGGTGCGCCGGGGTCGCGGGGAGCGGGCAGGTCCGCCGGGTCCAGCCCGCACAGCTCCAGCAGCGCCCCATCCCCGTCCCCGTCCTCCTCGAAGGCACCGAGCGCCGACCGCAGCGCGGCCGGGTCCGGCGGCGACGGCCGGTTGTCGCACCACCACTCGATCGTCAGCCAGGCACCGGGCGACCACTGCAGCGCCTGGCGGAGCAGGTCGGCGTGGGTCGTCACGGGCGGCCCGAACATCCGGTCGAGCGCCGGGACCGCCGCCACCAGGTTCGCCAGGCCGCGCTCGCGCCCCACCAGCGGCGCGCCGGCCGCCCCCCACGGCGTGTCACCCAGGCTGACGTCACCCGCACGGAACAGCGCGAGCCACAGCAACGGCACCGCACCGTCGGCCATCGCCGCGACCTGCTCGGCCTCGAAGCCCGGGTCCTGCTCCATCGGGTAGATCCCGGGCCGGTCACCGGCGTGCAGGTACACGGTCGTCGCGCTCACCAGAGGCAGACTACCGACCTTCCGACCACGGCGGGGGCTATGGTGCTGGGGTGCTCAACAAGATCGAACTGCGGCTCCGGGAGACCGCTCCGGGTGAGCCGGCACGCCTGCTGAGCCGTCGGCTGGACTGGCGGGCCGAACACGGGATGTCGCGGTCGGCGCCGCTGCTGGAGCTCGTGGCGCGGCTCGCCGACCGGTTGCGGGGCGACGGGGTCGCCGTGACCAATCCGTCAGGCTCCTCGTTCTTCAGCGAGCTCGACGTGTACGACCTGTTCGTGGCCGAAGGGATCCCGTTCGAGCTGGACGAGCCGCGGCAGATCGAGCTGTCGGACTGGTTCGCCGACGACGGGCCCGGCCGGCGGCCGCTGCTCAGCCTCGGCACGCACCCGGTGTTCGAGGCCAAGTTCCGGCAGACCTGCCTGTGGCTGCTCGGCGACCACCGGTTCGGCGCGGACGTCGGCGGCTTCCCGATCCACCCGAACCTCCTGGAGCGGGCGCTGTCGGTCCCCGGTGTCGCCGCGGCGCTGACGGCCGAGGTGGACGCGCTCACCGCTTCGCTCGGCGCCGCGCCACTCGGTGAGGTGCAGCGCATCATGTACCGGCTGGGCACGCTGCGAAGCCCGGCCGGCTACGCCGCGTTCGGGCCGTTCCTGGAGCGGATCGTCGCCCTGGACGCGTCGGCCGCGCTGGCACGGACGTTGCGCTGCGGGCTCCCCGAGGAGCTGGTGTGGCCGCCGTACGAGCAGGCGTCCGCCGCGCTCGACGCCGGGACCATGCGGACCGACCAGGAATGGCCGCTGCTCGCGATCCACGACGCCGGCACGGCGGTCGTGCTCGGCCCGTCCGGCGTCGTCGCCCGCCACGAGCTCGCGGTGCCCGCCCGCGACGGCATCGAGGGGCGGCTCCCGCCGCGCTGCACCCTCCACGACGGACGCCTGCTCGTCAGCTGGCAACAGGACGGCGGCAAACGCGGCTACTGGGCCGACACGCCGGGCGTCGAGTTCGCCGCCGACCTGGGTGGGCTGGTGCTCGGCCCGATGACCCGCCTGCCGGTGTCCGAGGACATCGTCCCCGGCGGCCGGTTCGAGCCGGTGCCTGACGCAGGGCCGGTCCGCATCCGCCGGCGTCGGGACCTGTGGCCGGACGCGCCCGCGGTGTTCGGCGCCGCGGACGGCGTGACCGGCTGGGACGTCGTCGACACCGCCGCCGGCGCGGTCGTCCGCTCGGTGGACGGGCGTCAGGTGCCGCTACCGTCAACGGTGCGCACGGCGACCATCGTGGGCGTGCTCGCCCTGCCCGGCGGCGGCGACCGGCTGGTGACGGTCGACCAGTTCGGCGCCGTCACGGTCTGGGATCCGGCGACCGGCACCCCCGCGTACGGCCCGGCAAAGCCGGAAGGGCTGCCGCCGGCCGGCTGGTGGGACCTGCTGCGCCCGCGCGACCCGGCCGGCTCGGCGGCGCTGCGCACCGGCGGACCGGTCACCGCCGTCACCGACCCCGTCCTGGCCGCCGCGGTCGAGCGACAGGCCGCCATCGCCGCCACCCTCGCGGCGACCGTCGAGCAGTTCCGCGCGCTGCGGCACGAGCTGGCCCGCCCACCGGTCCCGGTGGCGGCCGATGACATCACCATCGCCGACGCCCTGTCCGGCCTCACCTACGCCTCCCAGTTCATCGAGCACCGCCGCGCGTCGAGGACGTCGAGGGTTCCCGAGTACCAGCTGATGGCGTTCCTCGAGGCCCTGCCGGCGGCGCTGGACGGCGAGCGGCAACGCCCGTCGGCCGGCGTGACGGGCTGGACCCGCGTGCTGGCGGGCCTCGGCGCCGTAGCGCTGCGCGCGGCCATCCCGACGACCCCACCGGCTGAGCGGGACGCCCTCGCGGCGCTGCTGACCGCGCTCGCCGTCGCCGGCCTCACCGACGGGTCCGCCGGCCTGTCGGTGCTCACCGTCGTCACCGACGAACAGCTCACCGCCGAGCGGGCGGCCGGGCTCGGCATGAGGGCCGTCGTCGCGGAGAACATCGGGGGCGGGTTCGGCCTGTCCTGCTGCCGGCTCATCGTCCACGGAACAGTCCCCGACCGCCCCGACCTGCGGGTGGTGGAGCGGACCCCGCTCGGCGGCTGGGGCACCGCCCGCACGGTGCGCCAGTTCGTCGACCTGCTCGCCGAGCGCGGGCCGGTCACCTGGCGCCCGGAGTGGGCCGCCTCGTTCCCCGACCTCCCCGCCGAGCCGGCGACGGTCCTGCTCACAGGGGCGACGTACTGCGCCGCCTCCGATGACGTCACCGTGCCGCCCTCGTACCTGGAGGTGACGGGCCTGAGCGCGGTCGCCGCTCGTACGGCATCGGACGCCATCGCGGCGCTGCCGAAGGGCCGGCTGCTCCACCTGCTCAACGCCGCGATGCCGCTGGACCCCGCGGCGCTGTGGGAGTCCGGTCCCGACACCGCCCGCCTTGCGTCCGCGTGGAGCGAGCCGTCCCCGCCGCCCTACGAGTTCCAACCCTGGCTGGAGTGACCGGTGCCGACCACCCCGCCACCACCCGTCGACGTCACCATTGCGGTGCCTGCCCTCGCGGCGTACGCGCGGCAGACGGTCCGCCTGCACCCACGCCCCGGCGCGCCGACCGTCGCCGACAGCTCGCTCGGCGGCCCGCTTGCGTGGCCCCTCGGCGAACCCTGGCCGTACTGCCACCCCGGCAGGTGGGACCACACCTTCGACGACGCCCCACGGGAGCCTGTGCCGTTCGTCCCGGTCCTGCAGATGTACGCCCGCGACGCGCCGCAGCTGCCGTACCCGCCGGGGACGGACCTGCTGCAGGTCACCTGGTGCCCGTTCGACCACAACCCGTACAGCGCGCCGATCCCACGCCTCGACTGGCGCGACAGCGCGGGCTTCCTCCAGCCGGCAGCGATCCCTGCGCCGCACCACGCCAGCCCCCGGACCACGGTGCCGGCCCCGTGCACCGTCAGCCCGGAGCCCGTGCTCGAGTACCCGAGCTGGGACCTGCCCCGTGACCTGTACTACGCCATCCAGTCGGCAACCCCGTACGACTTCGACGCAGAGCTGTCCGTCGCCCCAGGCACGAAGCTGGGCGGCTACCCCAGTTGGTGCCAGCTGCCGGAGTGGCCGGCCTGCCCGGCGTGCGGCACCACGATGGAGCATCTGGCGACGGTGGCGAGCTTGGAGTACAACCCGTGCGGGGAGCGCTGGCTGCCGGCCGGGTCCCGCCTCGGCCAGCCGTCGGGCCTGATGCTCGGCGACGTCGGCAGCATCTACCTGTTCACCTGTACCGCCTGCCCGCACCGCCCGTACGAGTCGGTCTTCCAGAACTAGGAGGCCCGCCCGAGGCCCCGGCACGGTCACCGGCGTGCGGACCACCGACCTGTGCAGCCGCCCGGGGGTCGTGCCCCCGGGCGGCTGTGGTCGGTCGATGTCAGCCGAGCTGCCGGAACCAGGCGAGGGCCGCGGCGGTGCCGGCGATGTTCGCGCCGAGGTGCGCCGAGCCGTTGTACGGGTGCGTGCCGACGTCCACGACCGTGCCAGCGCGCAGGCGGGTGGCGCAGTAGACGCTGTTGGCGACCGGCACCTGCTCGTCGGCGCGGTCCACGAGCAGCCGGGCGGGCGCGCGGATGCCGTCGCAGGACGCGTCGTGCACGGCCAGGGCGTCCGCGAACGGCCCCGACGGTGCCCGCAGCACCGCCAGACCCCGCGGGGTGAACAGCTCCTCGGGCGTGCCGGGCAGCGTCGCCGCCAGGTCCTCGCCGGTGTGCACGCCGTCGAACAGCGCCTCGACCTTCCCGGCGTACGGTGCGGCGAAGAACTCCTCGGGTCGCTGGTACAGACCGTGCAGCCGGTTCCACGCCACGACCAGGTAGGCGGTGTAGCCGACGTTGTACGGCGGCGCCACCGTCCCGCCGATGAGGGCCGGCAGCTCGACGCGGCGGGCGTCGAACGCGCCGGCGATCGGTGCCAGCGCCCCCAGCCGGAACCAGCCGTCCCCGCCGCGCTCCAGCACCTGGCCGAGCGCCGTCGCGGCGCTGCCACCCTGCGAGAACCCGGTCGCGTACACCTCGCGGCGCAGCGTGCGCTGCTGCCCGGCGGCGACGGTCCTGGCCGCCCGCAGCAGATCCAGCGACGCCGACGCCTCGGTCGTGACGTCGAGGAACGGGTGCGGCCCCGGCCCGAGCCCCATCCCGAGGTAGTCGGGCGCGACGGCGGCGTACCCGGCCGACGCGTACGTCAACGCCGGCGCGACCGCCCAGCCGTCCCGCCACATCGACGGCGCGTCGGTCCGGTTGAGCTCCGTGCCGTGCGCGTACGACACCACCCGCAGCTGCCGCTCACCGTTGCGCGGCAAGGCGAGCAGCCCACTGGCCACCGTCGCCCGTTGCCGCGCGTCGACGGTGCGGTACAGCACCTGGTACACCTCGACGCCGTGCCGCACACCGCCCGGGTCGAACTGCGCCGCGCCGAGCACGTCCCGCACCCCGCCGGCGTCGAGCTCCCGCAGCGGCTGCACCGCCACGACCTCCCCACGCCATCCGTCCCCGCCCCGTTCCGGCTGCGCCCCGGCGGCCGCGGCGCTCGCCGCGCCCACCCCCAGCACCAGCCCGAGCACCATCGTGTGCCTGAGAAGTCTCATGCCCACGACGCTATGACTCCCAGCGACCGACCTCGATCCGGTTGCCCCGCCTGTTCCCGGTAGGGCCACCCCCACCGCAGCAGGCGGCGCCGGACATGTGCCGAGCGCTGCTCCAGCCGCACGATGCACCCCACCGGCCCGAAGCCGCCAGCAACGTAAAGGACTGCACGTCCTTGGCGAGGTGTCGGAGTGCGGTCACCCAGGTCCGTTCGACCGGCGCACCTGTAAGGCCATTACCGGCACCGGCTGAATCACCGTCGAACCTTGACCAGCCGGCCGCCGACCCAACTGAACGGCATCGTCGCTAGTCCGGCTCGACCCCACCGGCGCGGAGGATCGTTCGTACCCGATCGCGGGAGTAGCCAGACCGCCGGATGATGTCGACCTGCGGGGTGCCGGCGAGGGCTTCCGCGACGATCGCCGCATGGAGCGCGGCCCGCGCATCGATCCGCGCCTGCCGTGCTGCCTCGATGCGCTGCGCGGCCTGCTCCTTGACCCTGGTCAGCGCTGTATCCGCTGCCCGGAATGCCTTCGCCGCGTCATCGAGTTGGCCCATCAGTCAAGGCTTGCACGGCACCTCATATGCCTTTGGTGTCGGGCACAACAAGGCCTTATAGATGTTGTCGACAAGGCCTTTCAATACTAGACTACAAGGCGCTGAACCTTTGTCGTCCATGGGTATTGGGAGGTCCAATGACCAGCGCATCTCACCCCGCATGGTGTTCGCCCGAAGCGTGCAGTGTCGCCGACCCGAGGCTTGAGCCATATCACCGCTCGGAGCAAGTAGTCCTGCCCACAGACGATCAGGACGCCTCGCTGTACCTCTACCGCGAGGCGTTCGGCGACTGTTCGGCGGAATTCCTCGTGATGGCGAAGCTCGAAGTCACCGACGAGGTGCCGTGGTACCTGACCGAGCCGCAGGGCGGTAGGGAGATCAGCGTGCTCAAGGATGAGGTGGAGAGCACCACGAAGGCGATGGCCTCGTTGTTCTGATCCGCAACCGCAGAGGCAGGGGCGTTCGACTACGGCAGGACGCCTCTGTGGAGGTGCGACGTATCGGGTGGACAGCACCTTGGTGACCTGTTCGGTGCTCAACGTGCGGTGCTCGTCGAGCAGGTGGGCGATGGTGTGGTCGCGGCGGGGTTCGAGTCGCCGGACGAGGGCGCCCAGCGGTGCCCAGCCGAGGGGTTGTGGGTTGGGGGAGGGCTTTGAGCGTCGTACCCCCGGTCGGGAGATGTCCCCCTGAAGGACATCTCGGGTTTTGCCGGCGTCGTCGGTCATGGGCTCCTACCTGCGCTGTTGGCGTCGGTTGGGCGGCTGCGGCGGCGGTTCTGCCCGCCTAGGGGTCCGCCTAGGGATCCGCCCGGGGCTGCACCCGGGTCTGGGCCGATGCGCTTGGGCGGTCTCTATGGCACCGCCGGGCAGGCGATCAAGAACCCCGTCTACGCCGGCCGGTGGTCCGGTAGCGGCCGTACCCGGTGGCTGACGCGTCTGGCCGAGCGTCCGGTACCGCCGGGCACGACCGGTCGTTCCCGGCGCTGCCATGCGGGACGGCGCCGTGTCGCCAGGTCCGCGGTACGGCGACGGCTGTCACGGTGACGGCGTTCCGGGCCGGCGGGCCGTCGGAACGGCAACGATGCCAGTTGCGAGGACCGTACCGGGACGGGAACCGACCCGCCATCGACCCGGCGGGCCGCCGCTAGATCTGCCGGCTGTGTGGCCCGGCATGCTCGTGACCAGCCAGGACGTGCGGCGTTCCCGTACCGGCCGCCGCCGTACCCGGTTCGGCAGGGACCGATCCGAGGTGGAGCGGCGCGGGATTCGGGCACGCCGCGGTCCGCGTTCCCGTCCCGAGGTTCCGTACCGGCAAGCCGCGTCTTACGCGGTCGGCGTGGCCGCATCCACCCGCTGCGTTCCCGTGTCGGTCGGGGCGGGGCCGGTACGGGAACGGGTCCATGTCGCGGCGGAACGGGTACGGGAACGCCCGCCGTACCGCACGAGGCGGCCATGGGAACGGCCGTGCCGGGCCAGCGTCGTTCCCGCAACGAGCCACCGTTCCCGTGACGAGCGCCCGTACCCGTTCCCCGGTCACCACAGCCGGCGGAACCGTTGGGCAACGACCAGCGCGATCACCAACACGTTGCCCAACGGGTTGCCCAACGCCCACCGACGGCCCGCCAACGGGTTGCCCAACGCCCACCGACCGCTCGCCAACGGGTTGTCCAACGTGTTGGGCCGGCGTTGGGCAACCAGGGTCGCGGTTGCCCGCGGTTGGATCGGGACCAGTCGCGGCATCGACCAACAGGGTGCTGGTTGGGCCATGCATACGTATGAACGCCACTCCATCGTCGCGGGAGCCGCGAGCCTCGCCGCGCGCCGGCCGCTGCTGCCGGACACACCGCAGCACCCAAACCCCACGCCGTCGTCGGCGACCGACGACACCCCCGGCGCCGACCCGCATGCCGCTCCGTACCACACCGACCGCTGCCGTCCCGGGGGCCGATGGGCATCCGAGTCATGACCTGGGTGCGGGACTACAGCCTGGTCGGCGGCAACGAACGCCTCCTCCTGCCGGCCATCGCCGCCTCGAGGCAGGCGGACATCTGCACGGCGCCGCTGGCCCCCGCGGCGCGAACCGGTACACCGTCATCATGCAGCCGCCCGCACCCAGCGACGGCGCTGGCAACGGCACGGTGGACAACGTTGTGGATAACAAGGCCGGCCCCCGGGGCGAAACGCCCGGGGGCAGTCCTCCCCGGGGGACCACACCCCGGGGACCCCGGACCAGTTGCGTACCGGGGTCCCCGGACGCAATACCGCCCGCAGAACATCCAGTACGTCAGGAAACGATCCTCACGCGCGCGAGCCTGCGACCTCGCCGCGCTCAGGGGCGCGGCCCCGTCCATGGAGGACAGGGCCGCGCCTTCTCACCCCGCGACGTGCCTCAGTTGACGAACACCAGCGGACTGCCGGCGACGGTGGTGTCCTTCACCGGGCCGTAGGCGGCGCTGAAGTAGCCGTTCGGGAAGCACGCGGACGGGCCTGAGAAGCGGTTGAACTTCTGGTTCGTGAACGTGATGGACTGGCCGACGTTGTTCGCCACGCCGACCACCTGGTTGAGGTCGGCGCGGTAGACGCAGGTGATGGTGCCGAGGCCCGACGTGAGCTTCATGGTCGTCTGGATCGGCAGGGTCGCGGTGCCGGTCACCTTGACCTGGTTGCTCGGCGGCGAGGTCACGGTGGTGGCGTACGGCAGGTTGTTCACCACGATGCTCTGCACCGCGGTGACGGTCGGGATGCCCGTCGGTGTGCACGACGAGAAGTTCTGCAGGGTCAGCGACTCGCCGGCGGTGCCGGGCGCGGGCACGTTGCTCGTCACGGTGGCGCCGAAGTTCGACACCGTGCACGTGATGAAGCTGGAGCTGCCCGGGGTGCTGTAGAACGTGGCCGTGGTGCCGGTCTTCAGCGGCGCGGAGACCGCGTCGCCGTTGGCCACGTTGGGGCCGCCGACGCTGACGGTGGTCAGCACGTTGACGGTCGCGGCGTGCGCCGCGGCGGGGAGCAGCCCGGCCGCCAGGACCGCGGTGAGCGCGGCGGCGGACAGGGTCCAGAGCTTGCGCATGGAGGAGCCTTTCTCGTGCGGGTACCGCGGCCGTTCAGTGCGCGGACGCGGCGATGGCCTGCTTGAGGTCGCCGAGGCTCGAGTCGACGGCCAGCGACGTGTCCGTCTGGCTGAACACGACGGTGTTGCGTCCGGCCGCGGCGGGCAGGCCGAACACGGTGTTGATGACCCAGTCCAGCGAGCCGCCGATGCCGCAGCCGTTGGCCACCGGCACCCTGACGCTGTTGTCCACCAGCGTCGCGCCGGAGAACGACACGACGAAGGCGCCGAAGCCGTTCGGGTCCGAGGCGAGGTCGATGACGCCGGCGTCCCCGGTGATCGGGACGTTGGGCGGCGGCGGGCTGGTCGTGCCGGTGGTCGGGCCGAGCACGATCGGGCTGCTGTTCGAGCCGATGTAGCAGCGCAGCCCGAAGAGCGCGTTGAACAGGTGGAGCTTGATCGGCAGGCGGAACACCGGGGCGGGCTCGCCGGTGGCGAGCGGGATGAACTCGGTGATCGGACCGGCCAGCTCGACCTGGGCGAACGCGCTGGTGACGCCGGGCAGGAAGTTGGCCAGCCCCGGGATCGGGACCTGCAGCGGCGACGACGTCAGCGTCTTGCCGTCGGCGGACGGCACGGTGCTGAACACGTTGGCGACGGTGCCGTCCGGGAACTCGACCGTCGGACCGCTCGCCGGCCAGTACACGCCGAACTGCAGCGTGATCGGCTGAGTGAGCGCGACCGTGGTGGAGCCGATCGTGACGCTGCCGCCGCGGGTCACCGAGATGACGCAGCCGACCTGCTGGTTGCCCGGGTCGGCGAGGACCGGGCTGGACAGCGGGCAGTTGCCCATCCCGGCGTAGATGCCGGTCGGCTTCGCAGCCGCCGCCGGTTGTGCACTTGCGGGGGTGCCGAAGACCGCGAGGATGCCGGCGGCCATCACCGCGGTCGCGGCGGACACACGTTTGGAGCGCATGGAACCTCCTGCTGGATTTCGGCGGGGTGTGACGAGTTGTAAACCCGTCGAGTATCTAACGTCAAGAATGACCTGTTCCCGGAGATCGAAAACCGCCGGAGTTTTCAACCGGTGAAATACGGGTGACCAGGGTTGACCCGATCAATACCCGCGAGTAACTTCCGGGTGACCGCCGTCCGTCGAGTGCGTGGAGGTCCCGCCATGACCCAGGCCGAAGATCAGGAAGAACAGCCACAGGGAAAGACCCGCTGGCGCCGATTCGCATTGACGATGGGCATTTCCACGGCGGTTACCGCCGGACTTGTGGTGCTCACCGGTCAAGGCGTCATCGCCGCGTCCTTCTCGGTGTCCGGGCTGCCGTTCGTGGTGACCGCGGACGAGCTGCAGGGCACGGGCTTCGAGCAGTACGCGGTGCTCGACACGATGGAGCCCGGCAGCCCCAACGAGGGCGACACCGGGGGCCAGCTGATCCTCATCGTCTCGGCGGTGGACAACGCCAAGCTGACCAACCTGTGCCAGAGCATCAACCTGGGCGGGACGAACCTGAAGCTGACCGCCGGCGACGCCCAGCACCCGGTCACCGCCACCAAGCTCATCGTCGACTCGGACCTCATCTCCGGCGACGCCAGCTTCACCTCGATCGACATCGGCCAGGACGCCAGCACGCTGACCCGGGTGCCCGGCGCCACCGGCGGGATCGGCATCTTCGGCCAGCAGGCCGAGACCGTGCGCATCCAGCACCTGCGGCAGAACAACTACGCCACCACGGCCGCCACCTTCATCCTGCCCAACCTGCACATGAGCTTCAGCGACGAGGGCTGCTGAGTTGCGCCGCTCCTTCCGCCGCTGGCGACGCACCCGCCCCTTCTGGGGCGGCCTGTTCATCGTCGTCGCCGCCGTCGAGATCTTCCTGACGGTCAAGGCCCCGCTGCCGGTGGTGGTACACATCGGCATGCAGGGCCTGGCCGGCTACCTCGTGCCCATCATCATGCTGCTGTGCGGGGTCCTGCTGTGGTTCAGCCCCGAGAACCGCACCTTCTACTCGATCCTGGCCCTGCTCATGGCCCTCGCCTCCTGGGTCACGTCCAACCTCGGCGGCTTCCTGATCGGCCTGCTCCTCGGCCTGCTCGGCGGCTCCCTGGCCTTCTCCTGGCAGCCGGTACCCCCGAGAAAGCCCGACCCGGACGCCATACCTGCCGAGCCTCAGCACGAGAACGACACACCGCTGGAGGCCGAACGCGCCGAGCCGTAGCCGGTCGGTTCGATCGCCGGCTGCGGCTACCGGTGGTCCAGTTGGTACCGCACCACCGGCGGCACGAGATAGCACGATGCGGCAAACGCGTGGCTCGGCTGCGTCGACGACACCAACCAGCCCAGGCCGCGCACTTCGAACAGCCGACCTGGTTCCGTCTGGCCACCGACAACGAGATCGACCGCAGTCCCACCCGACGCGGCGATTCCCGCCAATTCGGCGGCCGCGGCGCGCAACGACATCCCAGTGTCCTCCGCCAACCGCACAGCAAAGATCAAACCTGCGTGGCGAACCGGCCAGCCACTGTCCCCGGCGAGCCGGTCAACGGCGAACGACCACACCGTCACGCCAGGCGCAGCGGCCGGACCGCCGAGATCGTCCGGCGATGCCCCACGCACTCGAGAGACCGCGTCGACGCTGCCGCCGCGCTTGATCGTCCCGTCCGCCATTGGCGACCTGGGCAGATCGACCACCGCATCCCAGACCGGGAAAGACACCGTCTCCTCCACTTCGATCACGCCCGCACCGTATGATCACCGCCAGCGATCAAGACATTACGCGGAAAGTTCAGTCAACTGGCGTCACATACGCTCGGACAAACCAGTGCGAGACAACCGCGCGGTGCAGATGCCCGACCACCGTCCGTCCCTCGCCGCCGGCGGAGACGTGGATGTGCACCGCGCCATCGACGACCTCGCCGGTGCCGGTGATTTCGAACGGGTCCTCGTAGTCGGTCAGGATGTCGTCGGTCTCGTCAGCCTTCGGCATGACGGAGATGGTGCAACCTTTGACGGCGCCGATGATGACCAGGGAAGCGTCCGTGACGTTCTTATCGGCCACCTGACGAGTAATGGACTCGATGACTTCCTCGCCTGTGCCGACGCGGGCGACGAACATGTGCGGGTCTCCTTCAGCTGGCGAGCGGGTGCGGGTCAGCGAGCGCGTAGCCGTTGACTGTGCCCGTCGGTGCGGTAGGCGTGGATGCGGTCCCGCAGACCGAGCTACGACCAGCGGTTCGCGATTCCGTGAGGCCGGGCAAACTGCCGTTTGAGCTTCGAGCAAGAGAGGATGCTCTCGTTCTAGCGGCTGAACGTGCGGAAGCGCTCCTGGATCCCATCGAGCGTCCCGAGACGAGGAGAAGTGCGGTGGACGTGGCCGGTGTGCGCTATGAGATGAGCGACCCTCCGGCGCCCGAGGCTGACGTTCATCGGCTGGAAGCGCTCGTCGGGCGGGACCTGCCGGGTGAGTATCGCGCCTATCTGGCAGCGCAGGACGGGGGATGGCTCGAAGACAACGTGTATGCAGTCAACGCGATCTTCGGTGTCCGTGAGGACGCCTCCTACCCGACGAACATCTGGAAGATGATCCAGGTGTTTGATGGACGACTGCCCGTGTGGATGCTTCCGGTGGCGTCGGATGTTGGCGGCAACCTCTACGCGCTTTCGATGCGAGACGCAGACTTCGGAAGCGTCTGGTTCTGGGACCATGAAGAAGAGGAACCGGAGGCGGGAGAGGAGGAGCTCATCTTGGAACTTGGCATCGAGAAGGTTGCGGACGATTGGAACTCTTTCCTCGAAGGACTGCAACCGATCGCACACGAGTGACGCGCCACGCCGATGCGCAGGCAGGTGTCGGCTGACACCGGGTGATGGCTCACCGCTGTAGTCGATGCGGCGGCAACGGAATTACGCGGCGCCGGTGCGGTGGGCGTAGATGACGGCGTGGATGCGGTCGCGGAGGCCGAGTTTGGCGAGGATGCGGCTGACGTGGGTTTTGACGGTGCCTTCGGAGATGGTGAGGCGGGTGGCGATCTCCTGGTTGGACATGCCCTCGGCGATCAGGTGCAGGACGTCGCGTTCGCGGGCGGTCAGGACGTCGATGGGGACGAGGTCGGGCGGGCGGGGGTCGGTGGAGACGAAGTGCTGGACCAGGCGGCGGGTGACCGTCGGGGCGGCGACGTTGTGGCCGCCGGCGACGGCGCGGACCGCCTGGGTGAGCTCAGTGTCGAGGGCGTCCTTCAGGAGGAAGCCGGCGGCGCCCGCGCGGAGGCCCGCGTAGACGTACTCGTCGAGGTCGAACGTGGTCAGGATGATCACGTGGGGTGGGGCGGACGGGGGGAGGGCGGTCCGGAGGCGGCGGGTGGCCTCGATGCCGTCGACGCCGGGCATGCGGACGTCCATCAGGATCACGTCCGGGGACACCGACGCGGCGACCGACAGGGCCTGCAGGCCGTCCGCGGCCTCGCCGACCACGACCAGGTCGTCGGTGCCGTCGAGGATCATGCGGAAGCCGGCGCGGACGAGGGACTGGTCGTCGGCGAGGAGGACGCGGATCATGCGACGAGCGCCAGGGGCAGGAATGCCGACACCTCGAAGCCGCCGTCCAGCGCAGGGCCGGCGGTCAGGACGCCGTTGAGGGCGGTGACCCGTTCCGTGATGCCCCGCAGGCCGTTGCCGGGCGTCAGGGGTGCAATGAAGCGGCCGTCGTCGCAGACGAGGATCCGCAGGCCGGAGGGGTCGAAGGTGAGCTCCACCGTACAGGAGGCGCCCGGCGTGGCGTGTTTGAGCGTGTTCGTCAGAGCCTCCTGGACGATCCGGTAGGCCGCCAGTTCGATCACGGCGGGCAGGGTCGCCGGGGCGCCGGCCACGCTGAAGGTGACCGGCACGCCGCTGGCTCGGACCCGGTCGATCAGCTCGGGGAGCGTGGCGAGGCCGGGCTGCGGGGACAGGGATGCCGGGGCGCGGACCAGGTTGAGCAGGCGGCGCATCTCGGCGAGGGAGGCGCGGCCGGTGGTGACGATGGTGGTGAGGGCGGCGTCGGAGCGCTCGGGGGAGCGGTGCAGCTGAGCCTTGGCGCCCTGGGCCTGGACGACCATCACCGACAGGCCGTGCGCGACGACGTCGTGCAGCTCGCGGGTGATGCGGCCGCGTTCGGAGGCGACGGCGAGGGCGGTGCGCTGCTCCTGCTCGCGTTCCAGGTCGTCGGCGCGGGCCTGCAGGACCGCGACGTGCAGCCGCCGGGTGCGGGCGCTGTCGGCGACGGCCCAGGTGGCGGCGAGCAGCAGAGCGGGCACGGCCGCGGACTGCAGCGCGCGCACCAGCATGGGCAGCGCGTCGCCGTGGACGGCGGCGTACAGGGCCTTCGACGCCCGGCCGAGGTAGTCGGCCACGGACGTCAGCGGGCGGGCGGGGTCCGGCACGAGGCCGACCCCCTGCGCCAGCGCGCCGGACAGCAGCAGCGCCTCGGTCGCGACCAGGGTCGCCAGGACCGTCTGGCGGCGGTGGTCCGAGCTGGTCAGGGCGTACATCGTGATCAAAACCGCGACGTCGGTCGGCGGCGACTTGAGGACCGGGTCGAGGAGGTGCACCTCGGCCGCGCAGATCGCCAGGATCGTCGCGGTGAGGGGCCAGCGGTGCCGCAGGACGATCGCGACCGCCGACGGGATCGCGGCGAGGCTCCACCAGAGCGTGTGCAGCCGCCAGGCGGCGACGGTGCCGTACGCGGCGAGCACCTTGAAGTCCGGCTCACCGAACAGCAGGAGCGCGTCGCTCCACAGCAACGTGGCGGCGACCAGCACAGCGATGAGCGACGCGTCCAGCAGGCGTTGCATCGTCCGAGCGTACGTGCGTCGCGCCGGATGCGGATCTGTCGCACGACAGACCCCGAAGATCGGTCTGCGGCCAGACGCGGGTGATGCCGGTGAGCGGCGACCGTGAGCACATGACATCGAGACCGTTCCTGGCGCTGGTACTGGTGGCGCTCCTGGCCGGCTGCTCACCGGCGGCCGAGAAGCAGGACCCCAGCGTGATCAACACCCAGCAGGCCCTCGACGTGGGCCGCCGCCTCTCCCAGTGCGCCCGCGACCACGGGTACCCGGACATGCCGGACCCGGTGATGGACGGCGACCGCCTCGCCTGGCCGGGCGACGGCCCCGACGTCAAGGAGCGGCTACGGACGCTCAGCGAGCAGGTCCCCGAGTGCAAGGCGATCATGGACGAGATGGCGGCGCTCGGCACGCCCCGCTCCGCCGAGCCGCCCAGCGCCGCGGACATGGAGAAGCTCAAGGCGTTCGCCAAGTGCATGCGGGACCACGGCATCGACGGCTTCCCCGACCCGAAGGCGGACGGCACGTTCCCGCTCGTCGGCACGCCGCTGGAGAGCGAGGGCAAGAGCGAGCGGGTCCTGACCGCCTTGGACGCCTGCAAGAGCATCTACGACAAGAAGATCGCGATCTCATGAGGGTACGAGTGGTCGCGGCCGGCGGCGCGCTGCTGGCGGCAGGAGTGGCCGGCTGGGCGATGACCCGCCCGCAGAAGCCCGAAACCGTCGCGGCGCCCCAGGTGCGCACGACGACGGCACCGGTGACCCGCGGCGACGTCGCCGCCCGCGTCCAGGTCGCCGGCGTGCTGGGCTTCGACGGCGCGTACACCGTCGTGAACCAGCTGCCGGGCGGCGTCGTCACCGCCGTGCCGGCGCCCGGGACCGCCGTCGTCCGCGGCGCCGACCTCTACGCGGTGGCCGGCGTCCCGGCGACGCTGCTCTACGGCGCGGTGCCGGCCTACCGGGAGCTGGCCGCGGGCATGAGCGACGGCGTCGACGTGCTCCAGCTGGAGCAGAACCTGGTCGCCCTCGGCATGGACCCCGGCCACGGCATCACCGTCGACCGGCACTTCAGCGACGCCACCGCGACCGCGGTCCGGCGCTGGCAGGCGGCCCGCGGCCTGCCCGTCGCGCAGCGCACCGGCCGGCTGCCGCTCGGGCAGGTCGCGTTCCTGCCCGGCGCGGTGCGGGTCGGCGCGGCCCTCGTCCAGGTCGGCGCGTCCGCCGGGCCGGGCGAGCCGATGCTGTCGGCGACGACGACCGCCCGCGTGGTCCGCGTCGCACTGAGCGCCGGCCGGCAGGGCACCGTCCACGCCGGCGACCCGGTCACCGTCAACGTGCCCGGACTGGACGCCCCCGTCCCGGGCACCGTCCGCGAGGTCGGCACCGTCGCGACCGCGCCCGAGCAGGGCAACAACGGCCCGCCGGGGCCGGCCACCGTGTCGATGGTGGTGACCGTGACCATGCCGCCCGGCGCGCCCGCGCTCGACCAGGCGCCCGTCCAGGTGTCGATCACCGGGTCGCAGCGCAGGAATGTGCTGCGGCTGCCGGTCACCGCGCTGCTCGCCGCCGCCGACGGCGGCTACCAGGTCGCGGTCGTCGACGGGTCCGGCCGGCGCCTGATCACCGTCACGACCGGGCTCTTCGACGAGAACGCCAGCATGGTCGAGATCACCGGCGGCGGCCTCACCGAAGGCATGCGCGTCGAGGTGCCAGTGACATGACCGATGCCGTTCTGGCCTTGGTACAGGCGGCGCGCACGTACCCCGGCACCCCGCCCGTCGAGTCGTTGCGGGGCGTGGACCTGACCGTCGCCGCCGGGGAGATGGTCGCCGTGGTCGGACCGTCGGGCTCCGGCAAGACCACGCTGCTGAACCTCGCCGCCGGGCTGGACCGGCCGACGAGCGGCTCGGTGCGCCTCGCGGGGCACGCCGTGGAGGACCTGACGGACGGGCAGCTGTCCGGCCTGCGGGCGCACACGCTCGGCGTCGTGTTCCAGCAGTTCTTCCTGATGGACCACCGGTCCGCGGTCGACAACGTGGCCGACGGCCTGCTGTACCGCGGCGTGCGTGCCTCGTCGCGACGGCGGGCGGCGGCCGACGCCCTCGACCGGGTCGGCCTCGCGCACCGCGTCGACCACCCCGCCGGCAAGCTGTCCGGCGGCGAACGGCAGCGCGTCGCCATCGCCCGCGCGCTCGTCGGCCGTCCCGCGCTGGTCCTCGCCGACGAGCCCACCGGCAACCTCGACAGCAGGACCGGCGGGCAGATCCTCGTACTGCTGCGGCAACTGCACGCGGACGGCGTGACGCTGCTCGTCATCACCCACGATGCCGTCGTCGCGGAGGCCTGCCCGCGCCGGGTCGACCTCCGCGACGGCCGGATCGTCGCCGACACGCTGACTGGACGGTCCGGATGAGATCCCGTGTACGCGCCGCCGACCTGCTCCCGCTGGCGAGCATCGGCATGCGCAGCCGCCCCCTGCGCGCCGCACTGTCCACATTGGGCATCGCGATCGGCGTCGCCGCCATCGTCGGGGTCCTCGGCATCACCCGCTCCAGCCAGGCCGACCTCCTTGCCCGCATCGACCACCTCGGCACCAACCTGCTCACCGTCGCCAACGGCACCCGCATCGGCGGCGACGAGGCGAAGCTGCCCACGTCGTCGGCGACCGGCGCCGCCCGGACCGACGGCGTGCTGAAGGTGACGGCGACCGCGGGCGTGCCGC
The DNA here is from genome assembly GCF_040674675.1 of Dactylosporangium sp. NPDC049742. Classification (NCBI taxonomy): domain Bacteria; kingdom Bacillati; phylum Actinomycetota; class Actinomycetes; order Micromonosporales; family Micromonosporaceae; genus Dactylosporangium; species Dactylosporangium sp. NPDC049742. The sequence continues at coordinate 66,272 of NZ_JBFANF010000016.1, read as the reverse complement.
GCCTGCAGGTGTTCCGCACCGACATGGTGCCCGCCTACCGCGGCGGCGGCGTCGAGGTCCGCGCCACCGAACCGTCGCTGCTGGACACGCTCGACGGGCACCTGGCGACCGGCGTCTTCCTCAACGACGCGACCGCCCGGTATCCCGTGGTGGTCCTCGGCCACGACGCGGCGACGGCGCTCGGCATCGCCCACGTCGACGCCGGTACGCGCGTCTGGCTGGGCGAGCACTGGTTCACCGTCGCGGGGGTGCTGCGCCCGTTCGAGCTCGCCCCCGAGATCGACCGGGCCGCGCTGATCGGCCTGCCGGTGGCCGCGTCGTACTTCGGCTACGACGGCCACCCGACGCGCCTGTACGTCCGCGCGGACACCGCCCGGACGGCCCCGGTCGCGAGGATACTGGCCCGCGCCGTCAACCCCGCCGAACCGAACAGCGTCAACGTGAGCCGCCCTTCCGACGCCCTGGCCTCCCGGCTGCTAGTCGCGGACTCCATCACGTCCCTGCTGCTCGGCCTCGGCGCGGTGGCCCTGCTCGTCGGCGGCGTCGGCGTCGCCAACGTCATGGTCATCTCGGTCCTGGAGCGCCGCACCGAGATCGGCCTGCGCCGAGCCCTGGGCGCCGCCCGCCGCCACATCACCGCCCAGTTCATGACCGAGTCCCTCCTGCTGTCCCTGCTGGGCGGCCTCGCCGGCGTCATCCTCGGCACGGCCGTCACGCACGCCGTCGCCGCGTACCGCGACTGGCAGCCGCTCGTGCCGCTGTCAGCGGTCGGCGGCGGCTTCGCCGCGACGCTGCTGATCGGTGTGGTCGCGGGCGTCTACCCGGCGGTCAGGGCCGCCCGCCTCAACCCGACGGACGCGCTGCGGACCGCGTGAGCTGCTCGCGGAGGATGTCGCCGTGGCCGGCGTGGCGGGCGAAGTCCTCGATCAGCAGCAGGTAGACGAACCGGAGGCTGACGTCGCCGGCGACGGGGTGGGGCCTGGTGTCGTCGAGCCCGAAGCCGGCGGCGATCGTGCGGGAGCGGTCGCTCGCCCGCTCGAACTCGGCGATCACGTCCGCCAGGGTCTCGTCGCCGGCGACGGCGAAGCTGCCGTCGCCGCCGACGGCGGGCCCGTCGCAGTCGGCCGCGTCGAGGCCGAGCAGCACCCGCTGGAACCAGATGCGTTCGGCGGTCGCGGCGTGCTTGACCAGCCCGATCGGCGTCGTCAGCGACGCCACCAGCCGCTGCCGCGCCTGCGTCTCGGACAGCCCGCGCGCGGTGTCGGCGAGCGCCTGCCGGGCGCGGTCGAGCATGTGCTCCAGCAGGAACCGTTCGGGCCCGGCGGTCACCGTCGGCATCGTCCACATAGGTCGTCCGTCCTTCCGGCTGCACGCCGTGGCATCGGGTTGGATCGTTGGGCCGGAGACAGAAGGTCCTCGGCGACGTTTCCGTCCAGAGCCGAGGAGGCCCGATCGAAGCCAGGGTACATCGAGACGTGCCGGTTTAGGATCGGTGCCGAACCACTGTGTTCCGACTGCCGCTGCGACGGTCCGGGGGTGCCATGGCTCACGCGTTCGGGCAGGCCCGCGGTGGTGTGGTGCAGATCTGGCGCGACGGCACCTTCAGGGGCTCCGGCTTCTTCGTCGCGGAGAATCTGGTGGTCACCTGCTCGCACGTGTTCCGTGACGGGACCGAGGGCGTCACGGTGGTGTGCCGCGACCGGGTCGTCGCCGGTGAGGTGCTGTTCCGGGAGCCGGTGGCCAGACCCCGGATGGGCGGCATGTTCGACTTCCCGGACGTGGCCTTCGTGGGCCTGCGGGAGCCGGTGGACGCGCCGGTGCGGTACCTCGACGACGGCCTGGTCGAGGACCGGCGGCAGCTGGAGATCGTCGGCTTCCTGGAGCAGCCCGGCCAGCCCGGCGTTTCCGCGGCGGAGCTGCCGGTCGAGGTCACCGGCACGTTCGGCAACTACCGCGCCGTCGACGCCCGCACCGCCATTCCGGGCGGGCTGAGCGGATCGCCGGTCATCGACCTGACGACCGGCCACGTGCACGGCATGTTGAAGGCGGGCGCCGGGGACGGCCTGCACGGCGGGCTGTACGTCAAGGCGGGCGACATCCGGGCGGTCATGGCGGAGCAGTCCGCGCTGCTCGCGGCGCCGATCACCAGCGCGCCGCTGCGGCGGCCCGATCCGTCCTCGTGGCAGCACCGGCTGCTCGTCGCCCAGCAGAACCGGGCCCGGACGGGCTACCCGTACGAGATCGCCCGGCCGAGCCGCCGGGACCTTCCCTCGCCCATCTCCGTCTACGTGGAGCGGCGCACCCAGCGGCGGGCGAAGCCACGGCTGCGGCGCCGGTCGACCTCGCTGCGCTCGGTGAAACCCGACGTCATGACGCCCGAGGAGATGATCAGGAAGCATCGCAACGCCCTGGTGACGGGCGTGCCCGGCAGCGGCAAGTCGACGCTGCTCGGCCATCTCGTGTACCAGTGTGCCGACTGGTGGCTGCACCACGCCGGTGCGGAGCCGGCCGGGCAGGAGGACCAGGACGGGCGGACCTGGCTGGGGCCGGTGCTCGCCGTGCGCTGCGCGGCGACCGACCTCGTCGGGCCGCGGCCCTGGCTGGAGTCGGTCGCCGCGGCGGTCAGCGCCGGCCTGGGCGGCGAGCAGAACCTCACCCTGCCGCCGTCCGTGTTCGCCGAGGCGCCGATGCCGGGCGTCGACTGGCTGCTCCTCGTCGACGGGCTCGACGAGATCCACGACCTGCGCCGGCGGGAGGAGCTCATCAGGACGCTGAGCAACCGGATCGCGGCCTACGGCTCGCCGATGCGGATCGTCATCGCCACGCGCGAGCTTCCCGAGCACGAGCTGAAGCTGCTGCGGACCGGCCTGCTCGGGCCGGCCGCCAACGCCCGGCTCGGCGACTTCGTCCTGCGCCTGTTCGACTGGGAGCGGGTCGAGGAGTTCGCGCAGAAGTGGTACCGGCCGGAGCAGGGCGAGCATTCGGCCGTTCCTCCTGAGGACTTCCTGCGCCAGGTCCGCTCCAGCGGCCTGCAAGGGGTCGTCACGGTGCCGTTGCTGGCGACCATCGCGGCGCTGGTGTACGAGGAGTCGCCGACGTCCCCGCTGCCGATCGACCGGGCCGGCCTGTACGAGGGGTTCGTCGACGCGCTGCTCAACGGCCGGCTGCTGCGCACCGACAGCCTGGCGATGCTGAAGGAGCACGTGAGCCGGCACGGAAGCTCCGCCGAGACGTTCGTCAACTTCCTGTACGAGCAGCGCCTCGCCTGCCTGGGAGACCTGGCGCTGCACCGGATGCGAGGGGACGGCCGGCCGTGGCCGGAGCTGCTGGCCGGATGGCTCGCGGAGCAGGACCGCCGGCCGCCGCCCGGCATCACCCAGGTGCATCTGCGGGAGGTGCTGCTCAGCACCGGGCTGCTGTTCCCCCGCGGCGACGACCTCGCCTTCATCCATCAGAGCTTCGCCGACTACCTCGCCGCGTTCGCGGATGCCGCCGCGTTCGACGTGGACGGATGGCAGCGGCGGATCGCCCGGGACGGGCCGGACAGCGCGGGCCTGTTCGCGCTGGCCGTCTGGAGCCGGGGTGGCAATGACCCGCTGCCGATCTTCGCGCGTCTCCTCCGGTGGTCCGGTGCCGATCACCCCGACTGGCTCGGCGTCGTCGCGGCGCTGATCGAAGACGGCGGACCGCTGGTCCGCGTCAGCCATCAGCGGTTCACGGCGACCATCGAGCAGGGCATCAGGCGCATGCCGGTGCCGGCCGACCGGGCGCTGCCGTCGCTGGACCGCGTCCTGCGCGGGGTCCTGCAGCGCACCGGGGACAGCGCGTTCCTGCACCGGCTCGCCGCGGGCCGGCGGGTGGACGCCGTGAAACGGGTGGAGGCGGCCCGGGTGCTGGTCGAGAGCGGCGGCGCCGCCGACCGGGCGGCTGGGCTGCGGGTGCTGGTCCGGCTGGCGCACGAGGACCGGGTCGACGCCGACGACCGGCTCTGGGCCCTGCGGACCCTGGGCGAGGTGGGCGGGCCCGACGAGCGCCGGGCGGCGGTCCAGCGGATGACGCAGACCGTGGAGACCACCGCGTCGGAGGCGACCCGGGTCCGTGGACTCATCCTGCTGGCCGGCATGAGCGAGCTTCCGGCGGCCACCTCCGCGCTGGTGCGCCGGGGCGTGGACGGCAGGCGGTCGCTCGGCGACCGTCTCGGCGCGCTGGAGACGCTCGGCATCCTGCATTCGGCGGTACGCCAGGACGGCCGCGGATGGCAGGACGCCGAGGAGTACGCGGGCGGGCTGACGGCCACCAGCGACGTGTGGCGGCCACCGCGGCAGGCGGACGGCGACGACCCGGTCGCGCGCGCCGACTCGCTGGCCAGCTACGCCGCCCGCGTCGCACTGGCGATCGGCACCGTGCGGGAGTACGACCCGGAGCGCACCGACACGTTCCTCGCGGTGGTGATGCGCGACCGGGCACTGACCTGGTTGCAGCGGGTGTCGATCGTGCGGAAGCTGCACGGGTCCTCGTCGGTCCCGACCACCCGCCGCGCGCTCGACCATCTCGCCGCCGACGCGCGCGACAACGCGGCGAACCGGGTCGCGTCGATGTGGCTGTTCGCCGATTGGCTGGAGCACGACGAGACGGCCGACCGGGTGCGGAGTCTGGCGCGTGACGCCGACGCCTCGATCGAGCTGCGGCGCGAGGGCCTGACCTCACTGATGCGCAACCGTGGCTGGGAGGACGGGTTCTTCCACGACTTCGTCGGCGACCGGCGGCAGCCGCCGACGCTGCGCGTGCACGCGGCGCTGCTGCTCATCCGGGCCGACGAAGCGCCGGCCGGCGCGACGTCGCTGCTGCGGGACCTGCGCGCCGAGTTCAAGGGTCGGCCGGGCCCGCTGCTCGCCGTCACGTCGGCGTCGGCGTCGCTCGTGGGCGACCGGGTGTTCGAGTGGCTCGTCACGCGCGTCGGGGTGCTGGTGGAGCGGCTCCTGGAGCGGCTGGTGAGCTACGACCCCCGCAGCGACTCCCGCGACAACTCCGGCGACAACTCCGGCGATGGCTCTCGCGATGGCTCCGGCGATGCCGACCGGCGCGACCAGGTCAGGGCATGACCAGCTGCAGCCAGGCGCTCATCGGCCCCGTGCAGCCGGCGGAGGGCACCCGGCCGCAGTATCCCGAGTCCCACCACCAGACCAGCGCGAGCACCAGCAGCAGGATGAGGCCGCCGGAGAGTCCCCGCAGCCGCACCGTCCGGGTCCGCAGCATGGTGAGCGAGGACTGCGCGGCCCTGGTCGCCGTGACGAGCGTGTCGCCCAGCCCGTAGACGATCGCGGGCGGCCGGAGCCGGCAGAGCCGGAAGAGGGAGGCGAGGAGGAAGTCGACCCCGAGCAGCAGTACACCGATCAGCACCGTCACCGCATCGGCGAGCATCAGGACGTACCGGAGCAGCACCGGCAGGACGAGCCGCAGGGCCGTGCGCGCCGCCAGCAGCACACCGATCGCCGTGACGGGGAAGGCGAACAGCGACCCGCCGTCGTCGAGCGGACTGGACAGCGTGGTGAACAGCCATGCGTAGAGACTGTCGAGCGCCGTCATCCGTGCTGTCCGGAACGGCCGTCCGACGTCCGCTCGCCGAGCACCTCCACGATCTCGCCGAAGCGGGTCACGACCGCACGGAGCGCCGCGGCCCGTTCCTCCGCCGGGATCCCGGCCGCCGGATCGAGGGCCCGCGCCGCGGCCTCGGCCATGTCGCGGTCCAGCCGCACGGCCGCCGCGAACGCGTCGGCGTCACCGGCCAGGTCCGCCGGCTCGGACCCGCCGGTCTCCAGCAGCTGGTGCAGCAGCTGGCGCTCGCCGGCCTCGGCGGCCGTCGCCACCCAATGGAGGCGCAGATCGGTCAGCTCGACACCGCACGGGAGCGTGACCGCGCCGGGGAACACCTGGCGCAGCCGGTCCGGGCCGGCGTCCGGCGCGTGGCCGAGCCGCCGGTGCAGTTCCTCCCGCAGGCCGTCGGCGCAGACGGACGGGGCGTCGGTCACCCGGTGCCGGACCACCGCGACCGGATCGACCACCCGCATCGTGCCGGAGCCCGCGACGGCGAGGACACCGGCCGGGCCCGTCGCGACCTCCAGCTCGAACTCGACCGGGCTGGGCCGCACGTCGACCTCGTAGACCAGGTAGGGACCCCGCCACCACAGCTCGCCGGCGGTGTAGCCGCCCCGGGGAGCGCTCAACCGCCCACCGGCGCTGCGGTAGACGAACACCGTGCCGGGCGCGCCCGGCCGCCGTGCGATCAGCGGCAGGCGGCGGAGCTCCTCCACGTACAGGACGGGATTGTGCCCGGGCATCATCGATGGCCTTCCTCAGGTCGACGTCGTCGCACGCAAGGTAGGCAACGTTGTACCGCATGTGATCGGCACGGGCAATGGCGGACCTTCGACGCGGTTCGCGGCGGTGCACGGAAGGTTACGATGCGAGCACCGCGGCTCGATCGGAGGGCGACGATGCACGTCGAAGACGGACAGCAGCTGGTCGGCAAGGACGTCCGGGACAAGGACGGCGACCGATTGGGCCTGGTCAGCGCGATCCACGTCGATGTCGACAGCGAGGAGGTGCTCCTGCTGCAGGTGACCGCCGACGCCGATCTGGAGGCGGTCGTCCCGGCGACGACCGCGCGCTTCGACGCGGCCGGCGGAGCGATCGTGCTGCCCTACACCGCGACGAAGGTGCACCACGGCCCGGTCCTGCGGTCCGGTGCCACCATGTCCATCGGTGAGGCCGCCGCGGTGTTCGACTACTACGACGCCGGCGCCGTCGACCTGCGCGGCACCTCGCTGACCGAGCGGATCACCGGCCTCGGCGACGTCAGCGCCACCCATCGCAGCGTCCGTCCGTTGCCGCCGATCGTGGTGACGCGCCCGTCGCTGGGACCGGCCGACGGCGCCGTCGCGGCGGTCGGGGACGACCAGTGAACGACAGCGACGCGGCCGACCCCCTGGAGCGGGCGAACGACCGGATCCGGGACGCGAGCAAGTGGCTCGTCGCGAGCGCCGCCGCCGTCGGCGCGGCCCTGATCGCCGGCAGCCAGCTCTCCGACATCGGCCGCCTGCCGGTCGGCGCGCCGACCTCGGTCGAGCACGCCCGGCTCTGGGTGGCGGTGCTCGGCGCGGTCCTCGGACTCGTGGCGGTCGTCCACGTCATCTGGCGCGCCGTGCAGATCCTGCTGCCCGCGCTCGTCACCATCGAGGAGCTCGACGCGGCGTGGGCCGCGCCGCCCCGTGACCTGCGGCCAGTGGTCGCGTTCTTCCGGGCCCGGCCCAAGTACCTGCAGGGCTTCAGCACGCCCGGGGAGCTGATCGAGCACCGGGCCGAGCGGGCGGACGCGTTGGCCGGCACGGCGGAGCGGTCCGGCGGTGTCGGCGAAGAGGAGGAGATCCGCGGCGAGATCACCGACCTCGACCAGCGGATCACGACCATCGAGATGATGGCCGCCCACGAGCGGTTGAAGTCGCAGTTTCACGGCGCGCTTTCCCGGCTGCTGGTGTCCGCGGCGGTGGCCGCGCTCGGTGTGACGGCGTTCGCCTGGGCCGCCAACCCGCCCGATCGGGAGGCCGGCGCGGATCTCCGCAACGCCCGGCTCGTCGGTGCGTTCCTGCGGGACGGCGACCTGCGCAACGCCAAGCTGGACCACGCGGACCTGACCGGGGCGGACCTCACCGGCGCCGACCTCACCGGAGCGTCTGTCGTGGGGACCATCTGGCGCGACACGACCTGCCCTGACGGCAGGAACAGCGACGAGGTGGGCGGAACCTGCGCCGGCCATCTTTCGTGACCGGTCCCGGTGCCGCCGGTGGCGTCACCCGTCGCCGAGGAGAGCGTCCAGGACGGTGTCCAGGCCGGACCTGATGCGGTCGGGGGTCAGGTCGAGCACGCGCTGCTGGTGGTCGAGGACGGCGGGCTGCAGCAGCGCCAGCAGGACGCTGGCGGTGTAGGCGGCGTCGCGGGCCGGGTCCAGCTCGTCGAGCAGCGTCACCAGGTGCAGGTGATAGGTCTTGTACGGGCCGCTGCCCCACCCCTGCGCCGTGGTCGTGGCCAGCAGCCGCAGCTCCCACTGGTCGCGCTGCAGGTCCAGCAGCGCGTGCAGGAACGCGCGGATGCGGGCGGCGGGGGGCGCGCCCGGGCCGAGGGGTGGGGGACCGCCGAGGAACGCCTCCTGGAAGCGGACCTCGTGGCCCTCCATCAACGTGTACGCGAGGCCGCTCAGATCCCCGAAGCGCCGGTACGCGGTGCCCACGCCCACGCCGGCCTCGCGGGCGACCTCGTCGAGCGCCAGCCCGGCGACGCCCCTAGCCGCGACGATCCGTAGCGCGGCGTCGACGAGCCGTTGCCGGTTGCGGGCGGCGTCGGCGCGCTCCGCGGGCGGCTGGCCGGCCATGGGCAGTGGTTGCACGTGACGATCCTCCCATCCCTTGTAAGTGGAACTCATTCCACTTAGGCTCGTGACGTAAGCGGAAAACATTCCACTTGGAGGACCGTCATGGGTGCCAAGGTCGCCGTCGTCTACTACTCCGCCACCGGCAACGTCCACACGCTCGCCGAGGCCATCGCGGCCGGCGCGGCCGACGCCGGCGCCGAGGTGCGCCTGCGGCGGGTGCCGGAGCTGGCCCCGGACGCGGCGGTCGACGCCAACCCCGCCTGGCGGGCACACCTCGACGCCACCAGGCACGTCGAGGTCGCCACCCACGACGACCTGATCTGGGCCGACGCCTACGCCTTCGGCTCGCCGACCCGCTACGGCAACATCGCCGCACAGCTCAAGCAGTTCATCGACACCACCGGCGGGCTGTGGGCGGCGGGCCGGCTGCAGGACAAGGCCGCGACCGCCTTCACCAGCGCCGCCAACCCGCACGGCGGCAACGAGTCGACGCTGCTCGCCCTGTACAACACCTTCTACCACTGGGGCGGGTTCATCGTGCCGCCCGGCTACACCGACCCGGCCATCCACGCGGCCCGCGGCAACCCCTACGGCATCGCCCACCCCGGTGCCGAGGGCGCCCCGAGCGCCGCCACCCTCGCCGCCGCCCGCCACCAGGGCCACCGCCTCGCCGTCACCGCCGCCCGCCTCGTCGGCACCCTCACCGCCGCCCGCTAGAGCGCGTCGGAGGCGGGCCGGCGGAGGGTCAGTCGAGCGGCTGGCGGGACAGGGCCGGGGCCTCCTTCCCGGCCAGGAGCCAGCCGCCGGTGTACGCGACCGCCGGCAGCCCGACCAGGATCGCCGCGAGCGCGACCGACGGCGGGTGGCCCAGCCAGTGCAGCGCCCGGTGGTGCCAGGAGAGCAGCGCCAGGTAGGCGCCGGCCGTGCCGAGCAGCGCGCCGAGCAGGGCGAGCGCCCCGGCGGTCGCGGCGGTCAGCGCCCGGCGGGTGCGGCGCGGCGCGCCCGCCGCGGTCAGGGTGCGCAGGTCCCGGGCGGTCTCGCTGCGGATCAGGCCGACCGTCACGGCGAGCACGCCGAGCGCGACCGCGATCCCGATGGCGGTCGCGAACAGCGCCACCCGGGCCACGTCCGCGCCCGTCGGGCGGGTCTCCACGGTGAGGCCGGACCGCTGGGCCGTCTCCTCGGCCCGGTCGATCTGGGCCTGGGTCAACGGGCGCGGGGCGCGGACCAGCCAGCCGCCCGGGACCGCCTGCAACCGCAGCGTGGCCATGGCGTGGGCGGTGATCAGCGAGCCGGGCAGCGACGGGTACGCCGGCAGGTCCGCGTGCTGCACCTTCGGGCGCCAGTCGTGCTGGTCGGTGGGGAACAGGTTGTACCCGTCGTAGCTGGCGCGGAAGGTGACGATGTCGGTGTCGGCGGCGATGCTCGACGGGTCGATCCCGTAGTGGCGCAGCACCTCCGGCGTCGCCACGAACAGCGGGTCGGCCTCGGAGCTGCTGTACTGGGTCCTCGCGCGGCCGCCGATCGTCTCGCGGTGGGGGATGCCCATCTGCGACACCGGACGCCCGCCGCCGGGCTCGCCTGCCTGCGGCCCGTGCGGGTCCATCGCCGCCTGGAGCGGGAGCACCGACGTGGCGTGCAGCGCGGCGGCGATCGCGTCGACCTGCTGCCGGGCGGCGGCCTCCTGTTCCGGTGTCGTCGCCGGTACCGGTCCGTCGAGGCCGGACGGCGCGAGCCACACGACGAGCTGGTCGGCCGGCAGGTTGCCGCCGGCCGGCGCGGCCGCCTTGGCGACGGACACGGCGGCGGCGAGCGCGAGGGCGGCCGCGATGCCGACGGCGAGGGTGATCGCGGCGACCGCGGCGCTGGAGCGGGCCCGGTAGCGGGCCAGGTCGCGCAGCGCCAGCCGGGGCGCCAGCGGGACGAACCGCGCCAGCCGGCCGGCGGCGGCCACGCCCAGCGGGGCGAGCAGGAGCAGGCCGGTGGCGATGCCGAGGACGCCGCCGATGAGGTACGGCGGCTCGTCGTGGTGCGACGTGAAGAGCGCACCGAGCCCGGCGGCGAGGAGCGCCACGCCGGCCAGCGCGAAGCGGTGCGCCGGCCGGGGCGGTACCGGGCGCGCCGACAGCGCGGCGACGACCGGGACGCGGGCGGCGGCCCGGGCCGGCCACCAGGCCGCACCCACGGCGGTGAGGACCGCCAGCAGCAGCATGGCGGCGAACGCGGACCAGGGCAGGTCGAATCGGTCGATGCGGCGCCCGATCAGCGGCTCCAGCCGGGGGCTGAAGGCGGCCCATCCGGCGAGCCCGGCCACCGCGCCGATCAGCGCGCCGGTCGCGCCGATGACGGCGCCGTTGGCCACCAGCACGAGCCGGATGTGCCGGTGGCTCGCACCGATCGCGCCGAGCATGCCGAGCGCCCGCATCCGCCGCTGGGCCATCACGGTGAACCCGGCCACGGCGAGCAGGCCCACGAACAGCAGGCCGATGGTGGCGAGCACGAGGACCGTGACCGTGCCCGGATCCGTCTGCGTGCCGCGGAACTGGGCCGACATCCCGTCCGGCTTGCGGGCCTCGCGGAACTGCTGCTCGGTCGAGCGGATCAGCACGGCGGTCTGCGCGTCGGCGCCGGCCTGACCGGGCGCGACGAGCACGAAGTGGTCGAGCAGGTTGAGCGGGTTCTCGACCAGGCCGACCACCGTGCGGTGCCGGCCGCCCTGGTCCCAGGTGCCGCCGACGCGCAGGCCGAACGTCTTCGCCACCCGCGCGGTGACCGCGACCTCGTCCGCGCCCTGCGGGTAGCGGCCGGCGGTGAGGCGCAGCATCGAGCGTCCGAACGGGCCGTTCGGGTCCTGGGCTCGCAGGTCGTACGCCGTGGCCGAGCCGGGCACCGCGATCTTCTGATGGTTGATGACCTCGATGGTGCCGAACGAGGTCCGCAGCGTGGCGAGGTCGGCGTCGGCCTGCGCGCCGGTGCTGCCGATCGTGGCCAGGCGGTTGGCGGTGCCGAACGTCGCGGCCTGCGGATCGCCGGCGGAGCCGGCGTAGCCGAGCCCGGCCGTGGTCGCGGCGACGGCGATCACCAGCAGCACCAGGACGAGCGACTGCTGCCGCCACTCCCGGCGGAACAGCCGCCACGCCCAGCGCACGACCGCTCGGCGCGCCGGCATGCCGCCGTGGCCCTTGCCCAGCACCGGCGGCGGCCGCTCCGCCACGGCGGCGCTCATCGGGCCGCCTCGCCGGCCAGCAGCGATTCGGGCCCGGACCGCGGCGCCGTCCGGTCGACGATGCGCCCGTCGCGGATGAACACGACCCGGTCCGCCCACGAGGCGAGCTGCGCGTCGTGGGTCACGATGACCGCGGCCAGCCCGCGCTTGCAGGCGGCCAGCATCATGCGCATGACCGTCTCGCCGTTGGCCGAGTCGAGGGCGCCGGTCGGCTCGTCGGCGAGCAGCAGCCGCCGGTCGCCGACGACGGCCCGCGCGATCGCGACCCGCTGCCGCTCCCCGCCGGACAGCTGGTCGGGGAAGCGGGCCGCCCGGTCGGCGAGCCCCAGGTCGTCGAGCGCCCGCTGGCCGGCGGCGCGCGCTTTGCCCGCCGGGACGCCGTCGAGCTCCAGCGGCAGCGCTACGTTCTCGGCCGCGGTCAGGCCGGGCAGCAGGTTGAAGTCCTGGAAGACGTACCCGATGGCGCGCCGCCGCAGCCGGCTCCGGTCGTCGCGCGACATCCCGCCCAGCGACTGCCCCGCGACGTGCACCTCGCCGCTCGTCGGTGACTCCAGCGCCCCGGCGATCGTGAGCAGCGTGCTCTTGCCCGAGCCGCTGGGCCCCATCACCGCGACCATCTTGCCGGCCTCGACCGTCAGCGACACCTCGCGCAGGGCGTGGACCTCGTCGCTGCCGTCGAGGTACGTCTTCGACACGCCGTCCAGGCGCAGCACGTCGCTCATCGACGGACCCCCGTCCGGCGCCGGATCAGCGGTGTCGCGGGCCGCTCCCGGGGTGGCTCGAGCGCGGCGCGCTTCAGCCGGCCGTCGGCGGTGTCCAGCCACTGCACGACCGAGTCGAGCCGGTACAGCTCGGCGTCCACGACGAGCGCGAGCCCGAGGTCGAGGTCGGCCTCCTCCTCCTTGAGCCTTGTCCACTGCTGCATCAGCTCGACCAGGTACCGCCGGTGCGCCTGGATGACCTCGTGCACGTCGACGCCCGGCAGGCGGACCGCGACGAGCACCTTGATGACCAGCTCGTCGCGCGGCGGCGACTCCAGGTTGGGCGGGGTGCGCAGCCATCCGGCGAGCTCCTCCGCCCCGTCGTCGGTGATCCGGAACCCCCGCTGCGGCCCGGGCTCGGCGTCGCCGTCGGACTCCACGAGGCCGTCCCGCTCCAGCCGCTGCAGGGTCGTGTAGACCTGCCCGACGTTGAGCGGCCACACCTCACCGGTGCGCGCCTCGAACTCCTCGCGCAGCTGCAGCCCGTACTTCGGACCCTCGCTGAGCAGCGCCAGCAGCGCGTGCCGGATGCTCATCGGATCGACTTCCTCGATATCATGCCCCGTATAATACTCAGTATACTGAGCTTGTCGAGGAGCGCCCTTCCGCGCTGCTTCGGCTCAGGGGGTCAAGGGCTCCGGTCAGGCCGTCACCGTTCGCAGTTCAGGGGAAGCGTCACGGACAGTTCGGTGCCGCAGCCAGGCGGGCTCCTGACATCGATACCGCCGCTGAGAGACCTGACCCGGTCCTCGAGACCGACCAGGCCCGTGCCTCCGCCAGGGTCGGCGCCCCCGACACCATCGTCGCGGATCTCCAGCGTGAGCGTGTCGGCTTCGCGTAGTACCAGTCGAAGGCCAGGAAGCTCGCGAGCGCCACTGGGATACCGAACGCGGCGCCGGCCCGAGATGTGATCGCCGCGATGCCGAGAAGGCCGAGCACGAAGACAACCGGCATGGTGAGATACGGTCCGTAAATGACCGCGGTAGCGACGATCGGGAACGTCACCGCGGCTGCCAGAAGGGCAAGCGCCGATGTGACACCTGTCCGGACGGCGCCTCTGAATGCGAAACCAGTCACAACGCCAAACCCTGGTCGCTGAGCCGTACCCGCGAACGCACCCCACAATCGTCCCTCCGCTGGCCGCCCTTTCACATCGCCTCTGCCGCACGGGCGACCCAGGGAGCGGAGATCGCGGCGGCCGCGAACAGTGCTTGTCGGGCCGGCGGCGAGGGCGGCCGACCCGGCCCGGGACCGCAGGCGCCGTCCTCGATGTCCCGTGTTTCGGATCATCCTGGTGGGGAACATCTGGTGCATGCAGCCACGTGCGTCAGCGGGAGACGAGATCGTCGTTGACACCCAGCCGTTTCTGCGGGTGGGTGTGGGCATGCCGGTCGTCGACGAGGCCGGGGAGCAGATCGGCGTCGTGTCGGCGGTGCAGGGACCGGGGACCGACATCCGCCCCGACACGATCGCCGGGATCGCCGAGCACCTGATGGGCACCGGGTATGCGCGCATCGACGGCACCGGATTCCTGTCCAACGACGTCTACGCCGCCGGCAACCAGATCAGCGGGGTGACCGACGACGTCGTCGAGCTGCACGTCGGCCGCGAGGAACTGCACCGCGCCACGAGCTGAACGCCCCGCCGCGGCTCCTCCCGTGGGGGATGATGCTGCGATGGATGAACGCGCGGGCGACTTCGTCACGGCATTCAGGGCGTTCCTGGAGGAGGTCGTCAGCGACCACCGGGAGCGGCAGGACACCGAAGGGCAGCTCGTCCCGGTCCTGACCGATCACCTCGGCAGCGACCCGCGGCGGCTGCCCGTCGTCACCGAGGAGCTCGCCGGGCACCAGTTCGTCGACCTCGACATCGCGCTCGACGAGGTGCAGCGCCGCGGCGGGCGGCACGCGCTCATCGGGATCGGCGGCGGCGAGCAGCGCCGGCACCAGTCGCTGAGCGAGATCCTGCAGCACGCCGGGCGGTATGGCCAGTTCGGCGTGGCCGCCGTCGACTACGCCAGCGTCGCCACCGGCCCGGACACGGCGCGCCAGGCGGTGTCGTTCGGGCTGCGGCTGCTCATGTACGACGGAGCGCCCGTCGCCGTCCTGCAGCGCTCGCCCGACATGCGCGTCGGCCAGCCGATGGCCCGGATGGAGGTCGTCACCGCGGTCGAGGGCGTGGCGGCCCGCCTGATCGAAGAGGTCGGCGCCCTGATGCTGCGGCGGTCGGTGCTGCGCGGGCAGGTGCTGTCGCTGGGCGGCTCGGCGTACGAGCGCGGCGTCGGCCAGATCTCGTTCCACCGCCGCCCCGACGTCACCGAGGCCGACATCATCCTCCCCGACGGCGTGCTCGCCCGCGTCCACCGGCACGTCGCCGGCATCGCCGAGCACCGCGACCGCCTGCGCGCCGCCGGCCAGCACCTCAAGCGCGGCCTGCTGCTCTACGGCCCGCCCGGCACCGGCAAGACCCACACCGTCCGGTACCTGCTGTCCGCCCTGCCGGACGTCACCGTCGTCCTGCTGGCCGGCCCGGCGATCGCGTTCGTCGCGGAGGCCGCCAGGATGGCCCGCGCGCTGCAACCGGCGCTCGTCGTCCTGGAGGACTGCGACCTGGTCGCCGAGAGCCGCGAGCTGCACCACGGCCCGCAGCCGCTGCTGTTCACCGTCCTGGAGACCCTCGACGGCCTCGGCGACGACGCCGACGTCGCGTTCCTGCTCACCACGAACCGCGTCAACGTCCTCGAACCCGCCCTCGCCCAGCGCCCCGGCCGCGTCGACCTGGCGGTGGAGATCCCGTTGCCCGACGAGGACTCCCGTCGTCGCCTGCTGCGCCTGTACGCCCGGAGCCTCCCCTTCACGGAGCCCGCGCTCGACCGTGCGGCCGCCGCCGCGGCGGGCGTCACCGCCTCGTTCGCCAAGGAGCTCCTGCGCCGCGCCGTCCTCATCGCCGCCGAGGAGGGCACCAGCCCCGCCGACGCCCACCTCGCCGCCGCCCTCGACGAGATGCTCTCCCAGGCCGAGTCCGTCACCCGCTCCCTGCTCGGCACCCCGGCGTCCTGACGGCGGGCGCGCCTACGCGGTGAGGGTGTCCCAGGCGGCCATCGCGCAGGTGATGACGGTTTCCAGGTCGGCGCGGGTGGCGCCGTCGCGGGCCTGGATCGACAGGCCCTGGACCACGGTGGTGTAGTACCGGGCGACGGCGTCCAGGTCGGTGGCCGGGGCGGGGAGGTCGCCGTCGGTGCCGCCGCGGGCGAGCCGGTCCCTGATGGTGGCGTGCATGTCGCGCCGCCGGTCGGCGAGGAACTCCCGGACCGTGTGGTTCTCCACGGCGCCGGTGGGGGCGGCGAGGATGAGCATGCAGTAGTGCGGGGTGTCGGGGCCGGTGATCTGGTCGGCGGTGGCGCGCAGCATGGCGTGGACCGCGGCGCGGGCGGTCGGCTCCTCGCGCAGCGCGCGCCGGGGCGGCTCGCGGCGAGGGGGTGACCGGCCTGCGACCCGGCGCCCACGTCGTCGGCGTCAGCATCGCGGGCGGCGCCTTCGCCGAACACATGGTGCTGCCCGCGGCCGCGGCGGTGCCCGTCCCACCGGGATGGCAGGACCAGGAGGCGCTGGGCCTGCTCGTGAACTGGCCGACCGCCCTGGCCGCGCTCCGGCCGCTGGGCGGGCTCACCGCGGGCCAGGCCGTCCTGATCCAGGCCGCGGTGGCGATGGCCAAACACTACGGCGCGACGGTGATCGCCACCGCCGCGCCGGGCAAGCACGACGTGGTCCGCGCCCTGGGCGCCGACCACGTCCTCGACTCCCGCGGCGCCGGCCTCGCCGCCGACGTCCTGCGCCTGACCGGCGGCGCCGGCGCCGACCTGGTGCTGGAGTCCGCCGGCGGCGCCGCCCTCGAGGCCAGCCTGGCCGCGACGAAACGGGTCACCGGCCGGGTCGTCGTCTACGGCCTGGCCGGCGGCGAGGCCACGATCACCAACTGGGACCTGGTCTACCGGCACCAGGTCCACGTCGTCGGCCTGAACATCGGCGTCCTGATCCAGGCCGCCCCGCAGGTCTTCGGCGAGGTCATGGGCGAGCTGTCCGGGCTCGTCGCCGCGGGTGTGCTCGGCCCGGCCGCCCCCACCACCTACGACCTCGCCGAAGGTCCGAAGGCGCTCATGGACCTCGAAGGGCGAGCCACCGTGGGCAAGCTCGCCCTCCTACCCTGAGACCTCCTGCCCTGAGACCTCCTGCCTGAGACCTCCTGCCTGAGACCTCCTGCCTGAGACCTCCTGCCTGAGTTCCCGGGGTCAGGCGTACATCTCCTCGATGACGGTGGCGTGCTTCGAGGAGACGATCCGGCGGCGGAGCTTCAGGGACGGGGTCAGCTCGCCGGTCTCGGGGGTCCACGCGGACGGCATGATGCGGAAGGTCTTGATCTGCTCGGGGCGGGACAGGCGCTCGTTGACCGAGGCGACCACCGCCGACACCGCCGCGTGGACGGCCGGGTCGGCGGCGAGCGCGGCGAGGCCGACGTCCGCGAGGCCCTGCGACGCGGCCCAGACGGGGACGACCTCCTCGTCGAGGACGATCAGCGCGGTGATGTACGGCCGCCGGTCGCCGATCGTGACGGCCTGGCCGATCAGCGGGCTGACGCGCAGCAGGTTCTCGATCTGTGCGGGGGAGATGTTCTTCCCGCTGGACGTGATGATGAGCTCCTTCTTGCGGTCGGTGATGGTGAGGAACCCGTCCGCGTCGACGGCGCCGACGTCGCCGGTGGAGAGCCAGCCCTCGGTGTCCACAATGGACTGCGTGGAGCCGTCGGCGTCGAGGTACCCGAGGCACACCAGCGGGCCGCGGACCTGGATCTCGCCGTCGTCGAGCAGGCGCACCTCCATGCCGGCGTTGGCCCGGCCGACGGTGCCGGGGCGGAAGGTCGTGGGGGTGTTGATGGTCGTGGTGCCGGTCGTCTCCGTCATGCCCCACACCTCGAGCACGTCGACGCCGAGGCCGGCCAGGAACACCAGCACGTCCACGGGGATCGGCGCGGCGCCGCTGCCGGCCCAGCGCATCTCGTCGAGGCCGAGCAGGGCGCGCATCGGTGCCAGTACCTTGGCATCCAGGGCGGCGAGCTGCGCCGCCTGGTCCTCGGCCAGGACCTTCCCGTCGGCCCGGGCGTGGAAGCTCTCCCGGGCCAGGCCGCTGGCGGTCTCGAACGCGGCCCGGACTGCCGGGTCGGCGGTGGCCAGCTGGGCCTGCACGCCGGCGGCCATCTTCTCCCAGACGCGGGGGACGCCGAAGAACGAGTGCGGCCGGACCGCGCGGAGCGCGGCGACGAGCTGCTTGCCGTCGGTGACGATCGTGGCGTGCCCGACGCGGTAGAGCAGGTTGTAGATGCCCAGGACGCGCTCGGCGATGTGCGCGAGCGGCAGGTACGCGAGGGTGCGCGGGTGGTCGGGCACCTCCACCGCCCCTTCGAGGACCCCGCACTGGTAGACGACGTTGCGGTGCGACAGCAGGACGCCCTTGGGATCGCCGGTGGTGCCGGAGGTGTAGAGCAGCGTGACGGGCTGCTCGGTGCGCACCTGCCGCCACGCCCGCTCGAACTCCGCCGGGTCGGCGGCGTGCAGCGCGGCCCCGTCGGAGGCCACTGTGGACAGTGCGGTCGTCCCCTCCTGTACCGCGTCCTCCTCGACGACGATGACGTGCTCGACGGCGGGCAGGTCGCCGAGGACGGCCTGCCAGCGTCGCAGCTCGGGCAGGCCGTTGACCACGATGACCTTCGCGCTGCTGTGCTGGGCGATGTACCGCAGCTGCTCGGCGCTGAGGGTGGCGTAGGCGGTGCAGGGGACGGCGCCGAGGTGCACGGCGGCCAGGTCGGCGACCCAGTGCTCGATGCGGCTCGGCAGGCTCATGATCATGCGGTCGCCGGGGGAGAGGCCGAGGGCGCTCAGCCCCCGGGCCACGGCGGCGACCCGGTCACGCAGCTCCAGCCAGGTGACGGAGTCATCGGTGTTGAAGGTGCTCAGCGCCACCAGATCGGGGTGTTCGGTGGCGTTGCGGTGCAGTAGTGCGGGAATGCTCGTGCTGGCGGCGATGTCCGCGCAGCGCGTCGCGAGGTCCAGGTTGGCGGTCACGGACTCAGCCTCCTCGGCCGACGGATCAGCTCTGGGAGGGACTGTAACTCCCGATTAACTTATTGGGAAGAGATCCGACGTCAGGCGCGTGAACCGTGATTCAGGCGTGCAAAGCCGCCAGTGCGAGGCCGGCCGTCTGCGAGGAGTAGCCGGGGGTGCGGTCGAAGCCGCCCAGGCGGCCGATGTCGGTGACCGCGTTGAGCGCCGCGTGCACGAGGACCCGCGTGTCGGCGACCGGCAGCTCCGGCCGGACCGCGCCGACGAGCCGCACCCACTCCTCGACGTGCAGGCGCTGCGCCCCGCGCAGCTGATGCCGGTCGGCGTCGGGCAGGTTGTTGTTCTCGGCCAGGTATACCGCGACCAGGTCGCTCTGCCCGAACGCGAAGTCGACGTACGCCGCCACGACCCGCCGCAGCGCGTCGGTGGGGTCGCTCGCCTCCGCGATCGCCGTGCTCGTCGCGCCGGTGAGCCGGTCCGTGGCCCGGTAGTAGGCGGCCGCGAGCAGGTCGGCCTTGCTGGGGAAGTACCGGTAGACGCTGGACGCCTGCATGCCCGCCGCACGGCCGATGTCCTCGACGGAGACGGCGTGGAAGCCGTGCCGGTGGAAGAGCCGGATCGCCTCGATGAGCAGCAGCTCGCGGCGCGACGCGGGCTTGATCACCGCGGGTGCGTCCACGCCGCCCGCCGGCAGCTGCGGCGGGTCGGCGCGCAGCAGGGTCCACGCGACCCGGGTCAGCAGCCGCGCGGTGTCGGTGCCGGTGGCCGCCACGCGGTGCGTGGTGACGCTGCCGAACGCGCTGAGCGCGGCGTTGACCAGCAGCTCCGCCTGGCCCGCGGCCAGCTCGGGCCGCATGGCGCGCAGCGGTCCGGCGAGGCGGCCGACCAGCTCGGTGAGGCCGGCGCCGAACTCGCGGCGGTGCTCCACGGTGAGGTACCGCCGCTCCCACTGGTACAGCCCGGCGGCGCGGCGCTTGGCCACGGCGATCCCGGCGACCGCGGCGAGCAGCTCGTCCAGGGTGCCCTCGGTGGTGGCGGCGAGCAGCGCGCTGACGAGGTCCCGGGTGGCGTGCACGAGGATCGCGTACTTGTTCGGGAAGTGCCGGTAGACCGCGGGGCCGCTGATGCCGACGACCGCGGCGATCTCGTCGACGGACACCCCGTGGTAGCCCCGCTCGCAGAACAGCTCGGCGCCGGCCAGGGCGATGCGGTCCTTGCGGTCCTTGGGCCGCTTCGCCGGCGTGGCGGGCTCCGCGCTGTTCGCTGCTGTTCGCACAGGGTACAGGTTAACGCCGCCACGACAACGCTTGACAACTGAGCGCACCGGCACAGAAAGTTAGGCGGGATTCGCATCCGAGAGCGTTTAGGCGAGGAGTGGCCATGGCACCCGAGGCGTACATCTACGACGCGCTGCGCACGCCGCGCGGCCGCGGCAAGCCCACCGGAGCGCTGCACTCGGTGAAGCCGGTGTCGCTCATCAGCGGCCTGATCGAGGAGACGCTGCGCCGCGCGCCCGGCCTGGACCCGGCCCGCATCGACGACGTCGTGCTCGGCGTCGTGTCACCGCTCGGCGACCAGGGCGCCGACATCGCCAAGACCGCCGCCCTCACCGCCGGGCTGCCCGACACGGTCGCCGGCGTGCAGCTCAACCGGTTCTGCGCCTCCGGCCTGGAAGCCGTGAACGTCGCCGCGCAGAAGGTCCGGTCCGGCTGGGAGGACCTCGTCCTCGCCGGCGGGGTCGAGTCGATGTCACGGGTGCCGATGGGCTCCGACGGCGGCGCGTGGGCCCTCGACCCGGAGACCAACTACGACACCGGCTTCGTGCCGCAGGGCATCGGCGCCGACCTGATCGCCACCCTCGACGGGTACAGCCGCGAAGACGTCGACCGCTACGCGCTGCAGTCGCAGACCAGGGCCGCGAAGGCCTGGGCCAACGGCTACTTCGCCCGGTCCGTCGTGCCGGTGCGGGACCGCAACGGCCTCGTCGTCCTCGACCGCGACGAGCACCTGCGAGCGTCCACACTGGAGGGTCTCGGGCAGCTGCCGGCGTCGTTCGCGACGATCGGTGAGCTGGGCGGCTTCGACGCGGTGGCGTTGCAGCGGTACCACTGGGTCGAGCGGATCGAGCACGTGCACACCGCCGGAAACTCCTCCGGCATCGTCGACGGCGCGTCGCTCGTCGTCATCGGCAACGAGGCGGTCGGCGCCGCCGCCGGCCTGACGCCCCGCGCCCGCATCGTCGCCACCGCGGTCAGCGGCGCCGACCCGACCATCATGCTCACCGGCCCGGCACCCGCCGCCCGCAAGGCCCTCGCGAAGGCGGGCCTCGGCGTCGACGACCTGGATCTCGTCGAGATCAACGAGGCGTTCGCGGCCGTCGTACTGCGGTTCGTCGCCGACCTGGGGCTCAGCATGGACATCGTCAACGTCAACGGGGGCGCCATCGCCATGGGCCACCCGCTCGGCGCGACCGGCGCCATGATCCTCGGCACCCTCACCGACGAGCTGGAGCGGCGCGGCGGCCGCTACGGCCTCGCCACGCTCTGCGTCGGCGGCGGCATGGGCATCGCAACCGTCATCGAACGCCTGTAGGGGGACACAGACATGGCTGACACCATCCGCTGGGAGCGCGGCGAGGACGGGATCGTCCTGCTGACCCTCGACCACCCGGGACGCTCCGCGAACGTGATGAACGACGAGTTCGGCGCGAGCCTCGCCGCCACCGTGGACCGGCTGGAGCGGGAGCGCGACGGCATCACCGGCGTCGTGCTCACCTCCGCCAAGCAGACGTTCTTCGCCGGCGGCGACCTCGAGTCGCTGGTGCGGGTCAACGACGCCGCGGCGCTCGACGCCGACACGCGCCGGCTCAAGCAGGCGCTGCGCCGCCTGGAGACGCTCGGCCGGCCGGTCGTCGCCGCGGTCAACGGCTCCGCGCTCGGCGGCGGCCTGGAGATCGCGCTCGCCTGCCACCGCCGCATCGTCGCCGACGACGCCCGCATCGAGATCGGCTTCCCCGAGGTGACGCTCGGGCTGCTGCCCGGCGCCGGCGGGGTCGTGCGCACCGTCCGGCTCCTCGGCATCGCGGACGCGCTCACCAACTGGCTGGTCCGCGGCCAGCGGCACCGGCCTTCCGCCGCGCTCGAACACGGCCTGGTGCACGAGGTCGCGCCCCGCGAGGAGCTGCTCGACCGGGCGAGGGCGTGGATTCTTGAGAACCCCGGCGCGGTCCAGCCGTACGACGTGAAGGGCTACCGCATCCCCGGCGGCACACCGTCGACACCCGCGCTCGCGGCGCAGCTGCCGGCGTTTCCGGCGACCCTGCGCAAGCAGCTGAAAGGCGCGCCCTACCCGGCGCCGCGCAACATCCTCGCCGCCGCCGTCGAGGGCGCCCAGGTCGACCTGGAGACGGCGTTCACGATCGAGGGCCGGTACTTCATCGAGCTCGCCACCGGCCAGATCGCCAAGAACATGATCCAGGCGCTGTTCTTCGACGTGCAGGCCGCCAACGCGCGCGGCGCCGCGGCACAGAAGTTCGGCAGGGTCGCGGTCCTCGGCGCGGGCATGATGGGCGCGGCGATCGCGTACGTGTGCGCGAAGGCCGGCATGCAGGTGCTGCTCAAGGACGTCACCGTCGAGGCCGCCACCCGCGGCAAGGAGTACTCGGCTCGCGTCCTGGCGAAGAAGCCGTTCCTGCCGGCGGAGGAGATCCTGGGCCGGATCACCCCGACCGCGGACCCGGCGGACCTGGCCGGGTGCGACCTGGTCATCGAGGCGGTGTTCGAGGACCCGGCGCTGAAGCACAAGGTGTTCGCGGAGGTCCAGGACGTCGTCGCGCCGGACGCGCTGCTGTGCTCCAACACCTCGACGCTGCCGATCTCGCTGCTGGCCGAGGGGGTGACCCGGCGGGAGGACTTCGTCGGGCTGCACTTCTTCTCGCCCGTGGACAAGATGCCGCTCGTCGAGGTCATCCGCGGCAGCGCCACCTCCGCCGCCGCCGTGGACCGTGCGCTCGGTGTCGTCCGGCAGCTGAAGAAGACGCCGATCGTCGTCAACGACAGCCGAGGGTTCTTCACCAGCCGGGTCATCGGCACGTTCACCAACGAGGGCGTCTCGATGCTCGCCGAAGGCATCCCCGCCGCGACCATCGAGCAGGCCAGCTCGCAGGCCGGATACCCGGCGCCGGTCCTCGCGCTGATGGACGAGCTGACCCTCACCCTGCCCCAGAAGATCCGCCAGGAGACCGCGGCCGCGGTCGTCGCCGCCGGCGGCACCTGGACCCCGCACGCCGCCGACGCCGTCATCGACCACCTGATCGCCGCCGGCCGCCCCGGCCGCTCAGGCGGCGCCGGCTTCTACGACTACGCCGCGGGCAAGCGCACCGGCCTCTGGCCCGGCCTGCGGGACGCCTTCGGCGGCACCAACCTCGACGTCCCCTTCACCGACCTCATCGAACGGATGCTGTTCGTCGAGACCCTGGAGACCATCCGCTGCCTCGAGGAGGGCGTCCTCACCTCCGCCGTCGACGCCAACGTCGGCTCCATCCTCGGCATCGGCTACCCGGCCTGGACCGGCGGTGTCCTGCAGTACGCCAACCAGTACCAGGGCGGCCTGCCCGGCTTCGTGGCCCGCGCGGCGGAGCTCACCGCCCGCTACGGCACCCGCTTCGAGCCGCCCCAGCTCCTGCTCGACAAGTCCGCCCGCGGCGAACGCTTCGAGTAGCGGTCCCGGACCGTCGTGAGGGTGCGGGCCTCGGGCCCGCACCCTCTGCCGCGCTGCGCCTCGCCGGCGAGTGATAGAACGGACGGTGACGCGGAGGAGGGCGGTTGGTGATCGACGTGCACCGTGGTGCCGGGGAGCTGAACGGCGAGGTCCGGCGTGCGCGGCCGAGCACCCGCGCCTGAACTGCCCCCTGGACCCAGGTTCGCCCTGGTCATCGCCACCGCGACGTATGCCGATCCCGCGCTGAGCCAGCTGCGCGCGCCGGCCCACGACGCGGCCGGGCTCGCCGAGGTCCTCGCCGACCCCGCCATCGGCGGGTTCGCGGTGACGTCGCTCGTCGACCGGACCGCGCACGACATCCGCGTCGAGGTGGAGGGCTTCCTCGCCGGCCGGGACCCCGACGACCTGCTCGTCGTGTACCTCTCCTGCCACGGCGTCCGGGACCGGCGCGGCCGGCTGTACTTCGCGGCGACCGACTCCAGGACCACCCACCTCGGCTCCACCGGCGTCGAGTCGAGGTGGCTGCTCGAACAGCTCGACGAGTGCCGGGCCCGCCAGGTCGTCATCCTCGACTGCTGCTTCAGCGGCGCGTTCTCCGACGGGGCGAAGGGCGATCCGGAGGTGAACCTCGAACGGCACCTCATCGGCAGCAGCGGCCGCGGCCGTGCGGTGCTCACCGCCTCCCGGGCCGGCGAGTACTCGTTCGAGGGCGAGGTGCTGCCGGGCGCGCTCGTCGCCGGGTCGGTGTTCACCACCGGCATGATCGAGGGCCTGCGGTCGGGCGACGCGGACACCGACCGGGACGGCTACATCTCCGTCGACGACGCCTACACCTACGCGTTCGACTTCGTCCGGCGGCAGCAGGCGGCGCAGACACCGCAGCGGTGGATCTACGGCGGCGAGGGCAAGATCTGGCTCGCCCGCAGCCTCGCCGGTGCGGTGATCAAACCGGTGCCGCTGCCGGCCTCGCTGCGCGCCGCCCTCGACAGCCCGCACCCCGAGGTCCGGCTCGGTGCCGTGACGACCCTCGGGCAGTGGCTCGGCGGCCAGCCGGGCCGTGCGGTGACCGCCAGGCGAGTGCTGGAGGAGCTGGCCGGCCAGGAGATCCCGCCGGTCGTCGCGGCGGCGCGGGCGCTGCTGTCGGCGCATCCGGCCGACGCCGGCCCCGACGAACCGCCGGCGCCGCAGGGCGACACCCTCGACCTGCGCAGCGTGCACGCCGCCCGCGTCGAGGCGGAGCAGATCGTCGGCGCCGCCCAGCAGGAGTACGACGAGATCGTCGCCGAGGCGAAGGCCCAGGTCGAGGCGGCCACCGTCGCCAGGGCGAAGGCGGAGCAGGACGCGGTCCTCGCGGTGCTCGCCGCGGAGCAGGCGGAGCAGCGGCTGCGGGCGGCCGAGCAGGCCGCCGAGGAGGCGAAGGCCGAAGCCGCCGCGATCGGGGCGGAGGTGGCGCACCTGCGGGCGCTGCGCACGGCGGCCGAGCGCGATGCGGCGAAGCGGCTGGAGCTGGCGGAGCGGCGGCACCAGGAGCTGACCCGCGGCCCGGTGGGCAGCCGGGCGGAGGCCGGGCGGCTCCTCGGCGACGACGTCGACGGCCCGGTCCCGTCCGTGCCCTTCCCGCGTCCCGCCTGGACGCCGGCCGGGCTGGGCCTGCCACCGCCGGGCCTCGCCGCCGACGGCCGCGGCGACGACCCTGCGGCGGTCGACGAGTACCTCACCCGCGCCTACACGGCCCTCGCCAACGGATCGGCGCGCATCCCCGACCCGCCGGAGTTCCCGTCGGTGCGGCGCGGATACCACCCCGGCGTCGTCGACGTCTACGTCCACCTGCTCCGCGCCTCGGCCGCGCTGCGCGCCGCCGAGGCGGAGGCCATGACCTCGGCGGTGTCCGGCAAGTTGGTCCGCCGGACGGCGTACCTGGGCGTCCGCCTGCGCGCCGCGGTGCACCAGCTGGCCGACCGGGAACAGGACCCGGACCGGTTGGCGGAGCTGCTGAACCTGGACCACCTGGCCGGCCGGATCCGCCGGTCGGACGAGGTCCTGCTCGCCCTCGCCGGCGTGGACCCCGTCCGCCGCCGTCGCGACCCGGCTCCCGTCGCGGACGTGCTGCGCAGCGCGCAGTCCGAGATCGAGTCCTTCACCCGCGTCCGCTACATCGCGGTCGACCGGAACCAGCGCATCGCCGCGTTCGCGGTCTTCGACGTGGTCCACCTGATCGCCGAGCTCCTCGACAACGCCACGCAGTTCTCACCGCCGAACTCGATGGTCGACGTGACCGCCCGCAAGGTCGGTGACCGCCTGCGCATCACCGTCGAGGACGACGGGATCGGGATGTCGCCCCATCAGCTTGCCGAGCTCAACGACCAGCTCGCCCGCCCCGGCCCACCGAACAGCAACATGATCGGGCTCTACGCGGTGAGCTGCCTGGCGGCCCGCCACGGCATCGCGGTCCAGTTGTCGCCCGCCCCCGGCGGCGGCGTCGTGGCCGAGGTGCGGCTTCCGGCGCAGCTGCTGGTCTGACACGTCTGCCGGCACGGGCACCGTGCGGTGCGCGTCAGGACGGTTCGTGTCCGAGCGTGATGCGGACGTACGTGTACTCGTCGAGGAGCTTGGCGAGCGAGACCGACGGGCGGCCGAGGACCGCGGGCAGCGAAGCGTCGTCGACGCCGGACGCGGCGACCAGCGCGGCCGCCCAGGCGCGGCCCAGGGTCAGGTGGCGGGTGAAGGCCGCGCCGTCGCGGGCGCCGTGCAGCGTGACCGCGATGGCGGCGTCCCAGGGCATCACGGTGTCGGGGCGCAGCGCGTACAGGGCCTTGGCGGCGGCGGTCGGGCCGAGCGTGCGGCGGGGACCGGCCGGCACGGCGGACAGGGTGGCGTACGCCGTGCCGAGCGCGGCCAGGTCGGCGTCGGAGGCCAGGCGCAGCGGGCCGGCCGGCAGGGTCGCGCCGGACGCGGCCCACCAGCCGGCGACCCCGGCGTCGAACAGGTCCGGCTCGCCGTCGCGCGGGTACCGGATGCGGCACCCCCACGAGTTGAGCCACCGGTGCAGCAGCCGCCGGTGCTCCGGCCGCGACAGGTCGGCGCCCGGCGCGGTCCGCGCGACGAAGTCGAGCCAGGTCCGGTCGGCGTTGGCGTACCCGTTGAAGACCGCGACGGAGTGGGCGAGCCGCTCCACGGTCGGGGTCGGCAGCGTCACGCCGCCGATCCTAGTTGCGGAGCGCCGCGGCGAGACGGTGGGCGTTCATGTGGGCGATCGCCTCGACGGAGATCATCGGGTTGACGCCGGACGACGCCGGGAAGCAGGAGGCGTCGGCGACGACGAGGTTCGGGACCTCCCACGTCGCGCCGTCGGGGTCCGTGGCCGACGTGTCCCGGGAGCCGCCCATGCGGGCCGCGCCCATGATGTGCAGCGCCGCCATCGACAGCTCGCCGGGCGCGGTGCCGAGGCCGCCGGTGTACGCGATGAAGTCGTCGATCGAGCCCTTGCCGCGCTCCCACGTCAGGCCGCGCTGGTGGCCGGAGAAGACGGTCAGCGCGCCGGCGGCCTCCACGATGCGGGCCGCGCCGGCGATCCCGGCCCGCATGTGGGCGGCGTCGTACGCGGAGAGCCGGTAGTGCACGACGGGCTCGCCGTCGCGGTCGACGGTGACGTGGCCGGCGTCGCGGTCGCGGGTGATGACGCCGACGCCGCTGAGGTGCGGCAGGGCGCGCATCTGGGCGAGGTGCGACCGCGCGCCGCGCCAGCTCATGAACGACACGGCGATCGCCGGGTTGGTGGCGGCCGTCTCGTAGATGACGCCGTGGCCGCGGCCGTCGAGGTCGGCGTGCTCGGTGGAGTACCGCGTCTGCATCCCGCCCTCCCACGGGCGGACCTCCTCGGCGAACGTGCCCCAGACGCCGGTGGCCGGGTGCAGGTGCAGGTGCCGGCCGATGTTGGGGTTGGTGAGCCCGGAGCGGCGCAGCAGCGCCGGCGTCTGGATGCTGCCCGCGGCGGCGACGACCGCCCGGGCGCGCACGGTGACCGGGAAACCGTCGGCGGTGTGCCCGGTGACGCCGGTGGCGGCGCCGGCCGCGACGGTCACGGTCCGCACGCCGACGCCGACGAGCAGCCGCGCGCCGGCCCGCTGCGCGTCGACGAGCCAGGTCTTCGCCACGGACTGCTTGGCGCCGATGCGGCAGCCGAGGCCGCACCGGCCGCACTCGATGCCGGTGTCGCAGCCGATGACGTTGCGCGGCATCTCCGCGACGTGCCAGCCGAGCTTGGTGAGCCCGGCCTCCATGAGGGCGTCGCGGGAGGAGATCGCGCCGTGGTCGAGGTTCACGCCGAGGCGGGTCCAGACCGCGTCGAGCGAGGCGTCGTACTCGTCGGTGGCGAACTGCGGCACGCCGTGCGACGCCCACTCGTCGCGTACACCGGCCGGGGTGCGGAACGACGTGGAGTAGTTGACGACGGTGCCGCCGCCGACGCCCTGGCCCTGCAGCAGGCTCAGCTGCCCCTCGGCGGTCGCGGCCGGGCCGGGCGCGTAGAGCCGGGACAGGCCGGACAGCTCGCCGCCGTCGAAGTCCCGGTCGTCGTGGTAGGCGCCCTTCTCCACGACGACGACGTCGAGCCCGGCGGCGGCGAGGACGGCGGCCGCGGTCCCGCCGCCCGCCCCGGATCCGACGACCACCACGTCGCAGTCCAGGACGGTCGGTCCGGCTGGCCGGATCGGCCGCAGCGGCGGTTCCGCGGCGTCGGCTCTGGTACCGAGGGGGCCCGGATATCCGATCGCGTCCCACAGCGGCGAGTGCCCGGTCGGGCCGGGCGCCAGGTAGTAGGAGAGCGTCGCGGCGCCCTTGAGCGCCTGGAACAGCGCCCGCTTGCGGGCGTTGCCGGACTCGGCGAGCCCCAGCAGGATCGCCTCCCGCCGGGCCTGCGGCTGCCGGGTGAACGAGCGCGGCCCGCCGCCGCGCAGCGGCGCGGCCAGCGGCGAGTCCCACAGCGTCAGCAGCTGCAGGAACTGCCGGGTCTCGGCGGCGCGCGGGTTGCCCAGCACGAGACCGGCCATGATGTCGACGGCGCCGATCTCGCGCGCCGACGGGATGCCGTCGCCGTCGCCGGGCGCGAAGGTGTCGCAGATGCTCGCGAGCGCGGCGCGCTGCCGGGCGGTGAGTTCCATCAGGACCTCCCGATCGTAGAAGGTGACGCGCCGAAGTACGCCTCGGCGACGGTGTGCCGCTGCGCGCGCAGCCGGCGGGCGGATCCGGCGAGGACGGCCCGGCCGTGGTGGAGCACGACGGCCCGGTCGGCGACGGTCAGGGCGAGGTCGATGTGCTGCTCGACGAGCACGACGGCGACGCCGAGCCGGTCGGCGAGCGCGCGGACGGTCGGCAGGATCGCCTGCACGGCGATGGGGGACAGGCCCATGCTGAGCTCGTCGATCAGCAGGATCCGCGGCATGCTGACGAGGGCCTTGGCGATGGCGAGCGTCTGTTGCTCGCCGCCGGACAGCAGCCCGCACCGGCGTGACAGCAGCGGCTCCAGGGTGGGGAACAGCTCCAGCACCCGGCCGAGGTCGGCCCGCCCGGCGAGGGTCAGGTTCTCCCGGACGGTCAGGCCGTGGAACACGCCGCGCGTGTCGGGGACGAGGACGAGCCCGGCGCGGGCGTTGCGTTCGACGCGCCGGTGCAGCGGCTTCCCGTACGCGGTGACGGTGCCGGCGGCCGGGGCGATGACGCCGGCGGCGGTGAGCAGCGTCGTGGTCTTGCCGGCGCCGTTGGGGCCGAGCAGTGCGACGACCTCGCCCTCGCCGACCTCCAGGTCGAGGTCCCGCACGGCGGGGACGCCCGCGTAGCCGGCGGTGACGCCCGCCAGCTTCAGGACGGCGGTCATGAGGGCACCTCCTGAGGGGCGCCGGCTTCGGGCGGGGTGCCGGCTTCGGGCGGGGTGCCGGCTTCGGCCGGGGCGCCGAGGTACGCGGTCCGCACGGCCGGGTCGGCGCGGACCTCGCGGGGCGTGCCGGCGGCGATGACGGCGCCGTAGTCCAGGACGTACACCCGATCGCAGACGTCGAAGACGAGGTTCATGTCGTGGTCGATGAGCAGCACGCCGAGGCCCGCCGCCGCGATCGCCCGCACGTGCCCGCCGAACTCGGCGCTCTCGTCGGTGTCGAGGCCGGCGGCCGGCTCGTCGAGCAGGACCGCGCGGGTTCCGCCGGCGAGTGCGCGGGCCACCCCGACGATCTTCTGCCGGCCCAGGCTCAGCTCGCCGGGGCGCCGGTCCGCCACGAACTGCAGGCCGAACATCTCCAGTGCCGCGTCCACGTCGCCGGTACGGGCGGCCCGCCCGGTCAGGTCGCTCCACAGGTTGCGCAGCGGGCCCCGGGCGGCGGCGACAGCGACGTTCTGCCGCACGGTCAGGTCGCCGAAGAGCTCGCCGGCCTGCCAGGTGCGGGCCAGCCCGGCGCGGCGGCGGGCGTGCGGCGGGAGCCCGTCGAGGCGCCGCCCGGCGAGGGTGACGGTGCCGCGGGCGGCGGTGAAGCCGGTGACGGCGTCGACGAACGTGGTCTTGCCGGCGCCGTTCGGCCCGATCAGCCCGACCACCTCGCCGGCGCCGACGTGCAGGGTGACGTCGGTGTTGGCGAGGACGCCGCCGTACCGCACCGTGAGTCCGGTGGCTTCCAGGAGCGTCATGCCGCGACCTTCCGGCGGGGGAGATGCCCGGCGATGACCTTCCGGCGGTGGAGTTGCCCGGCGACGCCGGAGGGGTTGAGCACCGCGGTGACGACGAGCGCGCACGCGGCGATGAGGGTGTAGTACCGGCCGAGGCCGAACGTCGTGTTGAGCAGCGTGTACAGCACCCCGAGCGGCGCGACGAGACCGGCGATGACGGCGCCGCCGATCCGGGTGATGCCGCCGACGTAGGTCATGCACAGCACGCCGAGGCCGACGATGACGTTGAACGACTCCGCGGACAGCTGCGAGCGGCTGTACCCGATGAGGCAGCCGCCGACCCCGGCGAGGAACGCGGCGACGGCGAACCCCGCGAGCTTCGTGCGGGCCACGTCGATGCCGGCCGCGGCCGCCGCGCGCTCGTTGGCGCGCACCGCGAGGAACGCCTGCCCGGTAGTGCCGGCGAGCAGCCGCGCGACGGCGGCGGCGAGCACCCCGACCACGACGACGACCGTGCCGGCGAACGC
Organism: Dactylosporangium sp. NPDC049742; assembly: GCF_040674675.1. Taxonomy (NCBI): domain Bacteria; kingdom Bacillati; phylum Actinomycetota; class Actinomycetes; order Micromonosporales; family Micromonosporaceae; genus Dactylosporangium; species Dactylosporangium sp. NPDC049742. Next base: position 35,851 of record NZ_JBFANF010000016.1, on the reverse strand, counting down.
GGTCGTCGTCAGGTCGGTGCCGCGCCGCACCTCGAGGTTCCAGCCGAGGAGGGTGGGCCCGTCGATGAGGTTGCCCTCGAACGGGGTCAGCGCCGGGTTGGCGAACACGAGCTGCTGGATGGCGATCGCGCCGGCGAGCGTGACCACCGCCAGCTGGGCGCCGCGGATCCGCAGCGCCGGCAGGCCGACGGCGACCCCGACGAGTGTGGCGACGCCCGCCGACACGAGGACGGTGAGCGGGAAGGGCAGCCCCCAGGCGACGGTGGCCCTGGAGAGCACGAAGCCACCGGTACCGGCGAAGGCCATGGAGGCGAGGGAGATCTGCCCCAGGTAGCCGGTGAGCACGACCAGCGACAGGGCGATCAGCGCCATGATGATCGAGGTGACGACGCCGAAGCGCCAGCTGCCGGACGTGAGGGCGATCGCGGCGGCGGCCGCGGCCGCGAGCAGCAGGCCCGCCCGCAGCCGGCGCCGGGGGAGCACCACCGCCGGCATCCGGTCCGCGCTGGGCGCGCCGCGGGCGGGGATGCCGCGGCCGAGGACGACGAGCGCGACGACGACGAGCACGAAGGGCACCGCGTCGCCGAGCCCGGCCTGCGCCCACGTGGGCCAGCCGTCGATGGTGCTCGCCAGCAGCAGCAGCGACTGGAAGCAGCCGATGCCGATGCCGGCGAGCCCCGCGGTCATGACCGAGGTGAGCCGGGCCAGCAGCGCCGCGGCGAGCCCGGGCAGGACGTAGAACATGTACCCGATCGGGTCGAGCCCGACGGTCGGCGCGGCGAGGACCGCGACCAGCGACGTCGCGGCGCCGGTGCACAGCCACGCGACGGCGGCGAGCCGGTCCGGCGAGAGGCCGGTGAGCCGGGCGGCCCGCTCGTCCTCGGCGCAGGCCCGGGTCGCGACGCCCCAGCGGGTCCGCCGGAAGTACACCGAGAACGCCACGGTCGCGGTCAACGCCACCGCGAGGAGGATCAGGTCGCTCACGTTGAGCCGCGTCCCGGCGACCCCGAGCGTCCGGTCGGTGAGCAGCGGCGCCGCGAGCGCACCGTCGGTCCGGAACCGCAGCGGCACCAGCGAGCCGATCGCGAGCATCAGCCCGACCGACGCCACCACCTGCGACAGCGGTGGCGCGCCGCGCAGCGGCCGGAACACCAGCCAGTGCGCGGCGAACGCCAGCGCCGCCGTGCTCAGCACCCCGAGCGCCACCGCCGTCCACGCGGACAGCGGCCCGTCGGCGAGCGGCACCGACCCGACCGGCAGCACGAGCGTGCCGCTGCGGCGCAGCTCGGCGACGACCCAGACGCCCCACAGCGCGAGGGATCCCTGCGCGAAGTTGAGGACCCCGGTGGCGACGTGCAGCGCCACGATGGACGTGGCGATGACGGCGTACACGGCGCCGGCGGCGAAGCCGAGCGTGAGGAAGAGCAGGACCTGATCCATGGTGCTGCTACACCGCGCCCGGGATCGCGGCGAGGACCTGCGGGACCGGCGTGATCCAGGTGTCCGTGACGGGCTTCGCCGAGCCGTCGGGCTGCACGACGTACAGCAGGATCTGCGTGGTGCAGTTCGGTGAGGTGGCGCTGCCGCAGTTGAGCCGCGGGCCGAGGAAGCTCGGGAAGTCCTTGAGGCCCTTGAGCGTCTTGAGCACGCCGGGGCCGGTCAGGTCGGTCTCGGCGGCGCCGGACATCGCCTTGGCGAAGTTCACCAGCAGCGCGAACTCGCCGACGGCGTAGTAGCCGCCGGTGCCGCCCTCGACGCCGTCGATGTACTTCGTGGCGAGGGACAGCTCCCGTTGCAGCTCGGCGGGCACGTACTTCGCCGCGACCGGCAGCCAGTTGGAGGAGTACAGCGCCCCGCCGGCGGCCTGCGCGGGGCCGGCCTTGATGTAGTCGGTGCAGGCGGCGGTGAAGATGTCGCCCTTGTACTGCAGCTGCCGCAGCGCCTTCACCAGCGCCGTGCACACGGCCTCGCTGGGGGAGGCGACGAGCCCGCCGACGTCGGGCTTGTCCTGGGCGATGGTGGAGGCGACGGCGGTGAAGTTGGGGTTGGTGGGGGAGAAGTAGATGCCCTTGGCGGTGATGCCGAGGGTCTTCGCCAGCACCGGCAGCAGGTTGTCGATGGTCTGGTGCGACGACGGTGTGTCGACGAGCGCGAGGGTGACCGACGTCTTCCCGGCGGTCTTGAACGCCTGGAGCGCGCCGACGAGGAACGACGCCTGCGGGGCGGCGAAGAACACCCGGTTCTCGGCCTTGGCGCCGGTGACGGAGTCGAACGGGATCATGCCGACGAGCGGGATCTGCGCGGCGGTCAGCGCGGGCAGGGTGGCGCTGGAGGACAGGTTGTAGCCGTCCATGACGGCGACGACCTTCTTCTCCACGAACGTGTTGGCGCACGACTGCGCCTTCTCCGGGGTCGTGTCGGTGTCGCAGTACACGACCTCGAGCGGGTGGCCGTTGATGCCGCCCAGCTCGGTGTTGACGTACTTGAGGGCGGCCTTGACGCCGGTGTCGGTGCCGGGCTGCGGGACCGGCCCGCCGTTCGGGTTGAGGAAGCCGACGGTGATCGGCGGCTTCGAGAAGCTGGGTGCGGCGCGCTGCGGCTCGGCGGTGTCCTCGGCGCAGGCGGTGGCGGTGACCATGACGAGGGCGGCGGCGGTAAGGGCTTTGATTCGGAGCATGGGAACTCCACTTCGATCACATGGTTGCCTCGAGGGGGCGGGCGGGGGCCCGTGAGGCGTCGCGGCGCGCTTTCCCGGCGACGCCCGTGGGGCGCCGCCAGCAGTGCTGGCGACGCCCGTGGATCGCGTAGGAGGCACTGTAAGTCAGCGTTAACTTCTTGGGAAGTATCCGCGCGGACCTACTGTGAATCTCGGCTAACTTCGTGCAGTCCGTAGGTCTTGGCGATGATGTCGCGCTGGATCTCGCTGGTGCCGCCGTACACCGTGGAGACGATCGACGAGCGGACCAGGCGCTCCATGTCGAACTCGGTGGCGTAGCCGTAGCCGCCCATCATCTGCATCGCGTCGAGGGTCACCCGGCGGGCGGTCTCGGTCGCCTTCAACTTCGCCATCGACGTCTCCCGCGGCAGCACCGTGTTGGGCGCGCGGTCGACCTGCGCGGCCGTCGCGTACACGAGCAGCCGGGCGCACTCGATCTCGGTGGCGAGGTCGGCGAGGCGGTGCCGCAGCACCTGGAACGAGCCGATCGGCCGGCCGAACTGGCGCCGCCCCTTCACGTAGTCCACGACGTCGTCGAACGCGCGCTGCGCGGTGCCGAGCATGAGGCTGGCGAGGATCAGCCGCTCCAGGTTGAGCCCAGCCATCAGCTGACGCCAGCCGGCGTCGAGCGTGCCGACGACGGCGTCCGCGGGCAGCGCGCAGTCGGTGAAGTACAGGTCGTTGACCTCCCGGCCGCCCATCGTGTCGATGCCGGAGACGGTCAGGCCGGCGGCCGTCGTGGGGACCTGGAACATCGTGAGTCCACTGTGGTCACCGGCGCGGCCGCTGGTGCGTGCGACGAGCAGGATGCGCTCGGCGAGGTGCGCGTTGGAGCACCACGTCTTCTGCCCGTTGACCACCCACTCGTCGCCGCGGCGCTCGGCGCGGCAGCTGAGGTTCGCCACGTCCGAGCCGGCCTCGGGCTCCGACATGGCGATCGCCTCGATGGTGCCGCGGGCGACCCCGCCGAGGACGACCTTCTTCTGCTCGGGCGAGCCGAAGCGCTCGTACGCGGCGGCGACGATGATCGAGGTGGTGAAGCCGCCGATCGGGGCCATCGCCTTCGCGGTCGTCTCCAGGAACAGGCACAGGTCGACCATGCCGGCGCCACCGCCGCCGAACTCCTCCGGCAGCGCCATGCCGAGCCAGCCGAGGTCGGCCATCTTGCGGTAGAGCTCGGGGCTGTGGTTCTCCCTGCCCCCGTCGGTCAGCGCCAGGCGCTGCTCCCGGCTGCCGGCCTCACGGCGGCAGAAGTCCTGCACCGCGGCCACCAGGGATCGTTGTTCGTCGTTGTATTCCACAGCTGGTTCCTCCATGGATGCCGTCGTGAACGCGGGGATTGACACCGAGGCTAAACTATCGAATATCAAATGTCAGGGAGGTCTCGATGACGTCGACCGTCGCGCACGAGGTGGCTGTTGAGGCGGCGGTGGAGCGCGCCCGCGCCGCCGCCGGCTGGTGGGCGGGCCTCACCGCCCGGCAGCGGCGGCATCACCTGCTGGCGTTCAAGGCGTCGATCGCCCGGCGGGTCACCGAGCTCGCTTCGCTGATCCGCGAGGAGACCGGCAAGCCTCTCGCGGGGGCGCTGCTGGAGGTGATGCTCACCGTCGAGCACCTCGACTGGGCCGCCCGCCACGCCGGCCGGGTGCTCAGGCGGCGCTCGGTGTCCTCGGGCATGCTCGCCTTCAACCAGGCCAGCACCGTCGAGTACGTGCCGTTCGGGGTGGTCGGTGTGATCGGCCCGTGGAACTACCCCTTCTACACGCCGATGGGCTCCATCTCCCACGCGCTCGCCGCCGGCAACGCGGTCGTGTTCAAGCCCAGCGAGTTCACGCCCGGCGTCGGGTCATGGCTCGCCTCGCTCTGGTCTTCGTTGGTGCCCGAGCACCCGGTCCTGCAGGTGGTCACCGGCGACGGCGCGACCGGCGCCGCGCTGTGCCGGGCGGACGTGGACAAGATCGCGTTCACCGGCTCCGCGGCCACGGCCCGTCGCGTCATGGCGGCCTGCGCGGAGCGGCTCACCCCGGTCGTCATCGAGGGCGGCGGCAAGGACGCGCTCATCGTCACCGCCGACGCCGACCTGACGGCCGCGGCGAACGCCGCGGTGTTCGGCGGCCTCGGCAACGCGGGCCAGACCTGCGCCGGCGTCGAGCGCATCTACGTCGTCGACGCCGTCCACGACGCCTTCCTGGCCGCGCTGACCCCGCTGCTGCGCGAGGTGCGGCCGGGCCCCGAGGCCGACGCGCCGTACGGGCCGATGACCACGCCCACGCAGCCGGAGATCGTCCGGCGGCACATCACCGACGCGATCGACCGCGGCGGCCGGGCGGTCGTCGGCGACGCGGCCTCGGTGCGCCCGCCGTTCGTCGACCCGGTCCTGCTCGCCGACGTCCCCGAGGACAGCACCGCCGTCACCGAGGAGACATTCGGTCCGGTGCTGATCGTCAACCGGGTCGCCGACGCCGACGAGGCGCTGCGCCGCGCGAACGCCACCACCTACGGGCTGGCCGGCTCCATCTTCACCCGCCGCCGCGCGACCGGGCAGGCGCTCGCCGCGGGCCTGCGGGCGGGCGCGGTCTCGGTCAACTCGGTGCTCGGCTACGCCGCCGTGCCCGCGCTGCCCTTCGGCGGCGTCGGCGACTCAGGCTTCGGCCGGGTCCACGGCGCCGACGGGCTGCGCGAGTTCAGCCGAGCCAAGTCCGTGACGTGGCAACGCTTCCGCCCGCCGATCGACCTGCTGACCCTGCAGCCCGCCGAGAAGGCGATGCGCACGTCGCTGACGATGTTCAAGCTGCGTCACGGGCGCGGGTGAGGTCGGCCGTTGCGAAGCCCGTCCATCAGCCCGTCCGGCAGGTCGCCCAACAGTCCGTCCGGCAGGTCGCCCAGCAGCCCGGCGCGCGGGTCGTCCGGCAGGCCGTCGTGCGGCCCGTCCGGCAGGTCGTCCGGCGGCCCGTCCGGCAGGTTGCCCTGCAGCCCGTCGCGCAGGCCGGCGCGCAGGTCGTCCGGCTGGCCGTCCAGAAGCCCGTTCGGCAGCGAGGCGGCAGGTCGTGACCGGGTGGGTTCCGGTGTGCTGCGTTCCGCTCTCAGAGCACCTTACAGCATCTTTCCAAACCGGCAGGTCGCGCGTGCTGTCACCGTATCACTCACCGTGACGGACGTCGAAGGGCAGCAAAAGGCCAGGTCAGGCGGTCCAGAGGCCGAGGTCGTCGAGGTGCTTGACGAGGCGCTCGGCGCCGTCGGTGAAGTGGCGGGCCATGACCGGGCGGGCCGCGTCGGCGTCGTTGGCCGCCAGGGCCGTCAGCAGCGCCTCGTGGTCGGTGACCATGGCGGCGCGCCAGGCGGCGTCGGCGGCGTAGAAGCGGGTCGGGGTGTAGCGGGTCGCGGCCCGCAGCAGCCACGACAGCTTGCGGGCGTCGGCGAGCCGGTTGATGCCGCGGTGGAACTCGAACTCCAGCTGCTCCACCTTGCTCGCCTGCCGCGCCTGCGCGGCCTTGGCCAGCCGCTGGTGCACCGCGCGCAGCTCGTCCAGCTGCGCCGGGGTGATGACGGCGGCGACCCGGGCGACCAGCTCCCCGGCGATGTGCCCCTGCAGCCCGAAGACGTCGATGATGTCCTGCCGGGACAGTGGCGCGACCACGTGCCCGCGGCGTGGCTGCAGCTCGACCATGTCCTCGGCGCGCAGCATCAGCAGCGCCTCGCGGACCGGGGTGATGCTCAGCCCGGTCTCCTCGGCGACCTGCTCGAGCCGGATCCGCGAGCCGGGCCGCAGCTGGCCGGACATGATCCGGTCCCGCAGCAGGCTCGCCACGGTCTCCGACAACTGCGGGCGACCGTCTGACAGCTTGGACATCCGCCAATAGTATCAAATGTCAAAAGTCAAAGAGGGAGCGCGATGAGCAGTGCCCTGCGGGTCGAGACCCGCGACGGCGTACGCACGATCTGGTTCGACCGGCCGGACCACCGTAACGCCATGACGTGGGAGATGTTCCGCGACTACTACGCGGCGCTCAAGGCGGCCGACGACGACCCTGCGGTCCGCGCGATCGTCGTCACCGGCGCCGGGGACTGGTTCTGCGCCGGCGCCGACCCCGCCGCGCTGCAGGCGTTGCTCGACCCCGGGCACCGCGACCGGCTGCTGCACGAACTCGGCTTCGAGCCGCACCTGCCGCTGACCCTCGGCACCCCGATCGTCGCCGCGGTCAACGGCGGCGCCGCGGGCCTCGGGCTCGTCCACGCCCTCTACGCCGACGTGCGGTTCCTCGCCGCGGAGGCGCGCCTGTCCACCGCGTTCAGCCGGCTCGGCCTCATCGCCGAGTACGGCAGCGCCTGGCTGCTGCCCCGCCTCATCGGCATCGGCAACGCCATGGACCTGCTCGTCTCCGGCCGCAAGATCGACGCGGCGGAGGCGCAGCGGATGGGCCTGGCGCAGCGGGTCCTGCCCCGCGCCGAGGTCCTGCCCGCCGCCCAGGCCTACGCCGCCGACCTCGCCGTGCACTGCGCGCCGTCGTCGATGGCCGTCATCCGGCGCCAGGTGTGGGCCGGCCTGGACAGCACCGCAGCGGATGCGACCGCCGACGCCGTCCGCCTGATGGGGGAGTCCCTGTCAGGCCCGGACTTCCGTGCCGCGGCGGCAGCGTTGGTACAGGGCAGCACGCCGAGGTGGGACGCATGACCGGACCGGAGCACAGCGCAGGAGCCGCGAATCGGCGGCGCGGGGCGGAGGTGGCGGCATGACCGGACCGCTCACGGGTGTCAGGGTCCTCGAGCTCGCCGGCATCGGGCCCGGACCGTTCGCCGCCATGCTGCTGGCCGACCTCGGCGCCGACGTCGTGCGCGTCGACCGCCCCGAGCCCGGGCCGCTGGCCGCCGGCGATCCCCGCACCGACCTGCTCAACCGCGGCAAGCGCTCGATCGTCGTCGACCTGAAGGACCCTGCCGGCGCCGGCCGCGTCCTCGACCTCGCCGCGAAGGCCGACATCGTCGTGGAGGGCTGGCGCCCCGGCGTCGCCGAACGCCTCGGCGTCGGCCCGGACGCGGCCCTGGAGCGCAACCCGGCCCTGGTGTACGGGCGGATGACCGGCTGGGGTCAGGACGGCCCGCTCGCGCAGACCGCCGGGCACGACGTCGACTACATCGCGCTCGCCGGCGCCCTGCACCCGATCGGCGCCGCCGACGGCCCGCCGCAGATCCCGCTCAACCTCGTCGGCGACTTCGGCGGCGGCTCGCTGTACCTCGTCGTCGGCTGCCTCGCCGCGCTGCACGTCGCCCGCACCACGGGCGTGGGGCAGGTCGTGGACGCTGCGATCGTCGACGGCACCGCGCACCTCACCACGATGTTCGCCGGGTTCCTCGCCACCGGCGCCTGGCGCCCGCAGCGGGGGCGGAACCTGCTCGACGGCGGCGCCCCGTTCTACGCCGTCTACGCCACCGCCGACGGCGGGCACATGGCCGTCGGTGCCCTGGAGCCGCAGTTCTACGCCGAGCTGCTGCGCCTGCTCGGCCTCGACGCCGACCCGGACCTGCCCGCCCAGCACGACGTCAAGGGCTGGCCCGTACTACGGGAGCGGCTCACAGCGGTATTCGCCACCCGTACCAGAGCGGAGTGGACCGCCGTGTTCGACGGCACCGACGCGTGCGTGTCGCCGGTGCTGTCGCTCGCCGAATCCGCGGGCCACCCGCACCTGGTCGCCCGCGGCACCTTCGAGGTCCACAACGGCATCGTGCAGCCCGCCGCCGCACCCCGCTTCTCGCGGACCCCGGGCGCGATCGGTGGCCTGCCACCGGCGCCCGGGCAGCACACCGACGACGTCCTCGAGGACTGGCTGGGAGGCCCCTGATGCGCATCGCCACCGCACTACCGGTGGACGCCGACCCGAGGGCGGCCGCCGACCGCGTCGCGACCTGGGAGGACGACGGGCTCGACATCGTGTGGGTGTCCGAGGCGTACGGGTTCGACGCGCCGACCGTCATGGGCTACCTCGCGGCGAAGACGACGAGGCTCAGCATCGGATCCTCGATTCTGCCGCTGTACTCCCGTACCCCCGCGCTCATCGCGCAGACCGCCGCCGGCCTCGACGCGGTCTCCGGCGGCCGCGCCATCCTCGGCGTCGGCGCGTCCGGGCCGCAGGTCGTCGAGGGCTGGCACGGCGTCCCGTACGACAAGCCGCTCGCCCGTACCCGCGAGCTGATCGGCATCTGCAGGAGGGTGTGGCGCCGCGAGACCCTGGTCAACGACGGCGCGTACCAGCTGCCGCTCCCGCCCGGTGCCGGGACGGGCCTCGGCAAGCCGCTGAAGATCCTCAGCCGCCCGGTCCGCGACAGCATCCCGATCTACGTCGCGGCGCTCGGCGACCGCAACGTGCGGATGACCGCCGAGCTCGCCGACGGCTGGATGCCGTTCCTCTACGACCCTTCCCGCGCCGCCGACGTGTGGGGCGCCGCCCTGGCCGCCGGGCAGGAGAAGCGCGACCCGGCGCTGGGGCCGCTGGAGATCGCCGCCGGCGGGCCCCTCGCGATCGGCGACGACGTCACCGGGCTGCGGGACCTGGCCCGCCCGCTGATCGCGCTCTACGTCGGCGGGATGGGCGCCAAGGACCGCAACTTCTACCACGACCTCGTCAGCCGGTACGGGTTCGCCGCCGAGGCCGACCGCATCCAGGAGCTGTACCTGGCCGGCCGCAAGGAGGAGGCGACCGCCGCCGTGCCGGCGGAGCTGCTGGAACGGACCAGCCTCATCGGGCCGGAGAGCTACGTCCGGGACCGGGTGCGGGCATACCGCGACGCCGGCGTCACGATCCTCAACGTGATGCCCCTCGGGCCCGACCCGCGCCGCCTGATCGCCGCCGTCAAAGCCATGACCCAGTAGGGAGTCACCGTGGAGCGCACCGTCTTCACCGCCGAGCACCGGGCGTTCGCCGAGCTGGTGCGGGCGTTCATCGACAAGGAGATCGCCCCGCACCACGAGCGGTGGGAGGCCGACGGGGTCGTCGACCGGGACGTGTGGCGGGCCGCCGGCGCCGCCGGCCTGCTCGGGTTCTTCGTCGACGAGCGCTACGGCGGCGCCGGCGTCACCGACCGGGTGTTCAGCGCCGTGCTCACCGAGGGCCTCGCCAGCGCCGGCGCGACCGGGCCCGCGTTCGGCCTGCACAACGACATCATCGGCCCGTACCTCACCGACCTCACCGACGAGGAGCAGAAGCGGCGGTGGCTGCCGGGCTTCTGCTCCGGCGACATCATCACCGCCATCGCCATGTCGGAGCCGGGTGCGGGCAGCGACCTGCAGGGCATCACCACCACCGCGGTGCGCGACGGCGACACGTACGTCCTGAACGGGCGGAAGACGTTCATCAGCAACGGCATCCTGTCCGACCTCGTCATCGTCGTCGCCCGTACCGACCCGGCGGCGGGGCACCGGGGGATCAGCCTGCTCGTCGTCGAGCGCGGCATGGCCGGCTTCGAGCGGGGCCGCAACCTCGACAAGATCGGGCAGAAGGCGCAGGACACCGCCGAGCTGTTCTTCTCCGACGTGCGGGTGCCGGCCGCGAACCTGCTCGGCGAGGAGGGGCAGGGCTTCGCGTACCTCATGCGGAACCTGCCCTTCGAGCGGCTGTCGATCGCCGTCGCCGCGCTCGCCGCGGCCGAGACCGTGTTCGAGCAGACCGTGGCGTACTGCCGGCAGCGGCAGGCGTTCGGCAAGCCGATCGGCAGCTTCCAGCACAACCGGTTCGTGCTGGCGGAGCTGGCGACGGAGCTGCGCCTCGGCCGGGTCTTCGTGGACCGCTGCCTGGTCGAGCCGACGCTGACGGCCGAGACGGCGGCGATGGCGAAGTGGTGGTGCACGGAGCTGCAGCAGCGCACCGTGGACCGCTGCCTGCAGCTGCACGGCGGCTACGGGTACATGCGCGAATATCCGGTGGCGAAGGCGTTCCTGGACTCGCGGGTGCAGACCATCTACGGCGGCACCACGGAGATCATGAAGGAAGTGATCGGCCGGTCGCTGGGGCTGTGAGCAGGCCCGCCTCCCGCACCTGGGTCAGGGAGACCGTGGCCAGGCTGAGCTCGTGCGGCGCCGGATCGTCGACGAGGACGATCCGGCGCAGGCTCGGCAGGTCCGCGAGGATCGGCCGCCACCTGGCCAGCTCGGCGGCGCTCTCCAGCACGAGCAGCTGCGGTGCGGCGTGGCGGGCGAGGTGCCGCAGCCGGTCGGGGCGCGTCGCCGGGTCGACCGCCGCCGGCACCGCGCCGAGCGAGGCGGCGGCGAGGTCGATCAGCCACTGCTCGGCCCGGCCGGGCAGGACGATCAGCAGCCTGCCGCCGGGCCTGAGCCCGATCCGGGTCAGGCCGCGGGCGAGCAGTGCCACCTCGGGGGGAAGGTCGGCGTCCATGGCTTCATTCCGGGCGCAGCATCGGCACGAGGAACTGGCGGGCGACCGCCGCCAGCTGCTCCTCGTCGTCGAGGTCGACGACCTTGCTCGGGATCGCGAGGAACGACGCGGAGACCCGGACCATCATCTCGGCGACGAGGTCGGCGTCGAGGTCGCCGGGCAGGTTGCCGGCGCGCTGCTCCTGGCGCAGCTGCCCGGCGACGAACTGCCGCACGGTGGCGAGGGTCTGCCCGCCGTCGCCGAGCATCGACGGCATGAGCAGGTCGGGCTCGGCGGCCATGAGCCCGCCGATGAGCGGGTTGCGCCGGATCGCCCGCAGCGAGCTCACGAAGCCGAACACGACCCGGTCGGCGACGGTCTCGGCCTGCTGGATGTCGGTGAGGAACACCTCGAAGTAGCGCCGGAACTCGCGGCGCACGACGTGCTCGACGAGGAGGTCCTTGGTGGCGAACCGCCGGTAGACGGTGATCCGGGAGACGCGGGCCCGCCGGGCCACGTCCTCCATGGTGGACCGCTGGATGCCCATGCGGCAGAACTGCTCGTAGGCCGCGTCGAGGATGCGGCCGCGGGCCTCGTCGAGGTCGTCGACGCGCTCGACGGCGTCGAGGTAGGCGCGCTCCAGCAACGACTGGTCCGGGTCCACGATCACCTCCTGCTGGTGCCGATTCTGCCCTGCCCGGCAGTCGATGTCACTGGATGCCTTGTGATTGCCGACACCATGTGTTGTCATCGATGATACACGGACGCGGGATGCGTTTCATCGTATCACCGCCGGTCCGGTACTCGAAGGAGGCGAAGGCATGGGCAACATCAGCCGGCGCAAGGTATTGACCACCGGCACTGCATTGGGCGCGCTCGGCGCGCTGAGCGTCGCCACGCCGGCCTGGAGCTGGTCGCCCGCCGGGTCGGTGGCCGGCGCGGGACCCGGCGCCGACCCGCGCTGGGTGTGGGACGACGAGGCCGACCCGCTGGTCGCGTCGCTGCTCGACCGCGGCGACGTGCCGCAGGTCAACGCGCTGCTGCGCACCTGGAAGAAGAACGGCCAGCCGCTGCCCGACGGGCTGCCGGCCGACCTGCGCGACTTCATGGAGCGGGCCCGCCAGCTGCCCGCGTGGACCGACCAGCGCAAGCTGGCCCTGGCCGTCGAGTTCAACCGCAAGCGCGGCCTCTACCTCGGCGTCCTCTACGGCCTGGCCAGCGGCATGATGAGCACCGTCATCCCGCACGAGGCCCGGGCCGTGTACTACTCCCAGGGCGGCGCGGACATGAAGGACCGCATCTCCAAGACCGCCAAGCTCGGCTACGACATCGGCTCGCTCAAGGCCTACCAGCCCGACGGCGAGATGATCGTGACCTGCGTCAAGACCCGCCTCGTCCACGCCGCCGTGCGCCACCTGCTGCCGCAGTCGCCGTACTGGCCGGGCGCCGCCGACGAGCAGATCCCGATCAGCCAGCGCGACATGATGGTCACCTGGCACAGCCTGCCCACCACCGTGATGCAGAAGCTGACCGACTGGCGGGTGCCGATCCCCGCCGCCGAGTCCGACGCGTTCCTGCACTCGTGGCAGGTCGGCGCGCACATGCTCGGCATCCGCGACGAGTACATCCCCGCGTCGTGGGCCGAGGCCAACTCGCAGGCCGCCCAGGTCCTCACCCCGGTCCTGGCGCCGACCCCGGAGGGCATCAAGCTCGCCGACATCCTGCTCAGCCTGGGCGCCGTCGTCGACGCCGGCATCCTCACCAAGCCGATCCTGGGCTCCTTCACCCGCTTCATGCTCGGCGACCAGATCGCCGGGTGGCTGCGGATCCCGCGCGAGCCGGTCTGGGACTCGCTGCTCAAGGTCGCCTGGGGGCCGTTCATCGCCGTCCGCGAAGGGCTGCTGCCCTTCCCGCTCGCCCCGCAGGCGTACTGGCTCTTCGACGAGTTCCTGCGCAAGGCGGCGCTGCTGTTCCTGTCCGAAGCCGGCCCGATCAGCATCGAGATCCCGCAGACCAACCGCCCTTCATGAATTGGATAACATCGATATGACGGAATTGAGCAGACGCAAAGTGCTGATGGCCGGCGGCGCCCTCGGGGCGCTCGGCGCGCTGAGCGTCGCGACGCCGGCCTGGACCTGGGCCCCCGAAGGATCGATCGCCGGCGCCGGCGCGGGCGCCGACCCGCGCTGGGTGTGGGACGAGGAGGCGGACCCGCTCGTCGCGTCGCTGCTCGACCGCGGCGGCGTCCCGGAGGTCAACCGGCTGCTGTGGGACTGGACCCGCAACGACCAGCCCACGCCCGCCGGACTGCCCGCCGACGTGAAGGCGTTCATCGACCACGCCCGGCAGCTGCCGGACTGGGCCGACCGCGGCAAGCTGGAGGCCGCCGCCACCTTCAACAAGTCCCGCGGCCTCTACCTCAACCTGCTCAACGGCGTCGGCGGCGGCATGCTGAGCACCGCCATCCCCAAGGAGGCCCGCGCGGTCTACTACTCCAAGGGCGGCGCCGACATGGAGGACCGCGTCGCCAAGACGAGCATCCTCGGCTTCGCCGTCGGCGCGCTCAACGCCTACCGCCCCGACGGCAACTGCATCGTCAACGCCGTCAAGACCCGGCTCGTGCACGCCGCCGTCCGGCACCTGCTGCAGCAGTCCCCGCACTGGGACGGCACCATCCCGATCAGCCAGGAGGACATGCTCGTCACCTGGCACACCCTGCCGACCTTCGCGATGCGCAAGATGCGCGAGTGGAAGGTGCCGATCCCCGCCGCCGACGCCGAGGCCTACCTGCACGTCTGGCAGGTCACCGCGCACCTGCTCGGCATCCGCGACGAGTACATCCCCGCCACGTGGACCGCCGCGAACGCCCAGTCCGACCAGGTCCTGCCCCGCAACATGGGACCGACCCCGGAAGGTGTCATCCTCACCGACGTCCTGCTCGGCCAGCTCGCCGAGCAGACCAGCCCCGGCAGCGTCAGCCGGCCGCTGTGCAACGCGCTCGCCCGGTACCTCGTGGGCAACCAGGTCGCCGACTGGGACGCCATCCCGCGCGAGCCGGTGTGGGACCCGCTGATCGCCACCGTCTGGCCGCCGCTCGTGAAGTTCCGCGAGGGCCTCATGCCGCTGCCGCTCGTTCCCGCCGCCGCGTGGGTCGTCGACGAGGCGGTCCGCCAGTACATCCTCTTCTACCTCACCAAGGGTCAGGAGACGAAGATCGAGATCCCCACCATCAACCGGCCGTCGTGAGCGAGGGCATCCGGCGGCGGCAGTTCATCGGCTTCGTCGTCGCCGCTCCTGTACTGGTGACCGCCGCCGCACTGGATGCCCCGGCACCCGCCTCCGCCGCCGCCGACATCACCGACATCGTGGACCTCAACGACCTCATGACCGTGGCCGCCCTGCCGACCTCGGGCCTCATCTCCGTCGAGGTCACCCCGGACGGCACCGTGTCGTTCGCGCTGCCCCGCGCCGAGGTCGGGCAGGGCATCACCACCTCCACCGCAATGCTGATCGCCGAGGAACTGTCCGTGCCGCTGGAGCGGGTGCGGGTGACCCTCGCCGACGCCCGGCCCGAGCTGTTGTTCAACCAGCTGACCGGCGGCTCCAACACCACCATCGCCACCTACACGCCGATCCGGGTCGCCGCCGCGATCGCCCGGACCCGGCTGCTGCAGGCCGCCGCCCAGTCCCTCGGCACCGCCGTGGCCGACCTGACCCTGCGGGCCGGAGTGATCACCGATCGCTCCGGCCGGCACCTCGACATCGGAGCGCTCGCCGTCGCGGCGGCGAGCGCCCGCACGACACAGGTGGCGGTGGAGCTCACCGCCCGCGAGAGCTTCACCGTCATCGGCAAGCCCCACAACCGCGTCGACGCCCGCGACGCCGTCACCGGCCGCAAGCGCTTCGCCATGGACCTCGACGTCCCCGACGCCAAACCGACCATGGTCTGCCGCCCGCCGACCATCAACGGCAAGGTCGGCTCGGTCGCCAACCTCGCCGAGGTCCAGGCGATGCCCGGCGTCACCCACGTCGTCGTCATCGGCACCGGCGTCGCCGTCCGCGCCCAGACGTTCGGCCAGTGCATCGACGCCGTCCGAGCCCTGCGCGTCACCTGGCGGCCCGGCACCGCCGAAGGCAAGTCCGACCAGACCATCCGGCAGGAGCTCGCCCTCGCCGAGCTGCCGATCGGGCTGCGGGCGCCGACCCCGGTCGTCGACGCCCGCTTCACCTTCCACTTCCGCAACAACAGCGCCCTGGAGCCCAACTGCGCCATCGCCGACGTCCGCGCCGGCCGCGCCGAGATCTGGTCGGCGCTCAAGGCGCCGATCGTCGCCAAGCAGGCGATCGCCGCCAAGCTCGGCCTGCCGGCCGGTGCCGTCACCGTCCACGTCACCGAGGGCGGCGGCTCGTTCGGCCGCAAACTGTTCTTCGACGCCGCCCTCGAGGCCGCCGAGGTGTCCCAGAAGATCGGCCGGCCGGTGAAGCTCATGTGGCACCGCGCCGACGACTCCCGCCAGGGCCGCGTGCACCCGATGGCGACGTCGCGGGTGCGCGCCGCGTACCTCGGCAACACCGTCCTCAGCTACGACCAGCGGCACACCAGCGTCGCCACCGACCTCAGCCACGGCCTCGGCGAGATCATCACCGCCTTCGCCGCCCGGCTGCCCGTCGGCGACATCGGCTTCTCCGAGACGTTCTTCCAGCTCAGCCAGACGATGTCCTACGACTTCGGGGTCACCAGCCGGCTGCTCAACGAGACCGACAAGGGCTTCAACACCGGCAGCATGCGCAACGTCTACTCGCCCGACGTCACCTGCGCCCGCGAACTCGTCGTCGACCAGCTCGCCGCCCGCATGGGCCGGGACCCGTACCAGTTCCGGCGGGCCTTCCTGCGCGACGACCGCTCCCGCGCCGTCCTCGACCGGGTCGCCACCGCCGGCGGCTGGGGCCGTTCCCTGCCGGCCGGCGTGGCGCAGGGCATCGCGTTCCACGCCGAGTACAAGGCCGTCAGCGCCGTCCTCGTCGAGCTCGACTGCCGGCCCGCTACTGTCAACCGCCCCGTCCGCGACGGCGTCGCCGGCCCCCGCGTCACCCGCGCGGTGGTCGCCGTCGACGTCGGCCTCGCCGTCAACCCGCGCGGCCTGGAGGCGCAGATGATGGGCTGCGTCATGGACGGCATCGCCCTGGCGCTGACGTCCAGCCTGCACCTGCGCGACGGGTACTTCCTCGAGGCCAGCTGGGACAACTACTTCTACACCCGCCAGTGGAACACCCCACCCGACCTGCAGGTCATCGTGATGCCCAGCGCGTCCGACCAGCCCGGCGGCGCCGGCGAGCTCGGCGTGGCCGCGTCGATGGCCGCGGTCGCGTGCGCCTACGGCCGGGCCACCGGCACCATGCCGACCACGTTCCCGATCAACCACGGCACGCTGTCCTTCACCCCCAAGCCGACCGTCCCGCCGATCCCGCCGTCGCCCACCGACGGGCTTGCATAGGAGCCGCTCGCATGCCCCAGCACACCTTCCGCGTCAACGGTTCACAGGTCACCGTCGACGCCGCCGACGACGAGCGCCTGCTGTGGGTGCTGCGCGACCTCCTCGGGATCACCGGCCCCAAGTACGGCTGCGGCATCAACGTCTGCAAGGCGTGCACCAGCCACCTCAACGGCCGGGCCGTGAACCCGTGCGCCATCCCGGTGAAGGACCTCGGCCCCACCGACGAGGTCACCACCATCGAGGGCCTGGCCGCCACCGCCGGCGGCGACCTGCACCCCATGCAGCAGGCGTGGCTCGACCACGACGTGGCCCAGTGCGGCTACTGCCAGCCCGGCCAGATCATGGCCGCCGTCGACCTCGTCCGCCGCACCGCCGCCGAGGGCCGCGACATCACCGACGCGGACCTCGACACCCTGCGCAACATCTGCCGCTGCGGCACGTACTCCCGCATCCGCGCCGCCATCAAGGACGGCGCCAAGCGCATGTAGCGCTCTGCTTCGTCGACCACCTCCGCGCCGGCGCGACGAGCGACGCCTACGGCGAACTCTGCGGTGCGACCCGCGACCGCTTCGACGCGGCCGCCTTCACCGCGTACGTCGCCAAGCAGAAGAAGATCAAGAGCCTGGAGCTGGCCAGCCATGTCAACGCGCCCGGGACGCCGGTGGTCGGCCCGACGTTCGAGAACCGGTTCGTGTTCAACCTCCACCTGAACTTCACCGACGGCTCGGACGAGACCCGCTACATCCCGGTCGTCCAGGACACGGACGGCACCTGGCGGGTCTGCGGCGACCCCTACTGAGGCGCGTCAGAGCAGGTTGAGGAGCCGTTCGGCCTGCCGGTCGAGGGTGCCGGGTGGGTTGCGGTGTTCGGCGGGGCCGCCGGGGCGGAGCAGGTGCAGCCAGAAGATGGCGTAGAGCCGCCGGGCGTCGAGCAGCCGGTCGCCGTCGAGGTCGAACGTGGTGAGGAACCCGGTCCAGTCCGCGCGTCGGGCCGCGAGGTGTTCGACCAGGTCGGCCAGTTCGAACTCGGGGTCGGACGGTCCGGCGTCCTCGAAGTCGACGATCCGGATCCGCTGACCGTCCCACAGGTAGTTGGCGAGGTTCGGGTCGGCGTGGCCCAGCACGGTGGTGCCGGCGGGGCTGAGGCGGAGCCCGGCCAGGAAGGACCGGGCGGCGTGGGCGGCCTCGCCCGCCGGGCCCGGCAGGTCCAGACCCGCCAGGCGCTGTTGCATCAGCGCGTGGAGCTCGGCGGGGTGATCCCGTCGTGCGGGCAGGTCGGCACACGGCACCGACCACAACTGGCGAAGCGACCGGGCCAACGCGGCCTGCTGACCGGCGTCCAGGTCGTCGGTCAGCGGGGTGCCGGGCAGCAGGCCCATGGTGACGGCGGGCGGGTCGGCGTCCAGGTCGGCTTCGAGCGGCTCGGGCACCAGGTCGGGACATCGGGCGTGCACCCGGTGCAGCACGGCCCACTCCCGGCGGTGTTCCCCGCGCGCCCACGACACGTACCGCTTGATCAGTCGACCCCCGTCGACGTGCAGGTGGTGCGTCTGCGACACCCGTCGAATCTAGGCCGTCAGGGGCTGTTCGTCGGGGTCCCAGGCGACGAGCAGGTCGAAGTGGCGGCGGTCGCCGGTGAGGGGCAGGGCGTCGAAGGGGATGCGGCCGTACAAGGTGAGGACCAGGTCGCCGGCGGTGGCGTGCAGGGCGGCGTCGGCCGGGGTCGGGGCCGGGGAGCGGGTGAGGCGGACGGCGTCGGCGGTGAGGGACAGGCGCCAGGAGCGGCCCTCGGTGGCGTGGTAGTCGAGGGTGGCGGGGGTGTGCGGCCAGTGGTAGGCGCCGGCGCAGCAGGTGGCCAGGAACTCCTCGACGCCGTCGAGGGCGATGGCGGTCGGGAGAGGTTGCGGGGCGCCGGCGGTGAGCTGGGCGTCGTACGTGTGCACGGCGACCTCCTGGAGCTGGTGGCGGGCCACGGCGCCGCTGGTCTGCGGGGACTCCGAGTCCGCCCACCAGGTCCAGCAGCCGCGGTCGGGGCCGGCGGACCGCAGCGCGTCCAGCAGCTGCCGCGTCGAGGCGGCCAGCCAGGGCAGCAGGGCCGAGGGATCCTGTGACGCGGGTTCCGCCGGGACGGGTGGTGGCGGGGGAGCGGACGCGGGTCCGGCGGCGACGATCGACGCCCACTTGCGGCGGCCGTCGCCCAGGTGGTGTGCCAGGTCGAGCAGCGTCCACCCGGGGCAGGTCGGCACCTGCGCGTCGAGGGTGGGTGCGGCGGCGACCGCGGCACTGAAGGCGGTGGACCGTTCGTCGATCAGCCGGAGCAGCTCAGGAAACTCCACCCGGGGTGTGTACCACCGGACGAAGCGGACGGGACAGCGAGTTTCGGGCGCGGCTGGCAGACTGTGATCATGAACGGGGATACCTCGATGCGGGCGTTGTTGGTGCCGCCGGGTGACGGTGAGCTGATCGACGTGGCGGGGGTGGAGCACCTGTTCCGCCTGACGTCGGCGCAGACCGGTGGGCGGTTCGGGTTCGAGGAGTTCACGCTCGGGCCGGGGACGGTCGGCGCGCGGCCGCACGTGCACCACGCGCACGACGAGTTCTTCTACGTGCTGGACGGGGAGCTCACGCTGCACGACGGCAGCGGCGAGGTCACGGCCGGGCCGGGGAGCCTGCTGGCCGCGCTGCGCGGGGCGCCGCACGGGTTCCGCAACGCCGGCGACGCGCCCGCGCGGGGGCTGTGTTTGTACACGCCGGCCGGGTACGAGGACTACTTCCGGCAGGTGCACGCGGCCGTCGCCAGCGGTGCGGAGGTCGACGACGAGATGCTCAACGAGTTCCGCGGCCGGTTCAACACCACCCCGCACCGGACCGCCTGAGCTACTCCTCGGCGAGCAGCCTGGCCTTCGGCAGGCCGCGCAGCGACCGCACCGGCAGGATCGCGGCGGCGACGGCCAGCAGGGTGCCGGCGAGGGCCGCGGCGGCGGCGACCGCGAACGAGGTGCTGGTGAGCTCGGAGCTGAGCAGGGCGGCGGTGCCGAGCGCGACCCCGGTGCCGGTGGTCGCGCCCAGGACGCCGAGCGCCAGCGCCTCGTACCCGGCGAGCCGGGCCGTCGACGCGTCGGCCCAGCCCACCGCGCCCAGCAGGGCGAACTCGGCGGCCCGTTCGCGGATGTTGACGTAGAGGACGTCGGCGACCGTGGCGGCGCCGAGCAGGGTGGTGAGGGCCGCCGCGATGTAGTCGGTGGCCTGCACCTGGACGGTGATCGCGTCGCCCAGGACCGTACCGGAGACGCTGCCGCGGAACGTCAGATTGATGATGACGAGGAGGGTCAGCGAGGCCACGCCGATCGCCAGGCTGGCCGCGCCGACGGCGGTGCGGCCGGGGGTGCGCAGGACGTTGCCGAGGGCGAGCCCGGCGATGCGGTGCGGGGCCCGGCGGCGGCGGGCCGGCGCGACCGCGGGACGCACGGCGGCGGCCGGGTCGGCGCGGGTGGCCCGCCACGCGGGTGGCAGCGCCGCCAGGAGACTCAGCAGCAGCGCCGCCGGGACGGCCAGGAGCGCGTAGCCGGCGCCGAGGTCGACGCCGAGCACCCGGGACAGGGCAAGCGCCAGGATCGTGCCCAGCAGGCCGGCGACCGCTCCCACCGCCGTCGACTCCGCCGCCACGAGCGCGAACAGGCGCCCGCGGGGCCAGCCGACGCAGGCGAGCACGGCGAGCTCGGTGGACCGGCCGCGGACCGCCGCGCTGGTCGCGTTGCCGACGGCGAGGGCGCAGGCGACCAGGACGAGGATCGACAGGACCAGCGACTTGCGGTCGATCGCGGACACGATGGTGGTGGCGACGCCGAGCTTCAGCCAGTTGTCGCGGACGGCGAGGGCCGGGCGGCCGAACTTGCCGGCCGGCAGCGCCAGCGGCACGGCCGCCGCCGACGAGCCGACGGTGAGGTCGACCCGCAGCCCGGTCGCGAGGTGGATCTGGTCGGCGACGGCGCGGACCCGCTCCCGGGAGAACGCGTCCATGCCGACGGTGCCCGCGACGCGGACCCGCACCATCGAGATCGGGGCGCCGGCGTCGACGCCGTGCGCGGGGTCCAGGCTGTTGTACGGCGCCCGGTGCAGCGCCGGCAGTGCCGACAGCGTGGTGAGCAGGTGCGGCCGCTGGCCGAGCGGGCCGGCGAAGCTGGTGCCGGCGATCAGCGGCCGGTCGCCGAGCGCGGCGCGGGCCGCGTCGTCGGCCCCGGTGGCGGCGGGCCCGGCGTACAGGTCGAACGGCGGCCGGGACAGGGCCGGGCCGGTGTCGACCTTCGCCGGGTCGTACACGCCGACGCCGCGCAGGAACGCGCTGGCCGCCTTGGAGTCGCCGTCCCGCCCGTGCCGGACGACGGCGCGGACGGGATCGTCGGCGAGGCCCATCGGCAGCGGCTTGCCGTCCGGCATGCCGTGCGGGACCTTCCCCCACTCGCCGCCCGAGTAGGGCACCACGGCGGCGGAGCCGTCCGCGAGCGTCAGGGGGCTGGTGGTCCACCACTCGTTGACGACCGAGGTGCCCGCCGCCGGTGGGAAGCCGCCGGCGCCGGGAGGGTGCGCGATCGCGTCGAGCACGGCCGGGTACAGGTCCTGCGCGCTGAACGCCCGCGCGCCGATCGGGGTGGACGGCTGGGTGGCGTAGTAGTCGACCGCGTTGTCCAGCCGCATGCCGGCGCCGGTCTTGTCGGCCGCGTCGCCGCCGATGCGGTCGATCTCCACGCGCACCTGCTGGTCGAGGTCGAGGCTGCCGGCGGCGAGGACCGGGATGCCCGCGGAGGTGTCGCCGGCGTCGAGGTAGCCGCCGGAGACGACGGCGCGGTCGAGGCCGTCGAGCCTGGCCTCCTGCACCGGGTCGATCGCGGCGAGCAGCAGCGGGATCGGGAAGAGCACCCGCACCTGCGGCCGCGGGGTCCGCTCGATGCTGGACGTGGGGTCGCTGGACCAGCAGTGGGCCTCGGTGCGGTCGCTCACCGACAGCGCGTCGACCGTGTCGAAGTACCCGGTGATGCCCTCGCACACCGCGGTCACGCCGGCTGCGCCGTGCTCGCGGATCTCCGGCGGCCTGGGCAGGGCCGAGCTGTCGTAGTTCTTGCCCTCGATCCACGGCTCCCCCGGCACGAACTCGAGGGCGTTCCGCGTCGCGTAGAGGTACTTCGGCCCGTCGGCGATGCTGGACAGGCCCCGGTCGCCGGTGAAGACGGGGCGGACCCGCAGCACCTGCCGCTGCCCGCCGGCGGCGACATGGTCGGTGAGGTCGACGGTGATGACGGCGGTCTGCATGACGTAGCCGGCCATCGCCACGGGCGCGGCCACGTCCACGCCGGGCAGGTCGAGGATCCGCCGCCACTGCGCCTCGGTGATGCCGCCGTAGGTGGAGGTGACCCGGTCGGTACGGACCAGCCCGTCCTCCGAGGGCGGGTCCGCGGCGGGCGGGCGGACGAGGATGTCGTACATGGGCCGGTAGTTGGCCTGCACCGTGCCGTTGACCTGGACCTGCGAGCCGCGGGACGCCGACGCCAGCAGCGCGAAGCTGGCCACGGCCACGGCGACCGCCGCGATCGTGGCGACCAGCCGGCCGCGGCGGAAGAGCAACTGAGCGCGGATCAGCGAGAACAACGGCCACCCCCGGCAGCGGATCATCCACGCAGGGACGTCCGACGCACTCAGGGCCCCCGCTCCGTGCACCGACCATCCATTGATCCGGCTCTTGTGTCAAGACACGAAAAAACGGGTGCCCGGGAGCGGCGGGACGGGGACGGTGGAAGACTGATGACCATGAGCGACTGGAATGACAAGATCATTGAAGAGTTCCGCGCCAACGGCGGCAAGGTCGGGGGCAACTTCGAGGGCGCTCCGCTGCTGTTGCTGCACACGGTCGGCGCCCGCAGCGGCCAGGAGCGGGTCCACCCGATGATGTACCAGAAGGTCGACGGCGGGTACGCCGTGTTCGCCTCCTACGCCGGCGCACCCACCAACCCGGCCTGGTTCCACAACCTCGTCGCCCAGCCCCGGGTCACGGCCGAGATCGGCACCGGCACGCAGGAGCTCGTCGCCCGGGTGACCGACGGGGATGAGCGGGAGCAGATCTGGACCGCGCAGAAGGCGGCGTACCCGGGCTTCGCCGACTACGAGCGCAAGACCACACGGCAGATCCCGGTCGTGGTCCTGGAGCCCGCCGCCTAACGCGGAAGGGCGGCGCCGGACGGCTCGCGCAGTCCTCGGTAGACGGCGACGGCGCCGAGCAGGGTGACGGCGCCGTCCACCAGCAGCGCCAGGCGGATGCCGGACAGCAGGGCCGGGGCGGCCGCGGCGACGGCGCTCACCACCGGGATGCCGACGGTGAGCGCCCCCTGCTGGGTCAGCGTGCTCAGCCCGGTGGCGAGACCCTGCTCGCCGTCGGGCAGGCCGGAGGTGGCCGTCACCGTGTACGCGA
Source organism: Dactylosporangium sp. NPDC049742 (assembly GCF_040674675.1). Lineage (NCBI taxonomy): Bacteria > Bacillati > Actinomycetota > Actinomycetes > Micromonosporales > Micromonosporaceae > Dactylosporangium > Dactylosporangium sp. NPDC049742. The sequence continues at coordinate 12,818 of NZ_JBFANF010000016.1, read as the reverse complement.
CGATCGCCGCCACGTGCCCGACGAAGCCGACGGTGAAGGCGAGCATGAGCCACCCGTACATGGCCCGGGAGTCGCCGAGCAGCGCCAGGCTGCCGAACGCGACGCCCTGCACGGTCAGGCCGCCGACCAGGGTGGCGCGCCGGCCGAACCGACCCAGCAGCCGGCCGCCGATGACGCCGGCGAAGACCGCGGCGATGCCGGGCGGCCCGAACGCGAGACCCGTGGCGAGCGCGGAGTAACCGAGCACGTCCTGCAGGTACAGCGTGCCCAGGAACACCACCGACGAGCCCATCGCAAACACGAGCAGGCCGCCGAGGTTGCCCCAGCGGACGGTCGGGAGCGCTGCTGGGGATCATCCCCCGTCCTCTGTTTGCCGGAAGTGTCGTATCCGCAGTGGATACTGCGGTGGATCAACGGCAACGGGCTGAGCCAGAACGCGTCCGACGGGGTGCTCGCGCCCCTGGCGCGGGCGCTGCGCCTGAGCGACCTGGAGCGCAAGCACCTGTTCACGCTCGCCCGCGGTCCCGCGCCGGCCGCGCCGCTCGCGCCGCCGGTCGAGTTCGCCCGGCCCGGCGTGCGGCGGCTGCTCGACGCGATGACCGACGCGCCGGCGGTGGTGCTCGGGCGGTTCGGCGACTTCCTGGCGTGGAACCGGCTCGGGCACGCGTTCCTGGCCGCTCCGGCCGGTCGACCGCGTCGGCGTCGACCGGCCGGAGCGGCGGCCCAACAAGGTGCGGATGCTGTTCCTCGACGCGCACATGCGGGAGTTGTACGTGCACTGGCCCGACAAGACCCGCGAGTCCGTCGCATACCTGCGGATGCTCGCGGCCCGGCACGCGGACGACCCGAAGCTCGCCGAGCTCGTCGGGGACCTGTGCGTACGCAGCCCGCGGTTCGCGACGCTGTGGGCCGACCACGCGGTCGACGAGTGCGAGCCCGCGGTCCGCGAGTTTCAGCACCCGGTCGTCGGCCGCATGACGCTGCACCAGGAGGTGCTGCGCCCGGACGCGTCCGACCAGCTGCTGCTGACGTTCACCGCGGACCCCGGGTCGCCGTCGGCTGCGGCGCTGCAGCTGCTGGCGCGGGCGGTCTACGGCTGAGCTTCACGCCGCGCGGAGGTGCTCCTCGCCGGCGGCGGGTGCCGTCTCGTAGATCATGAAGGTCTGCGCGTCGGCGGTCTCGCAGCGGACCCGGTTGTCGGAGATGCGGCGCAGCCACGTGTTGATGGCCCGGTCCAGGCGGTAGGCGTCGATGTTGTGCCGGCAGATGTCCAGCGAGATGACGCCGTCGTGCTGCTCGGCGTGGCGGTACATCGCCTCGATGAGCTTCACGAACATGCCGTGCTCGTGGGTGGGCACGGCGACGAAGCCGCAGTACCAGATCCGCTGGTCGGCGTAGTGCACCGGCCAGCGCCGGGCGAAGTACTCCGGCGAGATCAGCGGCCAGGCGCTGAGCTGGTTGGTGTATGTGGCGAGCCCGAGCAGGACACCGTCGTCGGAGTACGCGAGCCACTTCTCGACCCGGCGGTCCGACATGACGTCGTCGAACTCCGAGCGGTACATGAGATGCCGTTGGATGGTGAGCGCGTTGAGGTGCCGGAACGCTGCCTCGTACAGCTGCCATGCCTGTTCGAGCTGCTCGTCGACGAGATCCGTGCGGACGTCGATCTTCATCTGACGCCTCCCGAGTACGTTCGGTACAGAAGGTGTGTACAGAATGTACGTACGGATCGGGAGATCGACAATCAGCGAAATTCCCGCCATAAGGGAGGCCACGACCGGGTGTGCAGGACTCCGAGTCCAGGACTCGCGGGCTGGTCCCGCCCCGGGCCCCGATCCGGACGCGGGGGAGCGGGCAACCGGGCGCCCGGCGGTGCAGCGCGCAATGTGCATGTTCCGAACCTGCGCCGCATCAACGGACGCGTCATGCGCTCCCGCAGTCGAGTCCGGTCGGCTCGAGCACCTCGATGTCGACGACAGTCGTACAGGCGGGATCGAGACTGAGCCAGTTGACAGGGCGGCGTTCACCGGCGACGCCGCATACACCGCGATGCTCTTCGCCACGCACGCCGCGATCGCCATGGCAGACGCCCAGCGACGCGAACATCTGGTGCGGGCGGTCGCGGTGCGGGACCTGATCGGCCAGGCCTAGGGCATCCTGATGGAACGCCACAAACTGACCGCTGACCAGGCGTTCATGTTGCTGGTCCGGGCCAGTCAGACCACCAACACCAAACTCGCCGACATCGCCGCCCGGCTCGCCGAGACCGGCGAACTTCCCACCCCACCAGCGAAGCCGCCACACGGCGGCGGATGACGCCGGCCCTGGCGAGGATTCGGCGAGCTCAGGTGCGCAGGGTGCGACTGGGTGGTTCGCCGTAGGTGGCGCGGTAGAGCTGGCTGAATTGGCCGGCGGTGCTGTCCGTCGAACGCGACGATGCCGCGGCCGTGACGTGGCGGCGGGAGGTGTAGCCGGCGGGAAAGCTTCGAGGACGAAGCCGGTCAGACGCTGCGTCCACCGAAGGCCGCACCTGAGGCCGCCGCGACCGGACGTCGGTGACATCGGTGTCCGGTAAGGGACGGGCCGGGTCTGATCGCGGGCCGTGTCTGCGTCAACCCCGGTCTACGGTCCTCGAGACACCAAGCTGGCGAGAAGCCGTCACCCGATTGGTGTGACCCGGTCGCGGTGGCTCATCCAGCTGGTGTCGCCACGGGCGTCGAGCACTACCTGGGACGGGGTGAATTGGCGGGGTGCGCGCAAGGATCTGCCGCGGCAGAGTGCCGGGGATGAGGCCTACTGGAGTGGGGACGGAAGGTGGGTGGCTGGCCGGGATGGCCCTGATAGTGGTCGCCGACGACAACGCCGATGTCAGGTCGATGATTGCTCTGGTGTTGCAGCGGGCCGGGCACATCGTCGTCGCCGTCGATGACGGAGTGCAAGCGCTAATTGAGACTCGTGCCCGTCGGCCGGGCTTGGTCCTCACCGACGGGTCGATGCCGCGGATGACCGGAGCCGAATTGTGCCGAGAGCTCGCTGCGGATCCCGACACCGCCGAGATCCCGGTGATGATGATTAGCGGATCCGTCGACCCGGCCGATCTTCACCAACATCTGCCCTTCCTGGCCGCTGTCATGGCGAAACCGTTCGAGCCCAACGACCTGATCCGGCGCGTGAATTTCCTGCTCGAAGGCCAATGAACCGTTCCGCTGCGGGTGCGCGGTTGGCGCCGCGCCGACCTTGACGGGGATTCGGCCAGCGGTTTCTGGTGAACTGTGGACACGTGTCGCCAGCCGCGGACGCGGTGGCGTTGAGCGTGTCAACGGGCATCCCGGAAGGGGCCGCCCCGTTCGGTGCCTCGGCCACTCGGAACCGGTAACCGGGCACCTAGCGGCGGTGCCGTCGGTGTAGATGATCAGGTGGGCCAGCGGGGCGACTGGTCGGACCCGGACCTGCTGCAGCACAGCTTGGGCGCCTGACAGCAGCGGGCAACCCTGCGGTGCGTGCGGCGCGAGCGGTCGGCGCTGCAGCGAGCCGGCCTGACGTCGCGGCGAGGGCTCAACTGGTCGACGTGGCTGGACGCCCCCGACGCAGCCCGCCGGGTCGACGACATCGGCGACACGGAGCTGTGCCGGCTGTACGTCGACGACCCGCTCACCGTCGCCGAGGTTGCTGCCGGGCTGAGTTGGCTCACCCCGGCCGGGCAGCGGGCGAGAACGTACATCCGGTCGCGGCTGCCCGCCGCTGGCATCACCCTGCGGAGCCCCGGACGGCGACGCCACACCGCGACATCGCCCGGCCCGATAGCGAACCGGAACAGCACCAAGCCAGCGACCTGCACGACCTGCACGACCTGCACGCCGGTGCGGTGTAGCAGCACGAGGCGGCGAAGACCGTTATCGGCTGGGCGGTGCGGCGGCGGGTCGGGACGTTGACCGTCGGCGACCCTCGTGGCGTGCTTGATCTGTCCGCTGGTCGTCGGCACAACCTGCGGCTGCGGCATTGGCAGGTCGGCCGCAGCATCGCCGTGCTGCGGGACAAGGCCGAACTCGCCGGGATCACCGTCCACCTTGTCGACGAACGCGGCACCTCATCGACCTGCCCCACCTGCCGCAGGAAGATCACCAAACCAGCCGGGCGGACCATGACCTGCCGGCACTGCGACCTCACCGGACACCGTGACCTGTTCGCGGCCGCCACCATCGCCACCCGGACCCCCAGGCACACCGGGACTGCTGCGGGCGGCGGCACCAGCACCCCAGCAGCAGCAGCAGTCGTGCTGCCGCAGGTGCTCACGCACCGTCGAGCAGGACGGCATCTTCCCGGTGCCGGACTGTCCCGGCGTGACCCCCCGCCGACCCCCACCACACCACCAGCGCGCCGCCACACCCGGCGGCGCCACGGTGAACATGGTGGGAACGGCGGCAGGAGTCGGTTGGCCGGCTGAGGCCCGCCCCACCAGCACGGTGGGGCGTCGCTCGACGCACCCGTGCGGCGAGGAACCACAACACCACCGACCCGGTGAACGTCAGTGGTCACAGCGCTAGAGATCGGTCTCGGTTTCGATCATGCGGAGCCGGTGCCGGGCCATGGCGAGATTGGCGCGGTCCTTGAGCAGCACTAGATAGAAGAACGTGCCTTTGCCGTTGCGGCTGGTCAACGGCCGCAGCAGGTGGTATTGGCCGCCGAGGGTGATCAGGATGTCCTCGATCTGCTCAGTGATTCCGAGCATCTCGATGGCGCGCAGTTTCGCGCGGACGACGTTGCTGTTGCCGGCCGCGGCGATCGTCAGGTCGAGGTCGCGACCACCCCCGGCGGTACCCAGGGCCATGCCGCTGGTGTAGTCCACGAGCGCCGCGCCGACGGCGCCTTCGATCTGCATCGCTTCCTTGAGCGCAACGTCCAGGTCCGGCATGAACTGTCCTCTCGATCCGGGGCTGCGGCGGAACACAGACGGCCACCTCCATCGGCACAGCAATGAACGAGCGCCGGGAGCAGCACAACCACTGACGCGGTCGGGCGTGCGGACCGAGCGCCGATCACATGTCGATGGCCGGCCAAGGTCAGGATCGGCTTCCCGGTACAGGCCGCGTCGTACACGGTGTGCGATTCCGGTCGCGTTGAAGGCGAAATGATGTAGGCACTCGACGGCTGCATGAAGACTTCTTCAACTGCACAAGTCATCAACCGGTTTGGGCCGGTCAAGGTCGGGGTGAGGAGGCGGGGTGCCGGTTCCGCTGCATCAGGCGAAGGCCGAGCTGTTCCGCACATTGGGCCACTTGGCGCGGATCCGGGTGCTGGAGTTGCTGCAGGACGGGCCGCGGCCGGTCCGTGACCTCCTCGCGGAGATCGACGTCGAGGCGTCGAACCTCTCACAGCAGCTCGCCGCGCTGTGCCGCGCCGGGATCGTCACGTGCTACCGCGACGGGTCGCTGGTGATGTACCGGCTGAGCACGACTCACGTGGCCGACCTGCTCGCGGTCGGCCGGCGAGCTGCTCAGCGAGCTGCTCACCGACCGAGACGAGCTGCTGGTCCAGTTGTGCAGCGGCACCACCACGCCTTCCTGACCGACGACCAGCAACGAGCACTGTCCACGGCAGTTCGGCGGATCCCGGCGCCGCCCTGTCGCCGGTCCGTCTGACCGCTCGGCGCATCGGATCCACTGGCGTGCTGGACGGCGTCGCGCAGCAGCTGTCGAGGATCTGGCCCGGCTTCGTGGTACCCCGACTCGTCCCGGCGGCGACTCCTCGCAGCGGTGCAAGCAGAGGCCTCGACCAGCGCGGCACCCAACCGGGGTGACCGTGGACGGCGTCTGGTCAACCAGCCAGTGCCGCTGTACTGTCGGCTCAATTGTGCTTGAACCGGTTTGCCGAACCCCCCTTCGGCGAATCAGCAGGTGGCCATGCGGCGCAGTCCGCGCCCCCGGGTGCGCCGCACGGTCACATCCAACCGCCGCCGACGCGGTCCACGGCACTGTCAACGCGCGGTGCACCGAGGACGTAGCCCCGCAGCATGCATGATCGTCGCTCAGTGTGATGGCTGTTCTGCCGACACACCCGCATGCCGCAGCACGGCGATGGTGCGTCGCGCGGCAGCGCTCGTCTCGACCAGCCGCAGACGCCCACCACCGATCAACGCCCCGTCGCGAAGAGTGGCCGCGCCGGCACACGAAATGAACGTCACCCGGCTGGTCGGTTGCAGTCATGACCGCCGCTCAGTCACAAAGCGTGTGACATTGCGGATCAGTCCCTGTCGCCGGTTGGCGGCCCATTCCGGGCGGTCCAGATGGCCCGGCTCTTGAACCTCTACGTGGGGGGCTTCATGTTGCTGGAGGCCGAATACATCCGCCGGGGTGACAGGGGTCGACGTAGGGCTATGTGGGGGCTACGTTAGGCGTTCCAGATGATCGGCTCGTGAATTTGCGAGAAGAGCGCCGCTTTGGCGGCGGCCCAAGCGGCATCCGGCGCCCACCAGCAACGTACTGCGGCGCAGCATTCTGCCGGGTGATAACTGGAGCCGTAGCTGCAGTACAGAACGTGTGAGTAGGTCCACGGGGTCAGGCTGCACAGCACGTGGAATGGGCCGGACGGGTCTCCGGAGGTAGCGAGATGGATGAGATTCCCATCGGTCGCCGTGTGGCGTATTGGCGAAATCGGCGCAAGATGTCGCAGCAGGTCTTCGCCGACCGGCTGGGTAAGTCGAAGAGCTGGGTGGACAAGGTGGAGCGCGGGGTGCGCCGGCTCGACAAGTTCTCCGTGGTGTACGAGATCGCCGAAGTGCTGCACCTCGACGTCCAGATCCTGCTCGGCAAGGACCCGGTGCGCCGCTGCGAGCAACCCAACGGTGTCGACCAGGTCGAGGTGGAGGAGATCCGCGCCGCGCTGGAGCGGTACGACCAGATCAGTGCCTTCTTCTCTGCCCCGCCGGAGCCGCCACCGCTCATTGATCTCCGCAAAGCGGTGTCCCACGCCTGGCTGTCCTACCAGCATGCGAAGTACGGAACGCTCGCGCGGACGCTGCCCCGCCTTCTGAGGGAGGCGCAGGCCGCCGACGCCGCCTACGGCGACGGCCCGCAGGCGCGGCAGGCCGCCGATCTGCTCGGGCAGATCTGTCAGATCTCCGCGGCGGTGCTGCGCAAGGTCGGTGAACACGACTTGTCCTGGCTCGCCGCTGACCGGTCGATCACTGCCTCGCAGCGTGCTGGTGACCATCTGCTCGCCGGGCTGGCCACGATGCGTGTCTCGATGGCGCTGGTGTCCCTCGGCCGGGCACGGCCCGGGCTGGACATCTGCATCAACATCGCCAACCGGATCGCCCCCGGGGCCGGCGAGAACGACAGCTCGCCTGAGCGGCTCTCCGTCTACGGCCAGCTGGTTCTGCAGGGAGCAGTGGCGGCGGCGCGGCTCGGGGACAGCGCGATGGTCCGTGATCTGCTGTCCGAGGCCGAAGATGCGGCCCGGAGCCTCGACAGCGACGCCAACTACTACTGGACGTCCTTCGGCCCGACAAACGTCCAGCTGTACCGCGCTGCCGCCGCCGTCGAGCTCGGGGAGGGCAGTTCGGCGGTCGAGGTCCACGAACGCCTGGACCTCGAAGGATTCAACGCGCTGCCGCCGGAGCGCCGTGCGCAGCATCTCCTCGATCAGGCCCGCGCCCGGTCGATGACCGGCGACATCGACATGGCAGGCGAGAACCTCCTGGAGAGCGAGCGGCTCGCCCCGTCCGAGATCCGCTGCCGCCCTCTCGCCCACGAGGTGCTCAGCGACGTGCTGCGCCGCACCCGGGGTACACCATCGGCCCCCGTCGCCCAACTCGCGACCCGCCTGAACGTCAGCATCTAATGAACTTTGACCTGCGCCTAGATAGATGATTGTTGGTGTTTCTGGCTGCGCCGGGCACGCCGGTCTGTGGCCGGGCGCTGTACGGACGGGTTGTCGGTAGGCGCAGAGCCGCTCGCTTTGTCAGTCTGGTCGTGGTCGGTTGAGCGGGATCTCGGCCTGTAGTCGGGTACCCTGGCCGACTGGGCTGTAGAGGGTGAGTGTGCCGCCTGTTGCTTCGACGCGGTCGGTCAGTCCAATGAGACCTGTGCCGCGTTTCGGGTCCGCGCCGCCGATGCCGTCGTCACGCACCGTCAGGTGCAGATTCTTACCCCGTACCTGCGCGCAGATGTGGACGAGCGTGGCGTGGGCGTACTTGGCGGCGTTCGTCAGCGCCTCCGCCACCACGTAGTAGGCCGCGACCTCGACCGGCTCCGGCTGCCGGCCGTCCACCTGGACGTCGAGCTCCACCGGGACGGCGGAGCGGCGGGCCAGCGTGCGCAGCGCGGGTCGCAGGCCGCCCTCGGTGAGTATCGCCGGATGGACGCCGCGTGAGAGCTCCCGCACGTCGTTGACCGTGCCGTTCAACCCGGCCACGACGGCGGACAGCTGCTGCCGCAGCTGCGTCAGTTCCGGCGGCACGTCCGCCTCGGCCCGACGGATGTCCAGCCCCAGCGAGATGAGTCGCTGCTGGATGCCATCGTGCAGGTCGCGCTCGAGCTGCCGGCGGGTCTGGTCGGCGACGAGCACGAGCCGCGCCCTCGACGCGACGAGGTCGGCGCTCTGCGCGAGCGTGACAGCCTGGCGGATGATCAGCATCGAGATGACCACGGACTCCGTGACGATCTCGACGGTGTCCAAAGGGATGCCCCGGACGCGTTGCACGATGAACAGCACACCCATGACGGCGACGGGCAAATAGGGCAGCCAGATGCCCCAGCGGGCGTCCGGTCGCACCGCCCAGCCCGGCCTCTCCCAGGTCGGGGCCAGGGCGGCGACTGCGACGAGCGCGAGCCCGGCGACATACCCGGCATATGTCAGCTGCGGCAAGCTGTGTGCGCCCTCAGACACCTGGTACGCGAAGACGCTGTCGGAGACCGCCAGGCAGAACAGTCCGGTTCCGAGCATGATCAGCTGTAGCCGGTTCGCCGCCGATGAGGCTGTCGCGATGAGCAGGATGGCGATGACGGCCAGCAGCAGATCCGCGACCGGGTAGACGATCGCAATCGAGTAGGCGAACGGGGTGGCCGCACCGGCCCGCACCACCGATCCGAGCGTGGTCGCCCAGGTGAGCGCGAACAACGCACCCACGACGACAAGCCCGTCCAGGACCCTCACCAGCTGATCCGAGCGGCGCCGCGGCGCACCCTGCCCGGGCTGGTCGGCAGCCAGGGCGATGATCGCCACGAGCGCGAACACCGGCAGAGCCAGGTATCCGACGTCCGCAAGCGACGGGGATGGCAGTCCGACGTCGCGGAACAACTGGTACCAGGACCAGAGCAACTGCCCGGACATCCAGCCGAACGTCGCGGCACCCATCCACAGCCGCCACCACCGCTGCGCGCCGGAATGCCGGACGGCGGTGATCCAACAGGCGAGGGTCGCGACGAGCGCGGCGCAGAACTGCCCGGCGTCGTAGACGAACAGCGACCACCACGGCCTCAGCAGCCCGGAACTGGCCAGTCCGGCGACAGCGGCCACCGACACCGCAGCGACTGCCAGCAGCAATGACACGGCCCTGCCTGGAAAATCGGTCAATCTTGACCGAACATGATCAGAACCACACGCAGGCAACGCTACCGCGCTCCCGTGGGTGTCCGTCGAGTCTCGATCCGAGACGCCGGACGAGGCATCGCGTCGCCGTCCGTCCACCTCTCGCGCGCAACGTGCCGACAGTGTGTCGGTATAGTTGCCGACGCGCTGTCGGTAAATCTTAGGAGGGGTCATGTTCCTGGCGTTGCGTGAGCTGCGGTTCGCGCGTTCTCGGTTTGCGTTGATGGGGGCGGTAGTGGCGCTGATCGCGGTGCTCATGGTGCTGCTGTCCGGCCTGTCGTCCGGGCTGGTGAACGATGGCGTGTCGGGGTTGCGGCGGATGCCGGTCACCGCGTTCGGGTTCGCCGAGGGAACCCGGGTGGACGGTGCGTTCTCGCGCAGCGTCGTCGATGAGAGGCAGGTGGAGGCCTGGCGCGGGCAGCCCGGCGTGGAGGCGGCCGAGCCGTTCGGCAACATGCTGGTGAACGCGCACAGTGGCGCCGGGGTGCCGATCGACCTGGCGCTGTTCGGCGTGCGACCGGGCTCGTTCCTGGACCCGGCGCCGGCCGGCGGATCGCGGCTGGGCAGCGCGGACGGGCTGGTCGTCTCCAACACGCTGCTCCACGCCGGGCTGCGCCTCGGCGACACGGTGACCATCGACCGGCTCGGCGTGCGGCTCACGGTGGTCGGGGCCACCGCCGATCAGCGGACGTTCGGGCACGTCGACGTGGCCTACCTGCCGCTCGACACCTGGCGCCGGATCCACACGGGCGCCGATGGTGAGGCCACGGCGGTGGCGATCAAGGCACGTGCGGGCGCCACGCTGAACCTCGCGGCCGGGGACGCCGCCGCGGGCACCACCAGCCTGACGCTCGCCGACTCGTACGCGACCTCGCCCGGCTACACCGCCGAGACGTCGACCCTCACGCTCATCCAGGTCTTTCTGTACGCCATCTCAGCCCTGGTCGTGGGCGCGTTCTTCACGGTGTGGACCATTCATCGCCGGCAGGAGCTGGCCGTCCTGCGAGCGATCGGCGCGTCCCGGGCGTACCTGCTGCGCGATGGTCTTGTCCAGGCACTGCTCATCCTGCTGGCCGCCTGCGCCGCCGGGGTGCTGGCCGGCCTGGGCATGGGCGCCCTCGTGACCGGCGGAGACGTGCCGTTCACCCTGGAACTGCCTGCCGTCGTGACCGCGGCCGGGCTGCTCATCGTGCTGGGCCTGCTCGGCGCGGCTACCGCCATCGTCCGTATCGCCACGGTGAACCCGCTGACCGCCCTGGGAGCACAACGATGAAACTCGACACCGCGACCCGCACCGGATTGTGCCTGGCCGGGGTGACCCTGCGCCTGGGCGACGGCGACGACACCATCAAAGCGCTGGACGCGGTGAGCCTCACCGTCGCGCCCGGCGAACTTGTGGCGGTGGTCGGGCCGTCCGGCGCCGGCAAGTCCAGCCTGCTTGCCGTGGCCGGCGGGCTGACCGTGCCGGACGAGGGCGGCGTGACCGTCAACGGCAACGATCTGGCCGCCATGAAGCCGGCGGCGCGCACCGCCTTCCGGCGCGAGCATGTCGGCTTCGTCTTCCAGAACGGCAACCTCATCCCGGCGCTGACCGCGATCGACCAGCTGCGGCTCATCCAGCACCTCAACCGGCGCCGGACCGGGGCGCAGGACGCCGCACAGTTGCTTGCCGAGGTCGGCATGGCCGGCAAGGCGCACCGGCGCCCGCACCAGCTCTCCGGCGGCGAACGGCAACGCATCGGCATCGCCCGGGCGCTGATCGGTGGCCCGTCGCTGCTGCTGGCCGACGAGCCGACAGCGGCACTCGATCGGGCACGCAGCCACGAAGTGGTCGAGCTGCTGGCCCGCGAGACCAAACGCGCCGGGGTGGCGACCGTCATGGTCACGCACGACACTGATGTGCTCCAGCACTGCGATCGGGTGGTAGAAATGGTCGACGGAAAGCTGTCCGGCTAGGCGACTGAAGGAGGCACGGTGCCGCGCATCTCAGCGCCCACCGTCGCTGAGCACCGCGCCGTCAAACATCGTGCGCTGCTCGACGCGGCCCGTGCCATCCTGGCCGAGGAGCCGGGCGCCGCTCCGTCACTCGCGGCGGTCGCCGGTCGCGCCGGTCTGGCCCGCTCCTCGGCGTACGAGTATTTCCGCTCTCGCCGGGACCTGCTCGACGCGCTGATCCAGGACGTGTTCCCCCGCTGGTCGACCCGGGTGACCGAAGCGATGGCCGCGGCGGGCGCGCCGGACGCGCAGGTGCTGGCGTACGTCGACACCAACCTTGAGCTGGTTGCCGAGGGTGAGCATGCCGTAGCCCGCGCCCTCGCCGCGATCGCGCCTGGTCAGCAGTTGGACGACAGCAGCCGCGTCATGCACGAGCAGTTGTCCGATCCGCTGGTCGACGCGCTGCGGGCGATGGACCTGCCGGACCCGGCCACCACCGCCAAGATGATCAACGCGATCGTTTACAGTGCGTCCAGTCTCATCGAGGCGGGTGGCGACCCCGCCCACATCCGCGCCCGAGCTGGTGAACTGCTCGGGCCGTTCCTACGCGACGCGCGGTAACCGTTCCCGCGCCGCGGTCACTTCCCACTGGCCAACCGTTTGGAAGCAGCCAGCGACCACCAAGCGCCCAGGAGACTGAACCCGGCAGATGCCGGCGATCGACGAACAACTGCGGAACCTGCTGTCCGGCCCGACCGCGGCCGAACGGGACGCCGGCTACACCAGCGCGTTGACCGGCATCACGGTGACCGGCATTGTGGAGGTCCGTGGCGGCGACGCGACGGTCGAAATCGGCAGCCGGTCCGACGGGGTCGGGCGCAGCGACGAGGTCCTCGCGTACGGGCAGATCGTGTGCACCCTGACCAGCCGCGCCGACGTCGACACCGTGTCGTTCCTGCACGACGGGCAGCCGCTGCGCGTGCCCCGCGCCGACGCGTCCCTGACCGACGGGCGCCTCACGGCCGCCGACTACGCCGACCTCGTCCTGATCGCCGCCTGCCGGGCGGCGTGGAAGCGACACGCCCCTGCCTCGTCGCACAACTGTCACACGAATGAGGAGTGTCCGCCATGCCGCGCGGCGAGGATCGCGACAGCGGCTCCGGGCGGAGCCACGCCGTGCGGCAAAGACCTGGAGGTGTCGACGTCATGCCGATGGTCGGCGGCCGGTACCGGCTGATCGCCGTGCTCGCCGCGGGCCGGGCAGGCACGGCGTGACCCGCGGCCGTTCGCTACGG
>NZ_JBFANF010000015.1:0-207188 GCF_040674675.1 Dactylosporangium sp. NPDC049742 | reverse complement strand
GGCACGCGCCCAGGTCGCGGCAAGCTTCCTCACCACCACCGGCACCGTCCTCGGGCCGGAGCCGCAGTACTGGGCCAAGTCCAACAAGGACAACCGCTGGCACCCGATCGCCGAGTTCAAGGAACAAGGCGGAGGCATCATCGCGGTGAGCCCCGACGGCTCCACCCTGGCCATTGCCGACATCGAGGACCTGGAGATCTCCCACGTGCACTCGGTGCGCTGACCCCCACGAGCGGTCCGGTCCACCCGCCCAGCCTTGCGGCCAGGTGGAGGATCGGACCGCGTGGCGGCCGTTTGCGCGAGTTCAGGACGAACTACGGCACCTGTGTCGACGTGGCGGCGCAGTGACCGCGTAACCGCCCAGGTGACGTACCGGCGGACGGCCAGCCGTGCCGGTGCGGGCACCGACCTGATCCGGCCGCATATCTCCACCTGGCCCGGGAAGCAATGGCCCCACTGCCTCCCCACGCCCGATGGCGGAGGCTCCCTTCCCACGCCGCCCGATGGCGGAGGTTTCCGATGACCAGCCACGCGAGCACGTCACCGCCGCAGCCGGCGGCGCAGGACCCTCGCGAGCCGGTCGACCTGCTTATGCGCGACCTGCGCTGCACCGCAACCGGCCTGTCCGGCCGCGAAGCCGCCCGCCGACTGCTCGTCCACGGGCCCAACGAGCTCACCCGCCGGCAGCGCCGGCGGTGGTGGCGCGACCTGGGCCGACAGCTCATCCACCCGCTGGCCGTCCTGCTCTGGCTCGCCGCCGCCCTCGCCCTGGCGACCGGCACGCCCACGCTCGCCGTCGCGATCGCCGCCGTCGTGCTCATCAACGCGCTGTTCGCGTTCGTCCAGGAACAGCACGCCGAACGGGCGGTGGAAACCCTCGCCGCCTTCCTGCCTCAGCAGGCCACCGTCGTCCGCGACGACGCGCGGACCACGATCGCCGCCGCCGACCTGGTCCCCGGCGACGTCCTCGCCGTCGAGGAGGGCGAACGGATCTGCGCCGACGCCCGCCTGCTCTCCGGCGCCGTCGAGGTCGACCTCTCCACCCTCAACGGCGAGTCCCGCCCCGCCTACCGCGCCTTCGACCAGACCGACCTCGGCGGGCCCGTCCTCGAAGCCCGCGACCTGCTCTTCTCCGGGACCGTCTGCACCGGCGGCGAGGCCCTCGCCCTCGTCTACGCCACCGGCATGCGCACCGAACTCGGTCGCATCGCCGCCCTCACCCAACGCGTCGGCCACGACCCCAGCCCCCTGGAGATCCAGGTCAAGCGCGTCGCCTGGCTCATCGCCGTCGTCGCCGTCATCGCCGGCCTCGCCTTCCTGCCCCTCGGCACCCTCGTCGCCCACCTCAGCGCCGCCGCGGCCCTCACCTTCGCCATCGGCCTGCTCGTCGCCAACGTCCCCGAAGGACTGCTTCCGACCATCACCCTCGCCCTCGGCATCGGCGTCCGGGAACTCGCCCGCAAGGGCGCCGTCGTCAAGCGCCTCAGCGCTGTCGAGACACTCGGCTCGACCACCGTCATCTGTACCGACAAGACCGGCACCCTCACCCAGAACCGGATGCGGGCCACCACCATCTGGACCCTGCCGCAACGCATCGACCTCGAGGCCGCCGCCCCGGCCCCGGGCAATGTCGCCGGCCTGGTCGCTGGCCTGGTCGCCGGCCGCCTCGCCGCCGTCGTGGCCCGCTGCAACAACGCCACCCTGAACCCCGACAGCGGCGACCCGACCGAGACCGCGCTGCTGCACGCCGCCGCCACCCTCGGCCTCGCCGTCGACGCCGGCGACCGCCGTCGCGCGCAACGCCGCCAGTTCCACTTCGAGCCCGCCCTGCGGCGCATGTCCACCGAGGACGACATCGGTGGCACGCTGCGGCTGCACGCCAAAGGCGCCCCCGAAGAACTCCTGCCGCTGTGCACCCGCATCGCAGACACCGGCGGCGACCGGCCCTTCCTGCCACAGGATCGTGACCGGGTCACCGCCGCGGCGGCCGAGCTCGCCGGCCACGGCCTGCGGCTCCTCGCCGTCGCCGACCGCGCCCTGCCCGGCGACGATCCACCCGCACGGCGCGAAGACGCCGAACGCGACCTCACCCTCCTCGGCCTCATCGCCATGTTCGACCCGCCCCGCCCCGAGGTCGCCGACGCGGTCGCCCGCTGTCACACCGCCGGCATCCGGCTCATGGTCGTCACCGGCGACAACGGCCTCACCGCCACCGAAATCGCCCGCCGCGTCGGCATCGCCACCCACGACACCAGAGTCGTCACCGGTGCCGAGCTCGACGCCATGACCGAACCCGACCTCGACGATCTCCTCGCCGGCCACCGCGAACTGGTCTTCGCCCGCAGCTCACCCGAGGCCAAGCTCCGCATCGCCGACGCTCTGCGCGCCCAAGGCCACGTGGTGGCCATGACCGGCGACGGCGTCAACGACGCCCCCGCCCTGCGCCGCGCCGACATCGGCATCGCCATGGGCCTCGCCGGCACCGACGTCGCCCGGGAAGCCTCGACCATGATCCTGACCGACGACAACTTCGCCACCATCGTGACCGCCGTCCAGGCCGGCCGGCGCGTCTACGACAACGTCCGCAAGTTCATCCTGTACATCTTCGCCCACGCCACCCCGGAGGTCGTCCCGTTCCTCGTCTTCGCCCTCGCCGGCGGCGCCGTCCCGCTGCCCCTCGGCGTCCTGCAGATCCTCGCCGTCGACCTCGGCACCGACACCCTGCCCGCCCTCGCCCTCAGCCGCGAACCCGCCGAACCCGGTCTCATGCACCGCCCACCCCGCCGGCGCGAACAGCACGTCATCAGCGGGCGAATGCTGATCCGTGCCTGGCTCGTCCTCGGCGGCGTCGCCGCCGCCTGCGTCCTCACCGCCTTCTTCGTCACCCTGCACGCCGGCGGCTGGCACCCCGGCGACCCGACCGGCCCAGGCACCCCGCTCCACCACACCTGGCAGCAGGCCACCACCATGGCCTTCCTCGCCATCGTCGCCTGCCAGGTCGGCACCGCCTTCGCCGCCCGCACCACCACCGCCTCCCTGCGCGCCGTCGGCCTGCTCACCAACCGCCGCCTGCTCTGGGGCATCGCCTTCGAAGTCACGTTCGCCGCCACGCTCGTCTACACCCCGCTGCTGCAGCACGTGTTCGGCACCGCACCGCCCGACCCCGCGCAACTCGCGCTGCTCCTACCGTTCCCACTCGCCGTCTGGAGCGCCGACGAGATCTGGCGGTCCGGCATCCGCCGCATCGAACGACGACGCGAGACCCGCACGCCGCACCCCACGACGCCGTCCTTGCCGAAGTCGAGGACAGCGGTGATGTGGCAGCCCTCGAAGCGTTCACAGCGATCATCGACGCGGAGACGGACACCCAGCACAGCGAACCCGGGCGCTGACCGCGTCGTGCCGGACGCTCACGCGGGCCACGCCGCGTGAGCGGCTGCGCTCACCCGTGCGTGATTCGTTCCCACCAACTCGGTGGTTCGAGCGCGTGGGTGGCCTGCACGGCCGTGGTCGCGGCAGTGGCCAAGGCGGTGAACTTGAGCGTGCCGGCACTGGTGCCCGCCGCGATGCGGCTCGGCAAGGCGCCCACCGTGTCGATCCGGTACGTCAGGCCGGGCCAGCCGACCACGTCCACGTCGCCGGTCGCGGCGAGGTCGGTGCTCCTGCCCGTCGGGCCCCGGAGGGTCGCCACGACCTCGCCGGCGTGCACGGCCTTGTACTTGTGCAGTAGGCCGCTGCTGGCCTGGATCAGGCGACGGCTGGCCTCGAAGGCGTCCGCCGGGCTCGGGCCGGGAGCGAGCACGGCACCGATGACCCTGAACCGTTGCCCTTCCGCGGAGAACTCGGCCGCGAAGAGCAGGCAGCCGCCGGCCTCGTCGGTGAAGCCTGTCTTGATGCCCACGAGGCCGTCCTTGCCGAGTTGGGTGTTGACGTTCTCGACCTGCCCGACCACGGGCAGCGTGGCCTTCGGCATCGCCACGATCTGCGCCAGCACCGGCACCTGCATCGCCACCCGGGCCAGGGTGACCTGGTCGGCGGCGGTGCTGACGGTGGTCGGTGCGAGCCCGGACGGGTCGGTGTACTTCGTATCGGCCATCCCGAGCTGGGCCGCGGCCTGGTTCATCTTCGTGACGAACGCGTCGCTGCTGCCGGCGTCCCACCGGGCGAGGATGTGGGCGACGTTGTTGGCCGAGGGCAGCAGCAGAGCCTCGAGGGCCTGCCGTTCGGTGAGCACCTCACCGGCGACCACCTGGACCACCGACTGGCCGGAGGCCAGCTGGGCCGGGTAGGCGGCGGCCTCCTCCGGCGAGACGATCAGCGTGGGGCCGTTCTCGTCGAGGCGCAGAGGATGATCCCGCAGGATCAGGTACGCGGTCATCACCTTGGTGACGCTGGCGATCGGCACGGGCCGCGACCCACCGGAGCTGCCCACCCGGCCGAGTCCGTCAATCTCGACCGTCGCCTGCCCGGCCTGCGGCCACGGCAACACCGGCGCAGCGCCCGGGATCGTGTACGTCTGCGGCAAGGTCTGCTTGATCTGCGGCGCCGGCACGGTACTGGTGAGCCTGAACGTGACGAACCCGCCGGCGGTGAGCGCGACGACCGCCGCGGCCACGGTCAGCCACAGCCGCAGCCTCTGACGACGAACCGGCGACGGCGCAACCACCGGCTCAACACTGATCTTGGACAACCGAACCCCCACGGCGGATCGCTCGAAGGTCTAGCCGCGGCACGAACACGGCAAGCCGCCGCTACCCAGCGCGACCGCCGGCTAACGTCCGAATCGCTCGATCGACTCCAGGCGGCCGGGAAGCCGGCAGCGATACCGCCGGCGCAGTGCCGCGGTCCGGGCGTGACGCCGCGCCTGACGGAGGCGGCGTGTCACTGGACGTTCGGCATGGAAGGCAACGCGTGCTGTTCTGACGGTGTGTGGACGGGACCACGCGTACCGTCGCCGGTCGCCACTGCGGCCAGCACCGCGAGGATCGTGCCGCCGGCCAGCACCGCCAGCAGCGGCGGCAGCGCGCCGACCGGTGGCTGCCAGACGCCCGTGAACGGGTCGAGGCGCGCGCCCGGGCCGGACCGGAAACGCGTCATCACGAACGCCAGCAGGTACACGTGCAGGGCTGCGGCCGTGAAGGTCAGGACGGTGCAGTAGGGGCGTAGCCGGTGCCGCGAGGCGAGGCGGCGTTCGAATTGCGGGGCGCAGGCGGCGCACAGCACCACGCCGGTGGCTGCCGGCATCGCGTACCGGCCTTGCGCGAACCAGCCGATGATCGGCAGATAATGCAGTTCCAGGGTCAGGAGCAGGCCGAGGCAGGCGGCGCCGAGTGCGGCGGCGACGAGGGTGAGCCGGCGGCCGCCGTGGATCAGGCTCGGCACCACCACGGCGACCAGCAGCAGGCACCACGCCGCGGTGACCACCAGCGGTGGCTTGGTCTCGCCGTAGTCGAACTGGCCGACGACCTGCCTGAGATAGAACGGGATGCGCCGGGTGGCCAGGACCTGCGCGAGTTCCGACGGGGCGAGGTGCTGGGCGTCGCGGACGACCGCAGCGACGCCGGCCACGCCGGAGTACGCCATCCAGCCGAGCGAACCGGCCAGACCGAGCGACCACGAGCCGGCAACGATCCAGCGCGTCTCGCGGCGCCGCCACAGCTGGGCGATGCGCCCGGGGCGGGCCAGCGCCACGCACGCCGTCACGATGAGCGTCAGCAGCGCGGGCCCGAGTTGGCGGACGGTGAGCAGCACCAGCGAACCGACCCCGACCAGCACGAGCAGGCGGCGCACAGCGCGGTCGCCGAGCAGTGCGTCGGGCGCGCGCAGCAGGGCGAGCAGCCCGCAGCAGACGGCAATGCCCGCGGCGATCTCGAGGCCGTTCGGGTTGACCGAGCCGGCCAGGTTCGCCGCCATCGGCGTCGCGGTGAGCACGACACCGAGCGCGAGCAACCGGCTGCCGAGCCGCAGCGCGGCACCGGCCGCTCCGGCCAGGAGGGCGGCCGCGGCCAGCGCCGACATGAGCCGGGCGAGCAGGATGCCGGTCCGGTCGGGTGCGATCACCAGCGGCGCACCGACGAGCAGGTAGTAGACCGGGCTGTACCTGGCCGCCCCGCTCGGGGTGAGGACGCGGGCCCGGTCGGTGGTCCAGCGCTGGCAGTCGGCCGGGCGCGCCGGGCGGGGCGCCCAGGCGCAGTCGACGTTGCTGTTGCTGGGCATCAGGCTCGCCGGCACCAGGAACGCGGGCTTGCGGTCGTCTCGCCGGTCGACGACCGTGCGGTGGGTGGTGAGCTGTCCGGTGGTCACGGCGTACGCACGGGCGATGTGGTCCTTCTCGTCGTACGTGCCGTTGACCGGCAGCGCGAGCGCCCACCCCGCTGCGATCAGGAAGAACGCCGGCAGGTAGAGCCACCACCGCGGCGCGGCTCCCGCGACGCTACTGCGCCGCATGGAGGGCAGAAAGTACCGACATGGGATCCCCGTGAGTGACGGACGCGTGTGCGAGCGGCCCACTCGTACCCGGGCACCGGTTCGTAGGGGGTGAAAGACGGGGTTGATGTCGCAGGACGCCACGGCCGCCGGTCCACCTGGTCCATAGGTTTCTCCTGTCCGACGTACTCGTGAACAGGAGCCGGCCCGGTGACCTCTCCGGATGAACCGCACCGGTCCGGTGATTCGGTGAACGACCGGCCCGGCCGCGCGCGCGGCCGGGCAACCGTGCCGGCCGACCGGAAGCAGCGCGTGTGCGGCCGGGCAACCGTGCCGGCCGACCGGGACCAGCGCGCGTGCGGCCGGGCGACCGTGCCGGGCGACCGGAACCAGCGCGCACGGCCCAAGGCTCCGTCGTGGGCGCGGTGGTGCATCGCGCTCGGCACGACCCTGGTCGTGCTGGCCGCCGCGGTGCTCGTGGCGAAGGAGGCCCTGCTGTCGTACGCGACGCGCGGCGTCGTCGAGCAGAACCTGCTCGGCGACACCGGCAGCTGGGCCCAGCAGCCCGGCCACCCGTCAGTCACAGGGGCGAAGAACATCCTGCTCGTCGGTGTCGACGCCCGCCCCGGCCAGGACCCTCGCGAACCCGTACGCTCCGACTCGATCATCATCCTGCACATCCCGGCAACGTATGACGCCGCGTTCATGGTCTCGATTCCTCGGGACACCTGGGTCGAGGTCCCGCCGTACGACAACGGGGCCAGGCAGTACCCGGGCGGCGACGACAAGGTCAACGCCGCGTTCGCCTACGGTGGCAACGGCCTCACCGGGCCGGCCGCCCGCCGCCATGCCGTCGAGCTGCTCGCCCTGACGATCAAGAAGCTGTGCGGGGTGACGTTCGACGGTGCGGGGATCGTCGACTTCACCGGCTTCCAACAGGTCGTCAACGTGCTCGGTGGAGTCGACATGTACGTGGACCAGGAGACCACGTCCGTGAGCATCGGTCACAACAGCACGGGCGGGACGGAGGTCCCGTTCCGGCAGTACACCAGAGACGACGGCGGCCAGGGCCTGGACCCGGTTCCGGGCGTGACCCCGGTGGTCTACCACGTCGGCTACCAGCACCTCGAACCGTGGCAGGCCCTCGACTACGTCCGGCAACGCGAGACCCTGCCCAACGGCGACTACGACCGGCAACGCCACCAGCAACAGTTCATCAAGGCCGTCTTCAAGAAAATGCTCAGCAAGGACGTGCTCGCCAACCCGGTGCGGTTCAACAAGGTCATCGAGGGCGCAGGCAAGGCGATCACCATCGACAGCGGTGGCATCGACCTGGCCGACTGGGCGTACGCCATGCGCGGCGTGAGCAGCGACAACGTGGTCACCATCAAGACGAACGAGGGCACGTTCAACCGGTCGCCCGGCAACGGCACGGCCGAAGACCTCGACCAGACCAGCATCAACCTGCTCACCGCCGTCCGGACCGACCAGGTCAAGGGCTTCCTCGCCGCCCACCCCCAACTGGTCGCCTGACGCCGGTCGCGCAGCAGCGAAGCGAGGCGTTCTTCGAACTGATCGTGGAGGGTGGACCGCGGGTTTCTACCGCTATCCGTAACGGCATCGAACCTCGGGCGCCGCCCTCGAGCCGCTGGCGATCAACCTGAGCAGAAGAGGGTCCGTCAATCGTGTTGGTCGTGGCCGGTGTCAGGTGACGCGTCGAGGGCGATGAGGCAGGCCACTACGTCGTGGGCATCCGGGGATCCGAGGCGGGTGTGCAGGGCCAGGGCGTGTTCATAGTGGTGCCGGGCGCGGACGAGGTCGCCGAGCATGTGGTGGGCGCGGCCGGCACCGGTGTGGGCGCGGGCCTGCTGATCGGGGATGACGCTGGTGCTCAGGGCGGTGATGTGGTGGGTCAGCGCGTCGGCAGGGCGGCCGGCGGCGAGGGCGGCTTCGCCCAGGCCGTTGAGCGCTCGGATTTCGCCGCCGCGCTCACCTGACTCCCGGAAGAGGGTGAGGGCCCGCCTGTGGAGCGCGATGGCCTGGTCAGGCCGGCCGAGGTGGGTCTGGACACTGCCGAGACCGAACAGCGCCCAGGCTTCCCCGCGCGGGTAGCCGGCCTGCCGGTACAGGGCCAGCGCCTGCTCCTGGCGGTCGGCGGCTTCCTGGTAGCGGCCCAGCCCCATCTCGGCGAGGCCGAGGTTGTGCAGCGCCATGGCTTCGCCGATGGTGTGGGAGGTCTGTCGGTACAGGGCCAGTGCCTGCTCGAGGTGGTCGGCAGCGGCCTGATGGCGGCCCAGGTGGTCCTCTGCAACACCGAGGTTGTGCAGCGCTATGGCTTCGCCGGTGGTGTGGGAGGTCTGTCGGTACAGGGCCAGCGCCTGCTCCGAGCGGTCGGCGGCGGCCTGGTAGAAGCCTCGATGGTCCTCGACGACGCCGAGGTTCGTCAGCACGCGGGCCTGGCCGACCAGGTCGCCGGCCTGCTGGAACAGCGCTGACGCCTGGACGAAATGCTCCGTGGCCAACTCCAGCCGGCCGAGGCGAATGTTTGTGCCGCCGAGGCCGAGCTGCGCGTGGGCCTGCCCGGCCGGATCACCGGCCTGCCGGGCGGCGTCGCGAGCGTGTGCGTGGATGGTGAGCGCGTCGATGTAGTGGCCGCTCTCGAGATAGCGGTACAGGGTCATCGACAACTGCACGGCGTGGGCGGGCCAGCCGTGGGTGGCAGTGTGCACGGCAGCGGCCACCAGGCAGGGCCGTTCGGTGTCCAGCCACCGCCGGGCGGTGCCGGGGTCGGCCAGGTCCGGGGTCGGGGTGGTGGCCGGCGTGGCGGTGCCGGGCCGGCTGTGGGCATCGACGTGGCGCAGGTGTTGCGTGGCGGCCGCGGCGGTGACCAGGTAGTAGTCGAACAGCCGGGTCGACGCCGCCCGGCGGTCGGCGTCGGCGTCGTGCGCGGTGGTGAGGGTGGTGGCGTAAGCGCCGAGCAGGTCGTGCATGCCGTACCTGGCCGGGCCGGTGGGATGCACGAGGTGGGCCCGGGCGAGCCGGTCGAGGGCGAGGCGCGCCTGCGACAGGCTGGTGTCGGTGAGCGCAGCGGTGGCGTAGACGTCGATGTCGGGGCCGGGGTGCAGGCCCAGCAGCCGGAAGGTGCGGGCGGCGTCGACCGGTAGGTGGCGCATCGACCAGGAGAACACTGCCGTGACGGCGGCGCGGGGGTCGCCGTCGACGTCGAGCAGGTCCAGGCGGTGCTGTTGGTCGGCCAGTTCGACGACCAGGTCGGCCAGCGGGGTGGTGGGGCGGGCGACGGCGAGTTCGGCGGCGACCCGCAGCGCCAGAGGCAGATGGGCGCACTGGGTGGCGAGGGTGGCCGCGGCGTCGGGGTCGGCGTCGACGCGGTGGCCGATGAGCCGGCGCAGCAACGTGATCGCGTCGGCCGGGGGGAGCAGGTCGAGGTCGAAGCGGTGGGCGCCGTTGACGGCGACCAGTCCGGCGAGGCTGTCGCGGCTGGTCACCAGGACCATGCAGGAACCGGTTCCGGGTAGCAGGGGCCGGACCTGGTCGACGGTGGCGGCGTTGTCGAGCGCGATGAGCATGCGTCGGCCGGTGAGCTCGGTGCGGTAGCGGGCGGCGCGTTCGTCGAGGCCGGCGGGGATGTCGGTGCCGGGCACCCCGAGGGCGGTGAGGAACCGGACCAGCACCTCTGCGGGGGTGGCGGGCTGGTCGGGGTCATAGCCGCGCAGGTTGACGTACAGCTGCCCGTCGGGGAACCGGTCGAGGGTCTGGTGTGCCCAGTGCACCGCGAGGGCGGTCTTGCCCACGCCTGCCGTGCCGGCGATCGCGGAGATCACCACCGCGGCCGGCCGGTCATGGTCGTCGAGCAGCTCGGTGAGCTGTCGCAGCTGGCCGGTACGGCCGACGAAGCCGGCCACGTCGGCGGGCAGTTGCGCCGGAACGGGTCGTCCATGCGCCGGGGGAGTGCCGGCGGCGCTCGTCGGAGCCTTGTCTGCGGGCTGCTGGTCGGTGCCGTCGAGCGCGGACCGGCAGAACCGGTCCCGTTCGTCACCGGCCAGCTCGAAGGCGTCGGCCAGCAGTCGCACCGTTGCAGGCCGGGCGCGGCCGGTCTGGCCGGCTTCGAGGTTACGGATGGTGCGCACGCTCACACCCGTTGTGGCTGCCAGGTCTTCCTGCGTCATACCCAGCCGCCGGCGGTGGGCCCGTACCTGCGCGCTGAACATCCGATCCTTTCCGTACAGGCCCCGGCACCCGCTGGGCCAGGACCGGCGCATGGGCCCTGACCGATGCCGTGCCCATGATGCCAACGGGCGAAGTTGCCGGTCAACTGCCGCCCATTGACCTGGCGGTCACCACCGCGTCCGGCGATCGTAAGGAACGTCCGGCGAAGGTGCCGGTACCAGGTATCGGCATTCGCCAAGGAAGACGCGCGCCAGGGTGATGGACCGGCAAACGGGGGCGGCCCATCACCCTGGGGGGATGCGACGCCGGTTCGACCGGCGCGTCCGGTCACGCCATCACCGTCGCTGGGCGGTTCTGTGCGGCGGGGGCGAGGTCGTCCAGGTGCACGCCACTGCGTTTCACGCGGGCCGAACGACGCCCAGCCGCCCAGAACCGCCGGCGGTCAGCCGGCGCGGGTGATCCGCAGCGTCAGGATGTCGGTGCGCACCGTGATGTGGCCGTGGAAGAGGGCCAGCTCTTCGGCCGTGTAGCCGATCTGGGTGGCGCTCACCAGCGGGTGCCCGAGCGGCACTCCGAGGCGGTCGACGGCCTCCTCGTCGGCCAGGACCGCGGCGAAGTCGATCTCGGCGCGGCGGACCGGCATGCCGGTGGCGCCGGCCAGGAACTCGAACATGTCGTGGTCGATGCTGAGCAGGCCCGACGGGTCGAGGTCCCGGCCGCCGACGGCGAGCGGGAGGTGGTCGCGGATCCAGGCCGCGGCCACCCCGTCGACGGCGAAGAGGCGGTCGACGCGCCACACCGTGTCACCGGGCGCCAGGCCGAGGACCTTGGCGCAGTCGTCCGGGCAGGCGGTGCGGCTCACCGACGCGTCCTGGAGGGCCGGGCTGTGGCCCGAGGCGGTGATGCGGTCGCGCAGCGCGGTGACGTCGCTGATCGAGACCGGGACCCGCTCGGCCGGCTCCCGGACGAACGTGCCGACACCCCAGGTGCGGGTCAGGAGGCCCTCGGCGGCGAGCTGGCCGAGCACCTCGCGCACGGTGGCGCGGCTGACCGTCAACCGGTCCGCGAGCTCCCGTTCGTTGGGTAGCTTGTCACCGTTCAGGAACTCGCTGCCGATCAACTCGCGCAACTGCATCTGCGCGGCCTGGAGCGCGGTTTCGCGCCGAGCCATTCAGTCCCACCTCTCCGCCGTCCAGAGTGTAATAGCGCCGGCCGCTACCAGACCTGTTCGAGCACGCGCAGGGTGTTGCCCCCGATGACCTTGGCGATCTCGTCGTCTGAATAGTCGTGTTTGACCAGCCAGCCGACGATGTTGCCGAACGCCTCGCCCGGGTTCTCCAGGCCGGAGACGTACTCCACCCGGGGGTGTGACGGCTTCTTCCCGCTGTCGTGGGCGTAGTTGCCCGCGTACGTGTTGTGCACCCCGACGTGGTCACCGAACATCGTGTCCGGGCCGAACGTGACGTGGTCGATGCCGACCAGGTCGACGCAGTACGTGAAGTGGTCCATCACCGACTCGATCGAGTGCTCCAGGTGCTGCTCCGACAGCGTGGTGTGCGGCGCCGCCTCGATGCCGATGACGCCGCCCCGCTCGGCGCACGCGCGGATCACCTCGTCCGGCTTCATCCGCGAGGTGTCCCACACCGACCGTGCGCCGGCGTGAGTGATGAACACCGGCACCCGGCTGGCCTCGATCACGTCCAGGCAGGTCTGGTCGCCGCTGTGCGAGATGTCGATGGCGATGCCGAGCTTGTTCATCCGGTCGACGGCGCGCCGGCCGAAGTGGGTCAGCCCGCCGTCGCGCGGCTCGGAGAGCCCGCCGCCGAGCATGTTCGCCTGGCTGTACGCGACACCGAGCTGCCGGACGCCGAAGCCGTACAGGATGTCGATGCGGTCCAGCTCGTTCTCGATCGGGGTGCAGCACTCCAGCCCGGCGACCAGGGCGAGCCGGCCGTCGCGCTTGGCGGCCCGGATGTCGTCGACCGACGTGGCCAGCCGCACGTGGTCCTGCTTGTACAGGTCGCTCATCCGCATCCCGAGCGCGTAGATCAGGTCGTTCCACTTCCAGCCGTTCTCGCTGGTCACGCAGGAAGCGCCGGCCATGAAGTTGTCGAAGACCGCGGTCAGGCCGGAGCGCGCGAGCCCCTCGTACCCGGTCCGCTGGCGCGCTGTGCGGTTGTAGGCGCGCAGCTGCCGCACGTCGGACGGGAGGACCACGGGGTGCTCGTGCAGCGAGATCGCGACGTGCTCGGCGAGGAGCCGGGTCACCCGCTGCCGCTGCGCGTCGGAGAGCCCGAGGTCGTGTTCGGGCACCCGGCCGACCTCCGAGGCCAGGTCGAAATCCCGGTAGTCGAGGTGCGGCTCAAGGTACGAGTAGGACTTGTGGCCCTGGTACCGGGTCGCGGGTTCTTGCAGCACAGCACATTCTCCTTATGCGGCGGGCAGCGGATAGTGGCAGGCGACCGATCGCCCGTCGCCGGTCAGCAGCGGCTCGACGTGGGCGCAGGTCTCCGTGGCCTGCCAGCAGCGGGTCCGGAACCGGCAGCCGGACGGCGGGTCGACGGGGCTCGGCGGGTCGCCCGCGAGCAGGATCCGCTGCCGTTCGGCCCGGCCCACGGGCTCCGGTACGGGGACCGCCGACAACAGCGCCTTGGTGTAGGGGTGCTGCGGCGCGTCGTACAGCGGCGCCTCGGGTCCGGTCTCGACCAGCTTGCCGAGGTACATCACCGCCACCCGGTCCGAGATGTGCCGGACCACCGACAGGTCGTGGGCGATGAAGACGTACGCCACGCCGAGCTCGCGCTGCAGCCGCTCCAGCAGGTTGACCACCTGGGCCTGGACCGAAACGTCGAGCGCGGAGACCGGCTCGTCGCAGATGATGACGTCAGGCCGCAGGGCGAGCGCACGGGCGATGCCGATCCGCTGCCGCTGACCGCCGGAGAACTGGTGCGGATAGCGGTCCAGGTGCAGCGACGGGTCGAGACCGACCAGCTCGAGCAACTCCTTGACCCGGTCCAGCCGACGCCGGCGGTCCACCACGTCCGGGTGGATCTCGAACGGCTGGAGCAGGATGTCGCGCACGGTGCGCCGCGGGTTCAGCGAGGTGTACGGGTCCTGGAGCACGATCTGGATCCGCCGGCGCAGCTCCCGCAGCCGGCGGCCCCGCGCGGTGTGCACGACGGCGTCGCCGAAGCGCACCTCGCCGGACGTCGGGCGTTCCAGCCCGACCAGCATCCGGGCGAGCGTGCTCTTGCCGCAGCCGGACTCGCCGACGACCCCGAGGGTCTCGCCGCGCCGGAGGTCGAAGGACACCCCGTCGACGGCCCTGACCACCCCGCCGGACGTGAAGGGCAGCCGGCCCTTCACCGGGAAGTGCCGGACCAGGTTGTCGACCCGGAGCACCGGGTCATCGGTGGCTGACATGCAGCAGCTCCTCCCGGTGGTGGCAGGCGCTGGCCCGGCCGTGCGGCAGCGGCGACAGCGGCGGCAGCGTGGAACGGCAGGTGTCGTCGGCACGCGGGCAGCGCAGGTGGAACGGGCAACCGGCCGGCAGGCGCGCCGGGTTCGGCGGCGCACCGGGGATCGCGTACAGCTCCTCGTCGCGCCGGTCGACCCGGGGCATCGAGGCGAGCAGCCCTTCGGTGTACGGGTGGGCCGGGCCGCCGAAGACCTGCTCCACGGTGGCCCGCTCGACGAGCCGGCCGGCGTACATCACCGCCACGTCGTCGGCGACCTCGGCGACCACGCCCAGGTCGTGCGTGATGAGCAGCAGGGCCATCCCGCTGTCCCGCTGGATCTCGGCGATCAGCCCCATCACCTGGGCCTGCACCGTGACGTCGAGCGCGGTCGTCGGCTCATCGGCGATCAGCACCGCCGGTTCGAGCGCGATGGCCAGCGCGATCATGATGCGCTGCCGCATCCCGCCGGAGAACTGGTGCGGGTAGTCGCGCACCCGGTCCCTGGCGGCCGGGATGCGCACCCGGTCGACCAGCTCGACCGCGCGCCGCCGGGCGTCCGACCGCGACAGTCCACGCCGGACCCGCAGCAGCTCGCTGAGCTGCTCACCGACCGTGTAGACCGGGTTCAGCGCGGCCATGGCGTCCTGGAAGACCATGCCGATCTCCTCGCCGCTGACCTTGTCGCGCTGCTTCGCCGGCAGCGTCAGCAGCTCCCGGCCGCGCAGCCGCACCGATCCGCTGACCTGCGCCGGGGGCGCGTCGAGAATGCCCATGACCGCTTGCGCGGTGACGCTCTTGCCCGAGCCGGACTCGCCGAGGATGGCCAGCGTCCGCCCGGGCTCCAGGGCGAGGGACACGCCGTTGACCGCCCGTACCGGCGCGCTGCCCGGCCCAGGGAAGCTGACCCGCAGGTCCTCGACCTCCAGCAGCGCCATCACACGACTCCGGCCTCGGCCAGGAAGTCCCGGACGGTCCGCTGGAACAGCTCCGGCTCCTCGAGCTGGGGGGAGTGGCCGGACTGCTCGAACACGACCAGCCGGGCGTCGGGGATCAGCTCCGCGATCGTCTCCGACGCGGCCACCGGCGTGCGCCAGTCGTGCCGGCCCACGGTGACCAGGGTCGGGCAGGTGACCGACGGGAGCTTCGGCTTCAGGTCGTACCGCGGCATGTTCTGCCCGAACGCCGCGTTGTGCGTCCGGTAGTGGAACCGGGTCGCGGCCAGCTTGGCGGCGTCCTTCGCCGGGTCGTGCTGGTGGTCGTAGAGCGGCAGGATCGCCTTCCAGTACTCGCGCAGCTGCTCGTTGCTCTCGAACCGGCCGGTGCCGATGCGGTCGATCGCCCACTGTGGAATGACGGTCCGGTCGGTGGACTTCGCCCGCTCGACGGCGAGGTGGTCGTGCGCGGTGTCGGCCGCGGTGTCCCGCAGCACGAGCGCCGAGACCCGGTCGGGGTGGGCGACGGCGTACTCCAGCGCGATGAACCCGCCGTACGATCCGCCGGCCATGACGATCCGCTCGTGGCCGAAGTACGCGCGGATCGCGTCCACGTCGGCGACCCACTGCGCGTGGGTGAACGGCTCGTGGTCGCTGGACTCGCCGGAGCCGCGGGCGTCGAAGACGATGACCCGGAACGTGTCGGCGAACGGGCCGAACGACCGCTTCGGCTCGGACCGGGAGCCCAGGCCCGGCGCGCCGTGGTGCACGATCATCGCCGGCCCGTCCTGCGGGCCGAACGCCTCGACCACCAGCTCGGCGCCGTTGACGGTCAGCCGCTCATGGAAACTCATCGGACCTCCTCGATGACGGTGGACGCCAGGTCGCGGGGGTGGCTGGTGAGCCGGCGCGGTCCGGCCGCCTCGACCAGCACCGTGTCGGAGATGCGGTAGCCAGCGTGCCCCGGCACGTACACGCCGGGTTCGCTGGACAGCAGCATCCCGGGGGCCAGGACGGTGGTGTCGCCGTCCTCGACCCACGGCGGCTCGTGGTTCTGCAACCCGATCCCGTGGCCCTGCCGGTGCCGGATGTAGTCGCCGAGACCGTGGCCCCGCAGCACGTCCAGGCAGATCTTGTTGACCTCGGCGCAGGTCCGCCCGGCCACCATCGCCTGGGTGCCGACCTCCTGCGCCTCCCGGTCGGCCTCGTAGTAGCGCTGCTGCTCCGGGGTCGGCTCGCCGATCACGAACGTCCGCTCGCTCTCCACGAACCGGCTCGCCACCGCCGCGCCGAGCGAGAGGATCAGGGTGTCGCCGGGCCGGACCCGCCGCCGCGTCGGCAGGCCGTGCGGCAGCGCCGAGTTCGGCCCGGCGTAGACGAGCCCACCGGCGAGCTTGGTGGTGTAGACGACCATGTCGTAGTCGGCGTACATCCGGTCCGTGCCGTAGCCGATGACGTGCCGGGCGATCTCGTCCTCGCGGGGCAGTTCGTCGCCCCGGCGCAGTGCGTCGGCGATCAGCTCCCGGCCCGCGGCCAGCATCTCGTCGCAGATGCGCGCCGCCGCCTCGTGGAACGGGATCTCCTCGGGCCGCTTGCGCAGCCGCAGCCTGGCCACCGCGTCGGTGGTCTCCAGGGTGGTGGTCTCGCCGAGGGCCGCCGACAGCGCGCGGAACGCCCCGACCGACACGCCGGCGCCCACCCCGATCCGGCGCGCCCCGCGGCCGGCCAGCGCCGCGGCGAGCGTCTGCTCGGCGGTGACCACGCCGGGGTACTCGAAGTAGCTGACCGTCTCGACCGTGACCCGCTGCTGGACGGCGTACTCGTCGTCCAGACGGGGGATCACCAGCAGCGGGTCGCCCGAGCGCGGCATCCACAGGTACACCGGCCGCTCGGTGGCGATGTAGAAGAACCCGCAGAGGTATGCCACGTCAGCGGGGGAGGTGGCGAGGAAGCCGTCGAGGCCGCGTTCGCCGAGCGCCTCGGTCAGCTCGGCGCGGACGGACGAGTAGAAACTGTCGGGCAGGCGCACGGGTCAGCCTCCGTTCCGGCGGGGGTCGCGGATGTCGTTGAAGCGCATGCCGGCCACGGTGGCGGCAAGGACGAGCAGCAGGATCGCCAGCGACGGGAACAGCGTCTGCCACCAGGCGATGGCGACCACGCCGCTGCGCTGGGCGTTGAGCAGGATCCGCCCCCACGACCACGAGTCGGGGTCACCGAGGCCGAGGAAGCTCAGCCCCGCCTCGGAGATGACCGCGCGGGACGCGGTCAGCAGCACGCTCACCACGATCAGCGGGACCACCGCGGGCAGGATCTCGCGGGTGACGATCCGCCAGCCGCTCGCGCCGAGCACCCGCGCGCCGTCGATGTAGGGCATCGCCGAGACGACCAGGCCTTGCGAGCGGATCAGCCGGGCCACCTCGGGCCAGGCGAAGACGCCGATGATCACGGTGAGCGTCCAGACGCTCGGGTTGACGATCGCGGCCAGCATGATCATCAGGGGGAGGGTCGGCAGCGCCAGCATCACGTCGGTGACGACCGTGCCGACGGCGTCGACCGGCCGGAAATGCGCCGAGGCGAGTCCGATCGCGGTGCCGAGCACGATCGCGATGAGTGAGGCGGCCACACCGATCATCAGGCTGGTCCGGGTGCCCCAGACCACCTGGGCGAAGATGTCCTGGCCGAGGTCGTCGGTGCCGAACCAGTGCGCGCCCGAGGGTCCGACGAGCACGTCATTGCCCGTACCGCCGGGCTCGTCGGCGATCAGCGGGGCGGCGAGCGCGACCACGACCATCACCGTCAGCACCGTCGCCGCGAGCAGCCCGGAGGGCTTGCGCAGGAAGGCGCGCCAGGCCGGCTTGGCGCTGGGGGCCGCTTCCGCCGCCGCCTCCGGCATGAGCGGCGCGCTCACAGCCGGATCCTCGGGTTGAGCACGGCGTAGAGCAGGTCGGTGAGCGTGTTGGCAACCACGACGGTGATAGCGAGCATGATGAACGCTCCTTGCAGGACGGGGTAGTCGCGTTGCCCGACGGCCTCGTAGATGAGCCGGCCGACCCCGGGGTAGGCGAACACGGTCTCGGTGAGCACGGCGCCGCCGACCAGCGTGCCGAGCTGGAGGCCCATCAGGGTCAGCGCGGGCAGGATCGCGTTGCGCAGGGCGTGCTTCCACAGCCGGCGGCGGCCGGAGAGGCCGCGGGCGCGGGCGGCGCGGATGTAGTCCTCGCCGAGGACGTCGACCAGGTTGGTGCGCAGCGTCAGCGCGTACGGGCCGAGTTGCACGAGGACCAGTGAGAGCACCGGCAGCACCAGGTGGTGCGCCAGGCTGAGATAGGCTGCGGCGCCCCGGGTGTCGGGGTCGATCGCCCCGCCGATCGGGAACCAGCCGAGCCGGGCGCCGACGAAGACCAGCAGCAGCATGGCCACGCTGGGCACGAAGAGCGCGTGCCCGCCGATGCCGAAGCCCTGCAGCACCTTGTCCGGCCAGCGGTCGCGATGGGCCGCCGCGAACACGCCGATCGGGATGCCGATGGCGATGGTCAGCACGAACGCCGTGCCGGCCAGCAGCAGTGTCCACGGCAGCCGGTCGAGGAGGATCTCGCTCACCGGCTGGATCTGCCGGAACGATATCCCGAAGTTGCCGTGCAGCAGCTCGCGAAGATACGCGACGTACTGCTCGAACAGCGGCCGGTCCAGGCCGTAGGTCTTGAGCAGGGCGGCCCGCATCTCAGGGGTCATGTCGCCCTCGACCATCAGGGTCGTGGGGTCCCCCGGGAGCAACCGGAGCAGGAAAAACGTCGCGGTGATCGCTATCCAGATCGTCAGTACGGCCTTCAGCGCCCGGTTGAGCACGAAGCGTGCCACGGGGGACCCCTCCTTTCCTGTGCTGGCGTCGGCCGGTCAGCCGACCGGCTTGACCTGGGCGAGCGAGTACGCGGTGACCATGCCGAGCAGGTCGGAGGGCGACGCGACGAAGCCCTGGAACTTGCTGGCGTTGTAGGCGAACTGGAAGTTCTCCACGTACAGCGGGGTCAGGTACGCCTGGTCGTGCACGACCTTGTCGATGTTCTTGATCTTCTCGACGAAGGTGGCGTGGTCGGTGGTGCCGGCGGCGTCGTTGATCAGCCGGTCCATCTCGTCCGACTTGAGCAGGTTGTAGTTGATCCCACCCGGGTTGCTGGACAGGTACGTGCTACGCAGCTGGTCCATCGGGTTGTCGAAGACGCCCCACTGCGACGCGTCGATGTCGTACTTGCCTTCCTTGGTGCGGCTCAGGAAGGTGTTGCGCTCAACGCACTCGTTCTTCAACTTGATGCCGGCCTGCTCGGCGCTCTCCCGGAACAGCTGCACCACCCGGGTCATGTTGGCGTTCGACTGGTCACAGGCGACGCCGAGCTCCAGCCCGTCGAAGAAGCCGTCGCCGTTGCCGTCCTTGTAGCCCGCCGCGGTGAGCTTGGCCTTCGCCCCCGCCGGGTCGAACGCGTACGGCTGGAGCTGGGTGTTGTCGTACTCGGCGAAGATCGGCGAGATGGGGCCGGCCATCTGCTGCGCGTCGCCCTGCAGCACCGAGGCGATGATGGCCTTGGTGTCGACCGCCATCGACAGCGCCTGCCGGACCTCCTGCTTGGCCAGGTCCTTGTTGTTCATGTTGTACGTCAGGTGGGCGAAGCCGAGCGCGCCGACCTTGGTCAGCTTGATCTTCGAGTCGCCCTGGAAGGTCTTGGCCGCGGACGTCGGCACCGGGGTGCCCATCAGGTCGATGTCGCCGTTGCGCAGCGCCAGCATCATCGTGTTGACGTCCGGGTAGATGCGGTACTCGACCTTGCTGACGGCCGCCTTGCCACCGGGCGCGAGCGGGTACTTGTCGTTGCGCTTCATCACGTACCGCTGGCTCTTGGTGGCGCTCTCCAGCACGAACGGCCCGGCGCCGACCCAGTTGGAGTCGTTGGGGAACTTCGACAGGTCGCCGGCGGACTCGAAGACGTGCTTGGGCACGACCGACATCCAGAAGCCGACACCCTCGGCGAACGGCGCGTACGCCTGCGAAAGGTGGAACTTCACCGTCGTCGCGTCCGGCGCCTCGATCGAGGTGACCCAGGTGAGCTTGGCGGCGACGTTGCCGAGCTTGTACTTCATGATCGACTCGGCGCTGAACTTGACGTCATCGGCGACCACCGGCTTGCCGTCGGTCCACACGAAGTCGTCGCGCAGCTTGAACACCGCGGTCTTGCCGCCGTCCTCGTAGGTGTACTCCTTCGCCAGCTCCGGCGCCTTCTTCGCGTTCTCGTCGATCCGCAGCAGGTGCGGGTACATCGCGTTGAGAATCCAGGAGTCGGTCTTGCTCAGCGACTGCAGCGGGTTGAAGTTGGAGACGTCGGTCGTGGTGCCGATCCGCAGCACCGCGTCGCCGCCGCTGCTGCCCTTCGACGAGTCGTTGTCCTCGTTGAGCCCGCAGCCGGACAGGGTCAGGGCGACCGCCGCGCCGAGCGCGACGGCGGCCTTGCTCAGGTTCCTCACCAAACCTCCTGAAGTACGCGAATGATGTTGCCGCCGATGACCTTGGCGATCTCGTCATCGGAGTAGTCGTGCTGGACCAGCCAGCCGACGATGTTGCTGAAGCACTCGGCCGGGTTCTCGAGCCCGGAGACGTACGCCACGCGCGGGTGGTCGACCGCGCCGTGCGCCCGGCCGATCGCCAGGTGCCCGACAAAGCTGTCGTGCAGGCCGACGTGGTCGCCGAAGTTGGTGTCCGGTCCGAACGCCACGTGGTCGATGCCGACCAGCTCGACGCAGTGGGTGAAGTGGTCCATCACCGACTCGATCGAGTGGTACGGGTGCTTCGCGGACAGGGTGGTGTGCGGGGCGGCCTCGATGCCGATCACGCCGCCGCGCTCGGCGCAGGCGCGGATCACGTCGTCCGGCTTCATCCGGGGCGTGTCCCAGACCGTGCGCGAGCCGGCGTGGGTGATGAAGACCGGCACCCGGCTCGCCTCGATCACGTCGAGGGACGTCTGGTCGCCGGAGTGCGAGATGTCGATGGCGATGCCGAGCTTGTTCATCCGGTCGACGGCGCGGCGGCCGAAGTGGGTGAGGCCGCCGTCGCGCTCCTCGGAGAGCCCGCTGCCGAGCATGTTGGCCTGGCTGTAGGCGATGCCCATCTGGCGGACGCCGAAGCCGTACAGGATGTCGATCCGGTCCAGCTCGTTCTCGATCATCGTGGCCGCCTCCAGCCCCGCCACCAGGGCGAGCCGGCCGTCGCGCTTGGCCGCGAAGATCTCGTCGAGGGTGGTCGCCACCACCACGTAGTCCTGCTTGGCGACATCGGCGAAGCGCAGCCCGATGTCATAGATGACGTCGTCCCACTTCCAGGCGTGCTCGCTGGTGACACAGCCGGTGCCGTTCATGAAGTTGTCAAAGACGGCGGTGAGGCCGGACCGCGCGAGCCCTTCGAACCCGAAGGCGTTGCGTCCGGTGCGGTTGTAGTCCCGCAGCTGCGTGACGTCGGCAGGAAGGATCTTGGGGTGCTCGTGCAGCGAGATCGCGGCGTGCTCGCTGAGCAGCCGGGCGACCCGTTCCCGCTGGCTGTCGGAGAGCCCGAGGTCGTGCTCGGGCACCCGGCCCAGCTGCGGGGCCAGTTCGAACACCTTGTAGTCGGTATGGGGGGCCAGGTAGTCGAACGACTTGTATCCCTCGTACCGGGCGGCGGGTTCCTGCACGCGTCCACCTCACGTCGGCATGGATTGAAGGCCGGAGGACAGAGGTCTGACCTCCGGCCACTGGCACTGTACGTGCGGCGGCACGCGCCGGGAAAGCTGTCGTGACCGGACTGTTACGTGTTACGGCAGGATTTCGGCGGTCTTCGGCGCTGGGAGGCCCGAGCCCCGGTTCGGCCCCCCGTTACCGAGCTGGCGCAGGCGCGGCAATACCATCGGTCACGGGAAAGGCGGAGGTGGCCGACTGAACGGATTGTTTCGGTAGGGTGGCCGCGTGAATTTGCGCATCGACCTTTTCGGCGGTTTCCGGGTGTACGTGGAAGGTCGGGCCATCGATCCGGGGATGTGGACCCAGCGGAAGCCCGCGGCCCTGGTCAAGATGCTTGCGCTGGCGCCGGGGCAGCGGTTGCGGCGGGAGCAGGTGACGGCGGCGCTGTGGCCGGAGTTCGAGCCGTCGGCGGCGGCCGCGAATTTGCGGAAGGTGTTGCATTCCGCCCGGCGGATTCTGCATTCCGTGGATGGCGCGGAATACATCGTTTCGGCGGGGGATCTGCTGTTTCTGCCGCCCGGTCGGCTTTCGGTCGACGTCGGCGACTACTGGTCGCTGGTGGCCGAGGCCCGGGCGAGCAGGAAGGTCGATGCGTACGCCGCCGCGATCGCCGTGTACCGGCAGGGGCTGCTGCCCGAGGATCTGTACGAGGAGTGGGCGGCGGCGCCGCGTGAGGAGCTGAACGCCGACTTCCTCGCCCTGGTCGGGGAGTACGCCGGGCTGTTGGAGGCCGGCGGTGACCTGGTCGAGGCGGCCCGCGCCGTGCAGCGGCTGGTGGCCGCCGACCAGCTCGGCGAGGCGAACCACGCGTGGCTGATGCGGCTGTACGCGTTGGCCGGGCGACGCGACGAGGCGCAGCGGCAGTACGCGCGGCTGTGCGAGGTGCTGCAGGAGGAGCTGGGGGTGCGACCGGCCGCGGAGACCCAGCGCCTCTACGAGGAGATCCGCGCCGAGCAGGTGAGCGAGCCGGCGCTGACCACCGACCTGTGGGAGCGCGTCGGCGACCTGCGGGTGCAGTCGGGGAACCCGTCCGCGGCGGTGCAGGCATACGCGCAGGCGCTGGCCGCGGCGCCGTCGGGTCGGGTGCACCGCAAGGCCGCGGGCGCGTGGCTGATGCAGCACCGGCCCGACGAGGCGGAGCCGCACCTGGCGGCCGCGGACGGGTTCGGTCCCGGCCCGGCCGAGCGGGGCCGCCTGAGCTGTCTGCGGGCCCAGCTGGCGTGGGAACGCGGCGACCTCGCGGCCGCCGGCCGGCACGCCGAGGAGGCGCACACGGCGGCGCTGGCGCACGGCGACGAGGACGACGTGGCCGCGGCGTTGGAGGCGCTGGCGTTCGTCTCGCACCTGCGTGGCGACTGGCGGCCCGGCCTGCAGCATCAGATCGAGCGGCTGACCGGTTCGGCGCTCGGCCAGCGGGTGGCCCGGTTCTGCGACTTCAACCACTGCCTCAGCCAGTACCAGCTGTACGGTGACGACTCGACCCGCGACGTGGACGAGTACGCCCGGGAGACGCTGGCGCTCGCCGAACGCCTGGACGCCGTGCCCGCGCAGGCGTTCGCCTGGTGCCTGCTCGGCGAGTCGCTGCTGCTGCGGGCGCGGTGGGACGAGGCCGCCGCCTGCCTGGAGCGCAGCTGCGACCTGTACGAGCCGCTCGGCAGCCGCACGGTCGCGCTGCCCTGGCTGCGCGCGCCGAGCTGGCGGCGTGTGTCGGGGAGCACGCCGAGGCGACCGTGTTCCTCAAGCGGGCGACGACGATCGCGACTGTGACCCCGATGGCCCGGCACGCGTGGGCGCGGCTGCACGCCACGGCCGCGTTCGCGGCGGTGGAGCGCGGCGAGCCCGAGGCGGCGGTCCGCTCGGTGCGTTCGGCGCGGTCCGCGGCG
This sequence comes from Dactylosporangium sp. NPDC049742, assembly GCF_040674675.1. NCBI lineage: Bacteria > Bacillati > Actinomycetota > Actinomycetes > Micromonosporales > Micromonosporaceae > Dactylosporangium > Dactylosporangium sp. NPDC049742. The sequence goes on along the minus strand of NZ_JBFANF010000015.1, from coordinate 183,545 downwards.
GCCAGGTACGGCGAGTGCCCGACCTGCAGCGCGCTGCTGAACCCGGTCGGCGCGCAGGCCCACGTCCAGGCGGGCGCGCCGGAGGGCGCGGCGGAGCTGGCCGCGGCGGCCGCCCGGTTCGCGCTCGGCTACATGGCGAAGATCAAGCCGGAGTTCGACAAGCGCGGCGTCAAGCTGATGGCGCTGTCCGTGGACCCCGTCGACCGGCACGCCCAGTGGGCCGCCGACATCGAGGAGACGCAGGGCACGGCACCCAACTACCCGATGATCGGGGACGCGGACTTCGTCGTGTCCAAGGCGTACGGGATGCTCGGCGCCGACGTCAGCGGTGACGCGGCCGACCGGACCGCCGCCCAGAACCAGACGGTCCGCGGGGTCTTCGTGATCGGCCCGGACAAGAAGATCAAACTGATCCTGCTGTACCCGATGACCACCGGACGCAACTTCGACGAGATCCTGCGGGTCATCGACTCGCTGCAGCTGACCGCCCGGCACGCGGTCGCCACGCCGGTGAACTGGCGACAGGGCGAGGACGTGGTGATCGCCGGCTCGGTCAGCAACGAGCGGGCCCGCGAGGTCTTCGGCGTCTGGAAAGAGCCGAAGCCGTACATCCGCATCGTCGCGCAGCCGGCCTGACGCCGTGCGCGTCCTGGTGCTGGGTGCCGGCTTCGGCGGGCTGGAGCTGACCACCCGGCTGTCCGAGGCGTTGGGCGACGCCGCCGAGATCACCCTGGTCGACAAGGCCGACGGGTTCGTCTTCGGGTTCTCCAAGCTCGACGTCATGTTCGGCCGCACCACCGCGGCGGCGGTGCGGCACCTGTACGCGGACCTGGTCAAGCCGGGTGTCCGCGTCGTACGGGCCGAGATCCGGTCCATCGACCCGGCGGGGCGGCGGGTCGAGACCGACGAGGGCACGTACGACGCGGACGTCCTGGTGGTCGCGCTCGGCGCCGACCTGGACCCGGGCGCGACTCCGGGCCTGGTCGAGGCCGGGCACGAGTTCTACACGGTCGACGGCGCGTTCGCGCTGCGCGAGGTCCTCGAACGGTTCGACGGCGGCCGGGTGCTCGTGGGGGTCACGTCGACCCCGTTCAAGTGTCCGCCGGCGCCGAGCGAGACCGCGCTCATGCTGCACGACCTGCTGTCCGCTCGCGGCATCCGGGACCGCTCGCGGGTCGACCTCGTGATGCCGCTGGGCGCGCCGATCCCGCCGTCGCCGGCCGCCTCCGCGGCGCTGCTGACGGCGTTCGCCGAGCGGGGCATCGGCTGGCACCCGAACCGGCTGGTGCGCGGGCTCGACCCGCGGCGCAGGGTGGCGCTGCTCGCCGACGAGCTGCCGTTCGACCTGTTCCTCGGGGTGCCCGTGCACCGGGCGCCGCAGGTGGTACTGGACTCCGGGATGTGCGTCGACGGCTGGATCCCGGTCGACTCGCTGACCCTGCGCACGCAGTATGAGGGTGTCTACGCGGTCGGCGACGTGACCAGCGTCGGCACGCCCAAGGCCGGGGTGTTCGCCGAGGGGCAGGCGGCGGTCGTCGCCGAGCAGATCATCGCGGCGCACCGCGGCGACGGTGCCGCGGCGACCTACGACGGCACCGGCATCTGCTTCGTCGAGTTCGGCGAGGAGCGCATCGGCCGCGTCCAGGTGACGTTCCGCCGGGGCGAGACGCCGTTCGGCACCTTCGACGACGCCTCCGACGTCTACCGGGCGGACAAGACCGAGTTCGGGTCGAGCCGGGTCCGGCGGTGGTTCGGCCGCACCTGGAGCTGAACCGCACCGGCGGCCGGCAGGCCGATGCGCACGACGAAACCGGAGTCGACGGGTTCGGCACGGATGTCGCCGCCAGTTCACCGGCCACCCGGAGAAGGTCGACTCGTCGCCGCGGTCCCACGACGAGGAGGGCTCAGCGCCGGCGCTGGGACCTCTCCGAGCGCCTGACGGGCGTGACGCTGACCAGCCCGACCGCGGCGAACCACACCATGACCGGCAGGTGCAGCGCATAGCCGACCTGCTCGAGCGCGACCGAGGGCCCCGCCGTCGTGCTGGTCCAGGGGATGACGACAGCGGCCAGTCCCGATGCCGCGGCGACGGCTCCGGTACTGCGGAACGCCCGCGACAGGCCACGGCTCAGCACGACGGTGGCGGCGACCCAGAGCAGCCCGGCGAGGTTGACCGTCCACTTCGCGACGAGCAGCACCGCCACGGCCGCCGCCGGCGCGGCGGTCAGCTGGGTGACCGCGAGGTTCCCGGCGTCGTGGAGCAGCCCGGCGAGCCCGGCCGCGGCCAGCAGGCCGGCCGCGGCCGCGGTGGACGGCCGGGCCATGGTGAGCGCGGCGGCCAGCAGCGCCAGCCAGCCGGCGACGTCAAGGGCGAGGGCGGCGAGGTGCAGCTCGGTCCGTTCGGCGACCGCGCCGAGCGTCGCGGGCAGGTCGGAGGGGTTCAGGGTCAGCCCGGCCGCTACGGCGACGACCGCCCCGGCGAGCAGCGCCCCGACCGACGACAGCAGCAGCAGGCCCGCGGGCCGTGCGATGGTGGTCATGGGCGGCGACGCTAGAACCTTGGTGCGGGGCGAAGGTCAAGCCGCGGAGGAGGGGCACCGTGTGGCGGATCGGGCAGCTCGCGCGCATGGCCGGCGTCTCCGGCGACACGCTGCGCCACTACGACCGGATCGGGCTGTTGCGGCCGGCGGCGGTGGACGCGGTGACCGGCTACCGGTGGTACGGGGTGGGCGAGCTGACCCGCCTCGAACGCGTCCGCGGCCTGCAGCGGCTCGGCCTGCCGCTGCGCCGCATCGCAGAGCTGCTCGACGCGCCCGACGCACAGGTGCGCGCGGCGCTCACCGACACCGTGGCCGAGCTGCGCCGGGACATCGCGGCGAAGACCGCGGCGGTGGCGGCCGCCGAGGACCGGCTCGCCGCCGCGACGCCGGTCCTGCCGCAGGTGGCCACAGTCGGTCCGCGCCGGCTGCGGGTCCGCCGGTTCCAGGTCGGCGACCCGGGCGAGCTCGGCCCGCTGTGTACCGGCGGGACGCTGCTCACGTGGCTGAGCGGCCCGCCGGGCGCCCCGTTCACGGCGGCCGTCGCCGACCGCGGCGGCGAGCCGCTGACGCTGCCGCCGCGGCGGGTGGTGCGGGCCGTCGTGCCGCCGGACTGGGGGGTGGTGCGCTCAGGACTGGACCTGTTCGACTGGATCCGGCGGCACCGGCTGGCGGTCGCCGGGCCGGCGGTCGAGGAGCACCTGACCGACGGCGACGGCACCACGGCCACCGTGCTGGAGATCCCGGTCGGCTAGGGAGTGTGTCGAAGTCGGGACCGTGGTTCGACCTGGCCTGACGCGATTGGGTGTGGGTCGGAGATCGACAATGGCCCCGGGTCTCCGTAGCAGACGAACGCGCCCCAGGTCACCGGTGGGGCTCCCGCATGGTGCATGTCGAGTTGGGCAAGGCGCAGCGCGTCGGTCGATAAATGGGGGCGCGTGTACCCGGATTCTGCTGGGTACACGCGCCCGCCACCCATCCGGTGCCGGAGCGTGCCGGGTCAGGACAGGCAGATCACGGTGCCGAGTGTCTGCCAGTCGTCGGTGGTGGTGCCGTTCTCGCGGGCGGTGGTGGTCACCTTCGACAGCCCGGAGTTGAACGAGAACCGGTCCAGCACCGCGTTCGTGAAGCCGTCACCGTTGCCGTCGTGGATCATGCCGCCCATCCCGATGCTGGTGAAACCCGGGTCGCACGCGGGTTCCACCGTCTTGTTCGTGGTGGAGTTCAGGGCGGTGCTGACGGGCGCGCTCAGCGCGATCGTCGAGGTGTCGGGCACGCCGCAGATGGCGATGGCGCTGAGGTTCCAGGGCGTCGTGTAGTTGAAGTCCTCCACCGCCTGCACCTCCACCCGGCTGAGGTTCGCGGTCGGCTCCATCTCCGCGATGAAGACCTCGCCGCCCGTGGGGCTCAGCTCGAAACCTCCGCTGAACACGACCTCGCCGGGGCAGGGCGCGTACGCCGACCGGGGCGAGATGTCGGTGCCGTCGACCACGGAGGGGACCGAGACCACGTGCAGGCCGTGGTTGCCCGGCGGGCCGCACACCGCCTGCGCCACGATGGTCCAATCGCCGGGAAAGTTGCCGTCCTCCTCGCCGTGCACCGTCACGAACTCCAGGCTTGCATCCGGGATGATCGCGCGGACGTACACCTGGCCCGCGCCGCCGGAGATCCGGGCACCACCGCCGTAGACGACGGTGTCGCCCGGGCACTCCGCCCGCGCCTCCTTGTTGTTCGAATCCGTGAGGCTCGGCGTCGAGACCAGTGTCGCGCCGACGAGCGATGCCTGCGCCGGCGCCGCGGCGCCGACCACCACCGTGGCCAGCGCGACGAGCAGTGCCGTCGTGCCGACCAGAATTCGACTCATGGGTTCCTCCTCGAAGGGCGGCCACCCCGTCGGCGACCGCTGCGTCGAATGCTCCGGTCGCGCCGTTAGCGGGCCGCTAGCCACGGCGTGCGAGTCGGGTAGCCGACCCCGGCTACCGGTGGCCGCGTTCCGTCCGTGTCTCAGCGGTGGACGGGAGGGACTGGAGGTGCCGATGTGATGCGATCGGACGCGGTGGCCGAGCTGGTGCACCCGCGGCTCGTCGACGGCCTGCCGAGGGGCATCGCCGGGGAGCTGGCGCGCACCGACCTCATCGAACGGCTGGCCGGCCGCTGGGAGGTGGCGGTGACCGCGGTGGTCGCCGGCGCGGGGTTCGGCAAGTCCACGACCCTCGCCCAGGCCGCGCGGCTGCACCTCGCGAACCCGCGCGGGGTGGAGGCATGGGTGACCTGCGAGCCGGGCGACGAGGACGCCAGGCGGCTGTCCAGGGCCATCTGCCGGGCATTCGCGGCAGGCGCCGGAGCGACCTGCCCGGTCCAGGCGGCGCTCGAGGCACTGCGGGCCCCGTCCCCGCTGCAGACCTGTCTCGTCCTCGACGATCTGCACGAACTGCCCGCCGGATCGTCCGGTCACCAGCTCGTCGCGGAGCTGGTGCGCCGTTTGCCCGCGGGGGCTCATCTGGTACTGGCGGGACGCAGCCTCCCGCCGCTGTCCCTGTCCCGGCTGCGGGCGGCCGACCGGCTGGCCGAGATCGGAGAGCCGGATCTGGGCTTCACCCCGGCGGAGCTGGCGGCGCTCGCCCGCCGGGCGGGTCGCGACCAGGCACACGTGGCCGGACTGGGTGGTTGGCCGGCCCTGACACGGCTCACCCTTGCCGCGCCGGTCGGGGTCGCCCGGGCGTACCTGTGGGACGAGGTGGTCTCACGGCTCGTCGCCGACGAGCGGACAGCACTGCTCGCCCTCGCCATGCTCGGGTCGACCGACGGCGCAACGCTGACGGCGCTGTGCGGCGCCCACGTCGATGTCGCCGCCCTCGCCGACCGGGTGCCCCTGGTGGACCTGGTCGCCGACGACGAGGCCCGGGCGCATCCACTGTGGACTGCCGCGCTGGCGCGGCTGCTGCCGACCGGCGAGGTCGCCGCGATGCGGGTGCGCGTCGGCGATCTCCTGCTGCGCCGCGGCGATCCGCTGCGGGCCGGCGCGCTCGCGGTCGGCGCCGGGGACCTGGAGCTGCTCGACCGCGCCGCGACGGCACTCGTCATGGCGACCCTCGCCACGTTTCCGTACGACACCGGTGCCCGATGGCTCGCGGCCGTACCGCAGGAACAGCGCCACCGGCCGGGACTGCTGCTGCTGGAGGCCGCCACCCGGCAGGCGCTGCGGGCCGACGACGCCGGAGTCGACCGGCTCGTGGACGCCGCGGGCGAGGCAGCCTGCCGGGCCGGCGACGGGTCGGCCGAGGCGGCGGCGCTCAGTCTCGCCGCGATCGCCGCGCACGCCCGGGGTGCTCAGGACCGGCTGTTCGCCGTCTACCAGCGCGCCGCGGCGCTCCCGGACGCGGGCCGGCATCCGGCGCTGCGGGTGCTCACCGGTGCCGTCCACGCGGCCGTCGCCGAGATGTGCGGTGACGTGGACGCCGGGCTGGCCGCCCTGGAACCGATCTGCGACGGTCCGGCCGCCGCGCAGCCGGGCAGCCCGGTGAGCCGGTTCCACGTCCACCTGTTGCTGCTCGCCGGGCGGGCCGACGAGGCGGCCGCGCTCGCGGAACTCCGCCTGTCCGGGTCGCCCTACGCCAACGTACGGCGGATGGTGTCGTTCGCGCGGTGGATGGCCGGCCGGCCGGCGGACATGCTCGGCCTGGTCGGGATGGACGGCGCGGCGGCTGTGGCGGCACCCGACGCCGACACGAATGCGCGCTTCCGCTTCAACTTCCTCACCTTCGGCGTCGTGGTCGCGGCGGCCCTCGGCCAGCGGGACGCCGTGGACCGGCTCTGGCGGCAGGCCGAGGCGGCCGCCGGCGGCGAGGAGGCCCGGGATGCCGCCGACCTGACCGTCGCGGCCATGGCGCGCGCCGTCGCCGACCACGACGAGCGTACGGCGGCTGCCGTCCTCGGGGACTTCCTCACCCTGCACCCGCTCACCGATCCGGTTGCCGCCGTCCGGCTGCGCCGGTTCCTTGCGTACAGCTACGTCCTGTCCGGTGAGGCGCGCCTGGTCTGGGAGACGCAGCCGCTCGGGCCTGCGCACGTGCGGGTGCGTGAGGTCGCCCGCCAGCTCGTCGCGGCGCGCGAGGACCGGTTGCGGGACACCGACCGGCTCGGCGGATCGGAGACGATCCTCACCGCGTTTCCGTTGCCGTGGTCGGTCGAGCTGGCGGTCCGGGCCGACGCGGCCGGCCTGCCGGGCGGCGCCGAGCTGATGCAGTGGCTCACCGACCGGCTCGGCGCGGTGGCGCGCGAGGAGCTGAAGATCCTCGCGCGCTCCGGCGGCCCGCTCGCCGCAGCCGCTGACCGGATGCTGCTGGTGGTGCCCGCGCTCCCCGCCGGCACCACCCGCGTCGAGGTGGTCGGGTCGCTCCGCGTCCTCGTGGACGGAAAGCCGGTGCAGCGGCCCGAACTGCGCCGGCGCCGGGTCCGCCAGTTGCTCGCGCTGCTCGCCGTGCACGGCCAGCTGCACCGCGGCCGCGTCATGGACCTGCTCTGGCCCGACCTCGATCCGCCGGCCGCGGCGCGCAACCTCCGGGTGACGCTCACCTACCTGCGCCGGGTTCTGGAACCGGAGCGGCGGTCCGGCGAACCCGGCTATCACCTGCGGGTGGACCGCGACACGGTGCGGCTGGCGGAGTCGGCGACGCTCGGGGTCGACCTCCACGACCTGCGAGCACACCTCGCGGCCGTACGGGCGGCAGCCGCCAACGGAGGGCTGGGCGCCGTCGACGCGCGGCTCGCCGCGATCGTCGCCCTCTGGCGCGGCGAGCCCCTCAGCGACCTGGCGGGCCTGCCGGATCCGGCCACGCTGGCCGGGTCGCTGGCCGCCGACCTGGCCGGCGCGGCGGTCATGCTGGGCGAGCGGCGCCTGGCCGAGGGCGACCCCGGGCAGGCGCGTCACCTCGCCGAGCGGGCACTCGCCGTCGACCCGTACGGCGAACGGGGGCTCCGGCTGCTGCTTGCCGCGGAACTGCAGCGCCGCGATCCGGCCGCGATCGACCGGGCGGTCCAGCGGGTCCGCGACGCGCTGGACGCGCTGGGCGCCGTGTGCGAGCCCGCCACCGCCATGGTCCTGCGCCAGGCGCGCCTCGCGTGCCGGTCCTGAGCGCCGGTGCCGAACGATCTGGAATCTGGGCGTGTTCTTGCCGGTCAATGGGCTTTCGCCGTCCTCGACCGCACCCCCGCCGAGGTGGCCGGAGCGGCGCGTCGTCTTGACAGCTCAGGGTGCCGCCGCGAAGACTGCTTTCACTAACTAATTAGTGAAAGCAGTCTGGAGTGATCGAGTTCCGCATCGACCGGCGCTCAGGTGTGGCGACATATCTGCAGCTGGTCCATCAGACCAGGCACGCGCTCCGGCTCGGGCTGCTGCAGCCCGGCGATCGTCTCCCGACGGCCAAGGAGGTCGTCGCGGCCACCGCGATCAACCCGAACACCGTGCTGAAGGCATACCGCGAGCTCGAACGCGAAGGGCTCGTCGAGCCGCGACCGGGGCTGGGCACGTTCGTGCGGCGCTCGCTCGCCAGCGCGGGCACCCAGGCCGACGGGCCGCTGCGCGGCGACCTCGACGGCTGGCTCCGGGCGGCGAAGGCCGCGGGGCTGGAGCGTGAGGACGTCGAGGCGCTGTTCAAGTCCGTGCTCGACACGCACTACTGACCACCGCACCACTGACCACCGCACTGCTGGTCGTCGACACATGAGGGAGCAGGCACATTGGGCACCGACACGGGTCACGTCGCATTGGTGGCGCGCGACCTCGGCAAGCGGTACCGCCGGGGCTGGGCGTTGCGCAACTGCACGTTCGAGCTGCCACTGGGCCGGGTCTCCGCGCTGGTCGGGCCCAACGGCGCCGGCAAGAGCACGCTGATGGCGCTGGCCACCGGCCTGCTGCGCCCCAGCGAGGGCGCCGTCGAGGTGCTCGGCAACACCCCGGGCACCGGCGGGACGGACTCCAAGCTGGCGTTCCTCGCGCAGGACAGGCCGCTGTACCGCAGGTTCACCGTCGACGAGATGCTGCACGCGGGCCGCGCGCTCAACCCGCGCTGGGACCACGCGTATGCGCACCGGCTCGTGCGGGACGCGGGCGTCAACCCGGTGGCACGGATCGGCACGCTGTCCGGCGGGCAGCGCACCCGGGTAGCCCTCGCGGTCGCCCTCGGCCGCCGCCCGCAGCTGCTCATGCTGGACGAGCCGCTCGCCGACCTCGACCCCCTCGCCCGCGAGGAGGTCATGCAGGCGGTGATGGCCGAGGTGGCCGAGACCGGCATGACCGTGCTGCTCTCCTCGCACGTGCTCGCCGACATGGAAGGCGTGTGCGACCACCTGATCCTCCTCGCCGGCGGCCAGGTCCACCTCGTCGGCGACGTCGAGGACCTGCTCGCCAACCACCGGGTGCTGATCGGCCGGCGCCGCGCCGAGGGCCATGGGCTGCCCGCCGGTGCGGTGATCGAGGCCCGTGCCACCGGCCGGCAGCAGACCCTCCTCGTCCGCGACGGCGGCTGGACCGCCACGACCGGCTGGGAACAGCTCGAACCGACCGTGGAAGAACTCGCGATGGCTTATCTGCGCTCCGCGTCACCGTCCCGCTCGTCCCGCAGCCCGGAGGTGGCGGTCGCATGACCTGGATCGCATGGCGGCAGCAGCGCATGCAGGTGCTGCTCAGCATCGCCCTCATCGCCGTGGTCACGGGCGTGCTCGTCTACTTCCGGTTCGACGCCGTCACGTACATGGCCGACCACGGGATCAGCGGCTGCGTCGACATCGACGACGGCCGGTGCGGCACCTCGGCGATGGACGCGTTCGCCGGGCGGTACAAGAGCTATGTGGCGGTCCTCCCGCTCGTGCTGCTGTGCCTGCCGGTCCTGCTCGGCATGTTCGCCGGCGCGCCGCTCTTCGCGCGGGAGCTCGAGCAGGGCACCCACATCTTCACGCTCACCCAGTCCGTCGGCCGGATCCGCTGGTGGTCGACGAAGCTGCTCATCGCGGCCGTGCCGGTCCTCGCCGGCACCGCGCTGCTCGGGCTCGTCGCCACCTGGAGCCTGCGCCCGTTGAGCTTCGTCGCCCACGGCCGCATGACCACGCCGGGCTTCGAGACGCAGGGCATCGTGGTCACCGCGTACACCCTGCTCGCGATCGCCGTCGGCGCCACCGCCGGCCTGCTCTGGCGCAACACGGTCGCCGCCATGGCGCTCACCATCGCCTGCTACCTGCTGCTGCTCATCGGTGTCGCCGCCGCGGCCAGACCCAACTACACCGACCCGGTCGAGCGCCGCGGCACGGTCGCCGAAGGCAACGCCATCGGCTCGCAGAGCGGCCGCAGCCTCGTTCCCGACGACGCGTGGCGCGTGGGCTCGGCCTACTACGACGCCGCCGGCACCGCCGTCGACTTCGATCCGTCCTCCTGCAAGAGCACCGACGGCACCATCGAAACCTGCCTCGGCCGCCAGCAGATCGCCACCGTCAGCGCCTCGTTCCACCCCGACGGCCAGTTCTGGCGTCTGCAGCTCACCGAGTCCCTCATCTTCCTCGTCGCCGCGACCGCCCTGCTCTCGCTCGGCGCCTGGGCGCTGCTCAAACGCCTGCTGTAGCGGCGCCGCACCGGACCGTCGCACCCGCCGGGCGGGATTCGGCCCGGCGGGCGACTGCCTGTCCCCGGGCGGGTTCGACGGCTGGGTCCGGTTCTAGCCCAGCTCCTCGAGCAGGTAGAACGCGGTGTCGCTGCGGTACTCGGCGAGGGCGGCCCGCAGCGCTGCCCGGTAGGCGTCCCGCTCGTCCTCGGTGCGCTGCGGTGCTCGGTACAGCGGGAACAACGCCTGCAGGGCCATGTCTCTGCCGTCGTGGCCCACCTCGGGCGCGAGGGCCATCAGCTGCGCCCACGCGCCGGGCACGCGGCCGGCGCAGCGCGTGATCGGGTGGCTGAAGTCGTCGTAGTGGAACCGTCCGGGCTGCGCGCCGACCCGCACGAGCGCCTCCAGGGCCTCGGGCGTGACGCTGTCCATCCGCTCGAGGTACCACGCGGCCTGCACGGCCCGGCCGTCGTCGGGCCCGTGCAGGTCGGCGAGCACCGCCGCGAGGATCTCGGGATCCGGCCGCAGCCCGGCGCAGACCACGCACCCGCACCGTGCCCGCGCGGTGCCGGCGCGGGCGGCCTCCTCCTCGGTCAGCTCGTCGAGCGGCAGCAGGAGGTCGTCGCCCCGCAGCCCGTCGTCGTCCACGAGCCACAGCCGGTCGCGCAGGACCACGAACCGCTCGTCGCCCGCCGTCGCTTCGGGCCGCGGCCCGGTGATGGTGACCCCGTGCCGCCCGGCGACGTACCCGACCCGCTTCCAGTCGACGGCGGCGGCGACGGCGCACCAGTGCGCCCAGGCGAGCATCGAGCGCGGGCAGGTGCCGGCGGGGTTGGGAAACCACCAGTACATCCGCCGGTCTCCGGCCCGATGCGGCTCCGCGGCCGGTTCGAGCCCGTCGAGGTAGTGGTCCAGCTCGTCGTACGCCTTGCCGCCGAGCACATGGAACCACTGCGCGAACGTCCGCAGCTCCTCCCACACCGCCACGCGCGCCGTGTCGACGTCACCGTCGCCGTCAATGCTGATCGAGAACCCAGTGCCACCCATGCGCGCGGACGTTACCAACCGCGCGCCACCCGCTCGGCCCGTCAGCGACGGGTCGCCGAATACGCCAGGTAGACCGACCGGTAGGCGTGGTACAGCGGGCTCACCGGCAGTTCCCAGGTGCCGAGGTAGTACCGGTAGTCGCCGCCGAACGACAGTTTGAACCTGGTCAGTCCGGCCCACGGGTGTTCCGGCTCGTCGGGCGGCGCCACGCCCAGCGAGTCGAAGATCTTCTGCCCGCGATCCTGTGCGTCCAGGACCATCGTGGCGCGCATGATGGCGCCCGGGTGGACGTGCCGGTGGGCGTGCATGCTCCCGGAGTGTGCGACGTGGCGGGTGGTCGGGCTGTCGAAGACGATCGCCGCGGAGACCGGCTCGCCGTGGTGCCGGGCGATGTACAGGGTGGCCGCGTCGCGGGGCAGCAGCACCTGCGCCATGGTCCGGTAGTAGTCGTCCGGGTGCTGAACGATGCGGTTGTGGACGGCCACCTCGTGGACCACCATCAGCAGACCCTCCACATCGCCGGGATCATGGCTTGCCTCGATGCGCACACCCGCCTTGGCGGCATTGCGGTACCGCTGCCGGTTGTTCTTGGACATCTCCTTGAGAATCTGGTCGCGCGGCTTGGTCAGGTCCTGCAGCCACACCAGCGAGGGCTGGATCTCCTTCAGCGCCGGCCGATGTTTGAGCTGCTTCAGGTCGGCCTTCGTCACCGGCGCCCACGGCTCCATCCGTACGAAGATGGCACCCTGGTCCTGGGCCAGCGCCTTCAGCTCCTCGATCGCCTGCTGGTAGCTCACCATGCTTTCGGCGACCGGACCGTACGGGCAGTAGAGGCGGGTCGCCTTGTTGGAGCGCTCCAGAATGGCGAAGCACTGCCAGCCGGGTCCCCGGCCGAAGAACAGTTTCCGGCCGAGCTGCTGGTTGAACGCGCCCCAGTGGGTGCTCTGCAGGAAGTGCCCGCCGCGGGCGAACAGGTCGTCGTCCCACGACTTGCCAGGCACCTCGTCGGACCACGCGATGGGGGAATGCTGTGACATGCGGGGGTCACCTTTCGGAGGGGGAGAGCAGCTGAGCCGGGACAAGCGCCGCGCTGGAGGGGGCGGCCACCTCCGCAGGCCGACCCGCTGCCCCGGGGCGCGGCTCGCTGAGGTCGGCCGCGCCGGCCCGGTCGATCGCGCTGAGGCACATCAGAAGTCCGCACATGAGCTTCCTCATTCGTCGCGCGCCGCTCCGGCGCCGCATGCGCCCCGGTGGCGGAACGGTAGGGAGGCGGTCGTGCGGATCCGATGAAGAAGCCGCGCGGAAGCCGCGAACGGCCGGGATCGGATCGAAACCCAACGCGGGCTTCACAGGTTGCTCATGATCGGCCCGGTGGCGGCGCTGACCATGGGTGCGCGAACCGCGGATCCTGGTCGCCGAGCACGACCGAAGCAGGCCGGACTTCGACGCCGGCGACTGCCTTGCTTTGACCTAGCAGCCTAGGATGCCGTGGTTGAAAGTGATGGCCATCTCAGCGTGTTGACCGGACTCAAAACCTGTCCGCCTCACCCCGACATCGTCAGGATGAGGCGGACGGCAGGACGTTCAGCGTCACGGTGACCGGTGCACCGGGTAGGGCGTGCCGGTCCGCACGGCCGGGCGTTTACAGGTACTGGCCGCTGAGGACCGGCTCGCGTTCGACCGTCATGTCGAAGCCGTCACGCAGTGCGTACAGCTGGGCGAGGGTCGCGCCGTCGGCTGGGATGCCGGCCGACGTGCCCAACCAGCCCGCCGCCTCGCCGAACGGCAACGCGGGCACCTCGATCCGGGCCAGGCAGCGGCCCGGCCGGACGACAGCCGGGTGCAGCCGGGCGAGATCCTCGTTGGTGGTGATCGCCACCAGAACCTTACGACCTTGGCCGAGCAGACCGTCGGTCAGGTTGAGCAGCCGGGACAGCGCCTGCCCGGTGTGCTGCTTGGCCTCGCCGCGGATCAGTTCGTCGCAGTCTTCGAGCAGGAGCAGCCGCCACTTCTCGTGCTTCTTGTCCGGGCACGAACAGTCGCCGGCCCGGTTGAGCGCGACCTCCATCAGGTAGGCCGGGCTGCTGAACAGCGAGTCCGGGTCGAGCACGCAGTCGAACTGGCACCAGTCCTGCCACTCGTGGGCCAGCGCGCGCAGCACCGTGGTCTTGCCCGTGCCCGGTGGCCCGTGCAGCAGCAGGAGCCGGCCGCGCACCGAGGTGCGGTCGACCCCGACCAGCCGGTCGAACTGCGTCGCGGCGCTGCGGGCATAGTTGTTCCGGATGTCGGACCACGGACCGGCGGTGATGGGCCGCGGGTTGCGTTGCGGGCCGTTCGCCGAGGCGTACCAGAAGCCCATCGAGACGGCCTTCTCCAGCGGTGGCGGCTCTTCGGTCATCCCGGCGACCGCCGACGCGATGATCTCGTCGCCGAGCTCCGCGCTGGTCGCGGTGACCGACACCGTGGCGGTCTTGTTGCGCGGCCAGTGCACCGCGCGCAGGGTCCAGCCGTCGCCGGTGGCCAGGCTGGCGCGCTCGGTCTCGTTGACGGCCGTGCGCAGCACCAGCACATCTGGCGGGAGGAGGGTCGCATCGTCGCGGACGTTGTTGAGGTCTTTGGTGGCCGCGTGCGGCTGGGCGCCGGTGACGAACGAGGTCAGCGCGAGGGCGTCGATGACGTCGCGCGGGGAGTCGGCGTCGTCGACCGTGACGACGATGGGCAGCAGCGCCTCCGGCGCGGTGCCGGGGGCGCCGAGCTGCAGCGGGAACTGCCGTGGAGTACGCACGGATCAATGATCGCCGCTGAAGTTGTTGCGGTACACCGATTTTCCAGGACCTGGCCGGCCGCGGCGGCGCCGCCGCCGAGCACCTGGATGGCGACTTCGTCGATCCGGCGGCGGCGGTCGGGCACGCGGATGAGACGGGCGGGTCACCACTGCCAGCGGAAGCCGGCGGCGGAGCGTTCGAGGAGGCGGAGGAAGCGGTGCACGCTGTGTTCGGTGTCCAGGGCGACTGGCTCCTCGTGCACGAGGCGGCCGGCGCTGTAGTCGTCCCAGACCGCCCACCAGACGCGGGACGGCAAGCGGTGCGGGTGGAACGTGACGCGGATGTCGACGTTGTCGGTCTGGTTGTGGGCGAACCGGCGGAACTCGGTCGGCGGGAGGCGCTCGGGGAAACGGGTGTCGTAGCGCAGTGAGGTGACCTGCCCGGGATTCAGTGGCGTCGTCAGCCTGATCTCCAGGGCGTCGAGTTCGGTGCCGAACGGGAAGCGGCTTTCGATGGTGCCGCCGTGGCGGACGGTGACGTCGGCGCTGCGGATGTGCGGCACGTACACGTATCGGTCGACGACAGTGTCCAATGCGGTGATCGCATGAACGGTGGTGTGCACGGCGCGGCGGCCGTCGGCGTCGAGTTGATGATGTTCGAACACGGCGATGGTGCGGTGCAACTGCTCGACGACAAGGGGGACAGGACGGGCGAGTGAGCCGGTGACGGTCGTCGCGTGGGTGCCGCTGTAGGCGGCCCAGAGCTGGTCGGCGTGATGGGAGCGGATGCCGAACGCGTCGATGAACCACTGCAGCGTCTCGGGTGTGAGCACCGTCCCGCGCAGCGCCCTGGCGACCTTGTCCTTCAGCTCCCGGGGCAGTGTCGTGCGGCTTTCCTGCTGCTCACCGCTGTCCCAGAGCTGCTCGGCGATGACGCGCGACACCGCGGCCAGGTTCAGATCCGTCGATGTGGTGCGTGCCGCCCTGCGCATCCACAGATCCCGGTAGCGGGGTTCGGTGCGCAGCAGGTCGGCGAGGAGCCGGGCGGCCGCCGCGACCCTGGCCGTGCCGGCGCCTCCCTGCGTCATACCTGCAGCATCGACCAGACGCATGGGCGGCGACAATGCGAATCGCCGACGACGAACCGATGGTTTCGCGGTTGCCGGGAACGGCTGATCCGGGGCGGTGCGCGCAGGTGTCGGCGTGGGGCCGACCGGCCGGGCGTTGTGACCCGAAAGCTGATTACGCACCGCAAGCGCACCGATACGTTGACGCCGCAACGGTGCGTGTCCGCAGAGTCACCTGCGTCATTGCTGCGACGTACCCGCGCTCTACTGACCTCGAACCGGTCCACGTGTTGAGAGGTGTTCCTTGAGCATGGTTGACGTTCCCGCCGACCGGCATTCACCGGTCAGGCCGATGCTGGCGGGCGACATCGTCGAAGGCCGCACGGTCGCCGGCTTCGCCTGGGTTTCCCCCGGGGTCGGGGTGCGCACCACCCACGTCGACGACCGGCTGCTCTTCGAGGGCGACGAGGCGCTCGCGGCACCGCCGCGGCGGCCCGTGCCGCAGACCGTCGACGGGGCGGCCGCAGGGGCGCCGATGCCACCCGCCGACCTGCCTCACGCGCTCGTCCGGCCGGCGGCGTCAGTCGACCCGGCGATCGAGCTGCGTGCCGGCGCGCTGCTGGACCTGCCGGGCACCCCGTGGCAGCCGGTGGCCAGGGCACTGTTCGCCGCCGTGCACGGCACCGGGCACCGCATGTGGCTCGCCGGCGGGACCGCGCGTGACATCGTCGCCGGGGTGCCGGGCCGCGACGTGCGGGACCTCGACCTGTCCGGCACCGTCCCGGCGGGCCGGTTCACCGACATCGCCTACCAGTCGTTGCGGGCCTCGCAGATGTCGGAGTACCGGATGACCGTGACACCAGACTCGCTGGTCTGCGCGGTCGTCCCACCCCGCTCGAAGGTCCGGCTGTTCGAGTACCGCGGACTCAAGCGCGACGGGTTCCGCTTCCCCGCCGTCGGCAGCGCCCTCGCCGAGGACGCCCGGCAGCGCGACTTCACGTTCAACACGCTGCTGTACGACGTCATGGACCACGTCGTCCTCGACCCCGGCGGTCACGGGCTCGACCACCTGCTCGGCGAGCGGCGCCTGTTTCAGCCGCTGGCGACCGCCCCGGACGCACCGGGCGCGGCGCACCTCGTCCTGCGGGCGATGAAGTTCGCACTGCGCTGGGACGGACACCGGGCGTGCGACCTGACACCGCTGCGCACCTGGATCGGCACCCTGCCGCCGGACCTGTGCCGGCGGCTGCCGGCCAAGACCGTGCAGAAGCTGCGCGAGACCTGCAAGAGGGACGTCGACGCCCCGGCCGAGCGGCAGCTGGCGTTCGCCGCGACCATGCCGCAGCCCGCCCGTGAGCTGCTCGAACTGCTGATCGGACGGGGCTGATGAACGCCGTACACCGGCCGCTGAGCGCCTGGGTCGCGCAACTGCACGCCGACCCGTCGGGGCGGCTCGCCCTCGGGTCCGTCAACGACGGCGACGACCGCGCCGACGCCCGGCTCCTGGCCGACTTCGCCGAGGACTGGCGCCGCACTGCCGTGCAGTGGGGTGACCGGCACGTCCTCGGTCTCGTCCACCCCGCCACGAACGTCGCGGTCGTCGAACTCGACGACTTCGGCGCCCCGATCGTCGTCAGCACCGCCGCCGCCGCGCTGATCGATCGTGCGGAGCGGGACTGGCCTGCCGTCGACGACGCGCTCGCCCTGGAGTTCCAGGCACTGGCCGAGGAGCCGTTGCCGCTGCGGTACTGGCTGCTGGAGCGACTCGACGCCGAAGGCGCCCCGCCCGACACGGTCTTCTCGGTCCTGCCCTGGGAACTGCTCGACCGGGCCGTCGCAGCGGTCCGCGCAGCGCTCGACGGCGGCGTCGGCGACCTCGTCGAGATTCGGCACTGGCTGACCCCTGCCGTGCGTGGGGTGTCCGGTCCGCTGGAGCAGCTCGACGAGGCGCTGCGAACCCGCCCCGACCTGTTCATCGTCGCCGCGTCGGCGCTACTGCGAAACCTGACCGCCGTTCCGGTGACACGGATCCCGTGGTCGTCGCGGGAGCGGCTGCGCGGCCTGGTGGTCATGCTCGGCCGCGTCGACGTCCGGCTCACGCACCTGGCCGATGAGGCCGACGCGGTCCTCGCCGGCCCCGCTGCCGGCGGGCCAGCCGAGCCGCCGGCCGCATGGTTCGGGGCCGAACTGGTCAGCGTCGGCTACAAGGGAACCCCCGCACCGGCGACGCCCGGCGTCGCCACCCTTGCGCTCACCGCGTCCGCGGCGGCGCGGCTCGGACCGGGCGTGCGGGGCACCGTGTCCCGTGCTGCCGGCGGGCTGGTCGTCACCCTCGCCCGGCTGGACCCGGCCGCACCGGCGATGACGGTCAGCACCGGCGAGCCCGGCGCCCCGGTCGTGCCGTTCACCCGCCGCGGTGCGGCGCTCATGGCGATCCTGCCGTGGGACCGCCCGGAGCTGCCGGCCCGCCTTGTCTTCCACCTGCCGGACGACCCGTCATGAGCCGCCGGGAAGGGCGGCCGGGCGCTCCACGGGAAGGCCGGTCCGGTGCTTCGCCGCAGCAGGACGGGGAGACGTTCGACGACGTCGTCGCCGAGCTCGGCGGTGCGCCGCGCCTCGCGGAGCGCGACGCGCTGCAACTGCTCGCCGCCGCGCTCCAGCACGCCGGCGACCCGAAGCTGCTCGCGCGCTACGAGCGGCTGCTGCTGGACCGCGCCGCCGTCGACACGGTCCGCCCGATGGTCGCAGGCCTCGCCTGCCCCAGCGCACAGCAGATCGTGGACGCCGCCCGCGACCGTTTCGACACGAACCACCCCGACGCGCGGCAGCTCATCGCCGCCGTCACCCACCGGCCCGCCGAACGTGTCCGCCGGGCTCTGTGGCTGCTCGCGGTCCCGCCGCGGACCGTCGCGTTCGAGGCCGCCGACGCCGACGCGCTGGCCCGCGAGGGCGACAACCCGATCAGCACCAGCACCAGCACGTTCACCGTGCTCAACGCCCTGGTGTCCGTCGCCACGTCGGCGTTCATCGTCCGGTACGCGATCCAGCATCACGACTGGTGGCCGGTCGCGCTGATCTGGCCGGTGTGGCTCGGCCACCCGATCGTGACCCTGCTGATCGCCGCGGTCCTGTGGCCGGCGACCGACGCGATCACTACCCTGTCCGCGCTGGCACTCGCGGTCCTCGATCTTGCGATGGTGCGCACAGAGCAGCGCAACGCCCTGATCCGCACCGGGATGCGGATGACGATCGGCCAGTGGCGCACACACGTGCGGCTGGGCCGTCGGAGCCAGGCCCGGATCGTCACGGCGCTCGTCCAGCTGCGGCGTGCCCGCCGGTGCGCCGCCGGAGGAGCGGCATGAGAGGCGGGCGGCTCGTCAGCAACGGCACCCTGGTCGCGATCTGCGCATATCTTGTCTGGTCGGTGCTGGTCATCCTCGACGACCGGTGGGTGGTCCTCGGCACAGGCACCGTCCTCGCGCTGATCGCCCTGTCGGGCCCGACGGTCGCGTCGCTGCCCGGACTCGCGTTCGCGATCTACCTGGTCGAGCCGTGGCTGATCGCGGCGTTCACGATCATGTTTCTGATCCACCTGTACCCGCAGGTGATGCCGATTTGGATCGTCCGCCGGCGGACCCCGCCGGAGGTGCTGCTCGCCGCCCTCGAGGCGGTCGAACCCGCAACGCTCGCGGCGCTGACGTCCCACGCGCCGGCGCAGCCGATCTCCACCGTCACCCTCGTGCACGCGGCCGCGGCACAACACCCGGCGCTCTGGCGCGACCACCTCGCCGAACTCACGGGCGCCCGCTGGGACGGGTACCTGCTGCGGCCCGGCCACGGGCACACCTGGACCTCGGTCGCCGCGGAAGCGGTCGTACTGGCCGGGCTGCTCGCCAGGGAGAGCAAGGAGACCCGCCAGCTGCAGCTGCTGGCCGCGGCCGCCACCCTCGTGGCAGAGTCCGCGGCGTCGGCACTGCTACCGCGGCTGAAACCGCCGCTGGCGGTGCGGGCCACCGGCCTGGCGCTGCAACACCTCGGCGAACTGGCCGCGGAGTTCGGCACAGGTCCCGCCGGCGGCGACGCGGTCCGCCGGGCCGCGCTCAGGATGCAGCTGGACCCCGACCGCACGGTGCCGAACGAGGTGCTGTTCGCCACCTCCGACCGCCGGCTGCTGCTGGCCACGCTCGGCGGCGGGATGGCCGGGCCGGTGGCGGTGGTCGCGTTCGTTGCGACGCTGCCCTTCCAAGGGCTGCGGTGGTTGTGGCGCCTGCTGACGGGGCGCCGGCCGGACCGTCGACCGCGACCTGCGACGACGACGCGCCCCGAGGTGGGAGTGCAGACGGTGTACCCGGACTGGACGGCCTCCTCGCCACAGGGTTGGACAGGCCCGCAACGCCCGCCGAACCAGGGCTGGACCGGTCCGTCCCGGTCGCAGGGCCCGGGCCGCCCGCACTCGTCCGCGCCGGTGCGGAGCACTGCCGGCCCGTCCGTGGCGTCAGCGGCGCCGGTGGCGGGTCCGACGGTGCCGCCGGCGGCGTCGAGGCCGGGTGTGCCGGGGCAGCGTCAGCCCCGCGTGGTGCGGCCGCCTCGAGCGTCCGGGCCGCCGCCGGGTGGCTTGTTCGCCCGAATGGGCGCGTGGTGGCAGATGACCGCCGCGCGGACGTCGTGGCCGAGCACGATGGCGCTGCGGCTCGTCCGTCCCGCATGCGCCGTCGCTGTCGCGGTCCTTGCCGTGCTCTCCGCGCTGCCCTGGTGGGCCGGTGTGCCCATAGCGGTGACCGTTCTCATCGTCAAGCCACTGCGGCGGTGGTGGCTGGAGCTCCTGCTCGCCGCCGGTCTCGCGGCCGCAAGCCTCAGTGGTGGCCCGCTGCTGCTGTCCGCGGCGGCGATCGTGCTCGCCAGGCTCCTGGTGACCCGCTTGGCGCTCATCGGCACCGACCTGGACCGCGCGGTCGTCGGCCCCCGCCGCCTGCTGCCGGAGGCGTTGACCGGCGAAGACGACGCGCGCCTGACGACACCGAAGGAGACGCGGGCTCGCTACCTGGCGATCCTCGCCGACGATGACAGCTTCGCCGGCGACAGCCTCGAATATGTCGCCTCGGCGTGGGCCGCCGCAGACGGGCCCGTGCTCGCCTTGGCGCTCGTCGAGGCGGTGCGGTGCGAGCTGTTCGGCTGGATGCCGCAGGCCCTGCCCCGGCCGCTGCTGATGCGGCGTATGCGGCGGTTGGTGGTCGTGGAGTCGGTGGTCAGCCGGGTGCCCCAGTACACCCTGGCGGCCCTCGCGGCAGTGTCCGCGGTCATCACGCTGCCCGGCGGCGATCTGACGCCTGGCCCGGTCCGGCTGCCGGTGGCGTGGCTGTGTGCCGCCGGGGCCGCGGCCGTCGTGCTGCTGACCACCCGTCCCAAGCCGCGCTACGTGCCCGCGAGTGTGGTGGTCATCGCGGTGCTGCTGGCGCAGGGGCTGCGGTTCCTGCCCACCCTGGCCGTCGTCATCACCGGTGCGGTCGGTGCGTGGGCGCTGCGGCAGTTCGTGACCCGGCGGACCGTGACAGCGGCGGCGCACCTGTCGTGGGTCGGCCGGTGGGTGACCGGGCTGCGGTTCCGCAACCAGTACCTGGCTGCGTCGACCCTCGCGTCCCGTGGCCGGCCCGGCGTCGCTGTCGACCTGCTCGACGAGATCGTCACGGACTGTCCGAAGTGGCGGCCGGCGCTGCTGACCGTGGCGCTGGCACAGCGGTCGCTGATCGAGCTCGACCGGGGCAACCTGCAACTGGCGGTCGAGCACAGCGAATCGGCCCGCCGGCACAGCGAGCGCAGCATCTCCCGGACCGCGAAGGCCGTGTCGTCCTACAGCCACGGCGTCGTGCAGTTCAGCGTCGGCGCGTACGCGGAAGCGGTGACGTCGCTGCGGTCGGCCGAGCGGAGGCTGCGCCGTACCGGCGAAGGCGGCACCTGCCTGTCGGTCCTCGCCCGCGCGGAGGCCGCCATCGGCGCCGTCGACGAGGCGATGGAGACCGCCGCCCGTGCCGCGATGCCACTGGCGTCACCAGGTCAGCTGCTGGCCCTCGTCGAGTCGCAGCTCGCGGCGGGCTGGGCGCTGTTCGACTCCGCCGCCCGCGCCGACGGCACCGCCGAGTCGAAGGCCATCGTCGAGGAGATCCTGAGCGGCTTCGCCGAACCGTTCGAGGCCGGCATTCGCGTCGACGATCGGACTCGGCACGTGTGGTTCCGGCAGCTGGGTCTCGGGCAGCTGCTGCTGGGACGGATCCGGTTGCGGGAGGGCGACGCGGCCGGTGCGATGAGGGCACTCGAGGACGCGGTGCAGCAGCTGCGCCGCACGGTCGCGCCGGACCTGCTGGGCATGGCGAGGATCTACCAGGGGCAGTGCCACCGGATGCAAGGCGCGTGGGCGGCGGCCCGTACGGCGGTCGGTGACGGCATCGGCCTGCTGGAGCAGCGGCGCGGCCAGCTTCGTTCCGGCGACAGCCGGGCCGACGCGGTCAACTCCGGGATGGCGCACTACGACGCGGCGCTCGCCATCCTCGCCGACGCCCAGCACCACGGCGATCCGGAGGCCGGCCTGCTCGCCGCGGGACTGATGGAATCGTTGCGGCGCAACGCGCTCGCCACGACACTGCGCGACGAACGCGCGTCGTTCGTGGACCGGCTCCCCGCCGAGGCACGGGCGGTCATCGCGCAGATCGACCGGCTCGAGCTGGGCGTCACCACCGCGATCCACGCCGCCACCGACCAGCCCGCGGATCCGCGGGCCGCGGAGCAGCTGCAGCACCTGCGCAAGCAGTTGGCGGCGGCGGTGTCGGGCGGTTTCGCCGCCGCGTACCTGCCGGTGAACGTCGACTACGGCAGCCTGCTCGGGGCCGTCGGCCCGGCGCACGTGCTGCAGTTCGAATTCACGCGGACCGAGCCGGGCCGCTGGGACGGCCACCGCGCGTGGAGCCCGCCGAACGGCACGCCGTGGGTCGATGCGATCACCGTCACCGACGCCGGCGCGCTGGAGATCCTCCGGGCGATCCACGACCGCGACGGCGCCGGCGACGCCGTGTTCTCGGTGACGCTGCTCCAGGTCAGCGACGCCTGGACGGCGCTGGCCGCGGCGCTGCTGCCAGCGGGACTGATCGCCGAACTGTGCGCCCGGGATCCCGGCGATCCGGCGCGGCTGCTCGTCGTGCCCGGCGAGCACCTCGCCTACCTGCCCTGGGGAGCGCTGCTGCTCGACCAGGACGACGCGGAGTCGGTGCTGGTGCACAAGGCGATCACGCAGCTCGTGCCGTCGCTGAACCTGCTGCGCTCAGAGGAGATTCCGGCCGCCGGCAGCGAGGTCCTGGCCTACCTCGACGAGGACGCGAAGCTCGTCACGCAAGACCCCGCGGCCGGAGCGACGTTCTGGCAGCGGCTCACCACGACGCTGCCGATGGTGCCGGTGTCGTCGCGGCACGAGTTCGAGCAGGGACTGGTGCGGCGGCGCCCCGCAGGTGTCTTCCTGACGGCCCACGGCACCGGGACCGGCCTGTCCCAAGGCATCCACTTCAGCGACGGCGGGATGCTGTCCGCGGCGACGGCGTTTCGCCTGCCGTGGCCGCGCTGGATGGTGTTCGCATCGTGTTTCGTCGCCAAGGTCGAGCAGCGGGCGGGTCGGGAGCCGCTCGGTCTCGTCGTCGCCTGCATGCTCGGCGGTTGCCGAAGCATCGTCGGCGGGGTGATCGCCGTCGAAGGCGTCGCCGCCGGCGAGATCGGCGCAGACGTCGCCATCGCCATGTCGAAGGCGACGGACCCGGCGGCGGCGCTGCGCGACGCTCAGCGCGCGTTCCTGCGGGAGTGGGGCGCCGCCGCGTTCATCAACCACTGGGCCGGCCTGATCTGCATCTCGACGGAGTGGACGAAGCGCTGGGCGGCTCCGCGGGGGCGCGGGTCATGAGGTCGTGGACGGCGTCGCTGTCGTGCCGGAGAGGTCAGGCCAACCGTGAATGGAACGAACGAGGACTGCACCAGATACACATCTGCGTTCGGATTGGGAATCAATGCTGAAGCCTGACGGTCGATGGAGTGCCGCCGCCATTGTTGCGAGCGCCTTTCTGGTGCTGTTCGTGTCCGGGTGCGGAGACAGCGCCAAGACGTACGACATCGGTCCGCTCTTCCCCCTGACCGCCGACAAATGTCAGAAGTACAACGGAACCGAAGAAGGTTCGGGACCGTTCAAGAAATGCTGGGTCACCCTCGAGGACTGCGAGAGGGCGGCAGCGGACTGGGCCAAGGCGACGAAGAACCTGCCGGACGCAATCAGGTTCCAGTGCTGACCGAGGCTCGCACCGACGCGTGGATGTTCGACGCCCGATAATCTGGAGGATACACAATGGGGAGAAAGACGGACGCCGTTGCCAATGGCGTGAACATGACACTCAAGGTGATCACATCGCTGCTCTGGGGGGCGGCGTGCGTCGGCGGATTCGCGGCGGGGGAGCCGATTGTTGGCGTGGTGGCAATTGCGTACCTGACGTATCTGTGGGTCTTCGGCGGTCGCTGGCTGATCTACTGACGTGGACATTCGTCGAATGGTGTTCTGGGCGGCGTACGCCCGCGTCTACGATCAGCTGTGGGACAACGAGCTGATGGCAGCCGTGGGCACGTGCGTCGCCCGGAATCTCCCGGCGGGCAGCGCGGTGCTGGACGTGGGCGCCGGCACAGGGATCGTCGCCGCCCAGCTTCAAGCCCACGGACACACGGTCACGGCCTGCGAACCGACGCAGGCCATGGCCGCGCGCTGCGCCCGGAAACTCCCCGGCTTGGCGGTTGCCCCGACCAGATGTGAGGACCTGGCGGCGGGCGTCGCCGACAACGTGGTCGCGGTCAACCTGGTGCACATGCTGGAGGATCCGGTGTCCGGCGTGGCCCAGCTGCGTCGGGTCTGCCGTCCGGGCGGCGTCGTGGTCCTGGTGACGCCCGACCCGGACAACGGCCTGCTCGCGGTGGCCGCGGCCCAGCGCCGGGCCGGGGTTAATCGCTGGCGGGCGGCCCGGTTCGTTGCCTGGCACCTGATACTTGGACCGCTCGCCGCCCTGTGTGGGCTGCCCGCGCCCCGCCAGCTTGACTGGGTCCGGCCGGACTCCGCTTGGCTGGCTCAGGCAACCGATCGCATCGGCCCGATCGGCGGCGTGTACTGGTTGTTCACCCTCCCGGCCGCCGGCGGAACGGGTCAAGGAGTTGAGGCCGGCGGGAGCTGACGTCGGTCGTTGGTCAAGGCCGTGGTTCATGACCAGCAACGGCAAGTCCTGACCGATCGAACGTGGCAACGCCCGCATCCGCCGGGGCGGGCGGCCTCTCGGGCACTTCCTGGACCTTCATGCGCGGGCTGCCCAAGGAGCTCGTCGAGGCGGCACGCGTCGACGGCAGCCGGGGCAGCGCCTGGTATCTGCTCTCCGTATCTGCGCTCCGCCGCCGCGTTCGTGTCGATGGTGGTGCCGCTGGCGGTCTTCCTGTCCATGCAGCGCTTCTTCGTCCGCGGCGGCCTTGTCCGCGACGCCCTGCTCTGAGAGCTGGGGGCCCTCGGGTTGTTCCGCCACCTCACGCCAGCGCCAGGGCCAGGGCCAGGGCGCCGACGAGCGGGGCGTCGTCGACGAAGGTGGCGGTCGTCAGTTGTGGCGGGAAGGGCACCGAGCGGGTGAGGGCTGTCGCCACCCGCGGGAGGATGTGCTGGGCGGCGCCCATCAGGCCGCCGCCGATGACGACGCGTTGCGGGTCGAGGGTGATGCAGAGGTTGGCGATCGTCCGGGACAGGGTGTCCAGCGCCTCGTCCAGCAGTTCGCCGACGCCGGGTTCGGCGTGCAGGTCGAACAGTTCGGCGGCGGTCACCTCCCGGCCGAGCAGGGCCGAGCCACGGCGGGCCAGGGCGCTGCCGGAGACCGCCTCCTCCAGCGGGGCGTGGCCGTCGGCGAAGGCCGGGGCGGAGGCGGAGTCGCGCAGGTAGCCGATCTCGCCCGCGGCGCCGTGGGCGCCGGTCAGGACCCGGCCGCCGGCCACCAGCGCGGCGGCCAGACCGGTGCCCAGGTTGACGTAGAGGCCGACGTCGACGCCGCGGAGGGCTCCCCAGCGCAGCTCGGCGGCGGCGCCGGCGTTGACGTCGTTGTCGATCGCGACGGGGGTGTCACCGAACTCGGTACGCAGGAGCCGGGGCAGGGCCATGCCGTCCCATCCGGGCACGTTCGGGGCCAGGCGGATCACGTCGTCGCGGACCACGCCGAAGGTCGAGACCCCCACCGCCGCCGGGGTGCTGAGCAGTTCCCGCGCGGCCGTCAGGGTGCGCTCGACGACCTGCAGCGCCCCCCGGGCGCCCTGGGTGGGCAGGCGCATCATGGTGTGCGGGCGGCCGTCGGGCGCGTCGACGGCCGCCGTTCCCAGCGCGACCTTGGTGCCACCGAAGTCGATTGCCAACACGTGCCGCGTCACCTGGGCTGCCCCCGCCGGGCGAGCGAGTCGATCGCCACGGCTACGGCGAGCACCGCGGCGGTGACCATGTACCGCACCGAGGAGTCGACGCTGAGCAGCAGCATGCCGTTGGTGATCGACTGGATCACCAGGATCCCCAGCAGCGCGGCGTAGGCCCGGCCCCGGCCGCCGAACAGCGACGTGCCGCCGATGACCGCCGCGGCGATCGCCATGAGCAGGGTGTCGCTGCCGCCGGAGCTCTGGTTGACCGCGGCGAGCCGGCTGGCCGCGAGGATCCCGCCGAACGCGGCCAGGGCGGACCCGGCGACGAACGCGAGGACACGGATCCGGGTGATGTCGATACCGGCCCGGCGCGCCGCCTCGGCGTTGCCGCCGACCGCGTACATGTGACGGCCGAAGACGGTGTGCCGCAGCATCAGGTCGAGGCACACGACCAGGGTGCCGAAGATGACGAGCAGCAGCGGCACCCCGCGGTCGGCCGTCAGCACCAGCACCACCACCGCGAGGACGGCGGCCAGGCCGGCCAGCCGCAGGGTCAGCCACAGGCCGGAGGTGACCGGCAGGTCGGCCGCGCGGCGCAGCCGCCGGTTGACCAGTGCGCCGGCGCTCCAGCCGGCGACGATGAGCGCGGCCACCAGCCAGCCGGCCCACGGAGGCAGCCAGGTGTCGCTCAACCGCGCGAGAAGCCCGTCGAACGGCAGGTTGATCGTCCCGCCGCGGCCCAGCAGGTACAGCATCAGGCCCTGCCAGCCGATCAGCCCGGCGAGCGTGACGACGAACGAGGGCATCCGCAGCTTGGTGAACATCCAGCCGTGCAGCAGGCCGACCAGCACGGCGCAGCCGAGCGCCGCGGCGACCGCGACCAGCGGGTTCCAGCCGTGGCGCACGGACAGGATCGTCATGACGACCGCGCACAGGCCGCTGACCGAGCCGGCCGACAGGTCGATCTCGCCGAGCAGGATCACCATGATGATGCCGAGTGAGATGGTGCCGGTGGCCGCCATCTGCAGGGCCAGGTTGGTGAGGTTCTCCGCCGACAGGAAGTGCTCGTTGAGGGACCCGAACACGACCGCGATCAGGATCAGGCCGCCGACGACCGGCCATGCGCCGAGGTCGGTACGCGTCGCCGCGCGCAACGGTTGCAGCGGCTTGACTAGTGTCGTGGTCATGCGGCGCCTCCGGTGATGGCGGCGACGACGGCCTCCGGGGTGGACTCCGCGGTGCCGAACTCGCCGGCGTTGCGGCCCAGCCGGAGCACCACGATCCGGTCGCTCACCGCTCGGACGTCGGCCAGGTTGTGGGAGATGACGAGCACCGCCAGCCCCCGGTCGCGCAGGCGGCGGATCAGGTCGAGCACCTGCGCGGTCTGTTCGACGCCGAGCGCGGCGGTCGGCTCGTCGAGGATCACGACCCGCGGCTCGCCGATGAGCGCCCGGGCGATGGCGACGGACTGCCGCTGGCCGCCGGAGAGCATCGCGACGGGCACCCGGATGTCACGGATCCGGACGTCCAGCGACGACAGCAGGTCCCGTGCCGAGCGTTCCATCCGGATGTGGTCGAGCACCGTCCAGCGACGGCGTTCGGCGCCGAGGAACAGGTTGCCGACGACGTCGAGGTTCTCGCAGAGCGCGAGGTCCTGGTGGACGGTCGACACGCCGAGCTGCTGCGCCTCGTGCGGGCTCGCGATCCGGACCGGGCGGCCGTCCTGCTCGATCGCCCCGTCGTCCGCGGTGACGACGCCGGAGAGGACCTTGACGAGGGTCGACTTGCCGGCGCCGTTGTCGCCCACCAGGGCGACCACCTCGCCGTCCGGCAGGTCCAGGCTCACCCCGTCGAGAGCCTGGACCGCACCGTAGCGTTTGCTGATGTTCGACGCGGCGAGCACTACTGGATTCCCGCCTTGGTGCACGCCGGGACGACCGGTCCGGTGCAGATGTCGGACGCCTTGTAGAAGCCGTCCTTGACGATGGTGTCCTTGATCCGGTCCGCGGTGACCGCGATCGGGTCGAGCAGGAACGCGGGGATGTCCGCGGTGCCGTTGGCGACCTTCGTCGGCGCGGCCGGCTTCTCGCCCTTGGCGAGCGCGACGGCCAGCTCCGCGGACTTCTCCGCCTCCTGACGGATGTCGAGGTAGATGGTCATGTACTGCTCTCCGGTCAGGATCCGTTGCACCGCCGCGAGTTCCGCGTCCTGGCCGGTGATCGGCGGCAGGGTCGGGTAGCCGGCGCGCTTCATCGCCGCGATCGCACCGCCGGCCATGCCGTCGTTGGCGGACAGGACCCCGACGATGGTGTCCCGGCCGAGCGCGGTGATGGCCTGCTCCATCTCCTGCTGGGCCTTGTCCGGGCTCCAGTCGGGCGTGTCGAACTCGCGGCCGATCTGGACCTTGCCGTCGAGGACCTTGTGCGCACCGGTCTTGTAGTCGGCCGAGCTGGGGTCGGTCGGGGCGCCGTTGAGCATGACGATCTTGCCCTTGTCGGCCCTCCCGGCCTTGGTCAGCGCGTCGAGCAGGGCCTGGCCCTGCATCTCGCCGACCCGGACGTTGTTGAAGGAGACGTAGTACTCGTAGCTGATCTCGGAGATCAACCGGTCGTACGCGATGACCGGCACCTTCTTCTGCTTGGCCTGGTTCACCAGCGACGCGACCGCGCTGGCGTCGACGGCGTCGAGCACCAGCACGTCGGCGCCCTGGGCCAGGGCGGCCTCCACCTGCTGCTGTTGCTTGGCGGCGTCCTGGTCGGCGTTGGCGTAGAGCAGCTTGCAGTCGGCGCACAGCGCCTTCACCTTGGCCTCGAACAGTGGCCGGTCGAACGCCTCGTACCGGGTCGTCTTGGACTCCGGCAGGAACAACGCGATCGTCGGCGCGTCGCCGCCGGTCGGCTT
Source organism: Dactylosporangium sp. NPDC049742 (assembly GCF_040674675.1). Taxonomy (NCBI): domain Bacteria; kingdom Bacillati; phylum Actinomycetota; class Actinomycetes; order Micromonosporales; family Micromonosporaceae; genus Dactylosporangium; species Dactylosporangium sp. NPDC049742. The sequence goes on along the minus strand of NZ_JBFANF010000015.1, from coordinate 155,194 downwards.
GTCTTTGGCGTTGCCGCCACACCCGCTGACAACGGCGGCCGCGACGACGACTGCGACGAACCATCTGGCTCTCACGGAGGGGCACCTTTCCTGAGAAGGGTTCTGCAAGCATGCTGAGCCACCCGGCGGACCTTGGCAAGGTCCTTTACGAATTTGATAAATGACCTTTCTTAATTGGTGTGGCACGCTGGTCAGGTGCAGACCACCGGCACCGCGAGCACGACCAGCGTGCTGCGGGTGATGAACGAGCGCGCCGTCTTCGCTGAGATCTTCCGGCTGGGCCGGGTGTCGCGCCCCGAGCTGGCCCAGCACACCGGGCTGTCCAAACCCACCGTGGCCGTGGCGCTCACCAACCTCGAACGCGCCGGGCTGCTGCGCCAGGTCGGGATGCGCGCGGGCGCGGCCGGACGCTCCGCGGTGCTGTACGAGGTGCGCCCCGAAGCGGGCTGGGTGTTCGCGGTCGACGTCGGTCGTTCGTACGTCCGCGTCGGCCTGGCCAACCTGGTCGGCACGGTCGTCGCGCGCAAGGACGAGTCGTCGCGGGGCACCCGCGCCCGCGACCTCGTCGCGCAGCTCACCCGGCTCGCCGAGGAGATGGTCGCCACGGCCGGCATCACGCGCGACGACATCACGCTCGCCGTCTTCGGTACCCCCGGCATCCACGACAAGGCGACCGGCGCCCTGCACCTGGCACCGAACCTGCCCGGCTGGGACCGGCGCGGGAGCGTCGAGCGGCTGGCGGGCATCGCCGGCTCGACGTACGTGGTGGAGAACGACGTCGACCTGGCCGCCGTCGGTGAGGCGAGCTACGGGCTCGGCCGCGGTGTCCAGCATTTCGTCTACGTCTCCATCGGCACCGGCACCGGCATGGGCATCATGATCGACGGCAAGCTGTACCGCGGGTTCCGCGGCGCGGCCGGCGAGATCGGCTACCTGCCGGTCGGTGAGGGCGACCCCCTGCTGGACGCGCCCGCCGCGCGACGCCGCGGCATGTTCGAGTCGGTGGCCTCGGCCGACGGTGTGGTCGCGCTGGCGCAGCGGCTGGGCCTGCACGACGCGGCGAACGCGAAGGACGTCTTCGACGCCGCCCGTGCCGGCGACGAGACCGCGCGGCTGGTCGTGTCCAGAGTGGTGGACCATGTCAGCCACGCGCTCGCCGGGATCACGGCGGTGCTCGATCCGGAGCTCGTCGTCCTCGGCGGCGGCGTCGGCAGCCAGCCCGGCGACCTGCTCACCGGCCCGGTTGCCGAGCGGCTCCGCAACCTCGTCGCGCTGCATCCGCCCCGCATCGAGGTCTCCACGCTCGGCACGGACGCCGTCCTGCTCGGCGCGCTCGCCGTCGGCCTGACCGAGGCGCGCGACCTGGTCCTCGACCGGCCGGCGCCCGCCCGCTGACACCGGCGACGCCGGGGCGGCGGGCCGCTGACCCACCGCCCCCGCGCTCCGGATCAAGGCACCGGCACCGAGACGGTCGGGACGTTGTAGCCGCGCACCCGCAGATGGGCGGGCAGCCCGCCCAGGTCAGCGGTGGCGTAGACCGCCGTGACCTGGGTCGACTCGCCGGGGAAGAGCGAGACGTAGTTGTCGGTGTAGGTGACCGGCACGACCTCGTTGCCGCCGTTGCCGGCGGTCACCTCCGGGCGGACGAAGAACGCGATGTTGGCCGGACTCGTGTTGGTCAACGTGATCGTGACCGTCTCCTGCCCGCCGGCGACCGACCGGGACACGCCCGTGGTGACGCCGGCGTTGGCGGCGAGGCTGTTCAGCCCGGTGAGGTTGGCGTAGGTCTTGACGCTGGTGGAGTACCAGTTCTTCTTGTTGCCCAGCGCGTCGGCCGTGGTGGAGTACCAGTAGAGGTTGTTGCTGACGGTCGTGCCGCTGGAGTCCTTCAGCTGGAGGCGGACGAAGTAGGTCGACGTCAGTCCGGTGATCGCCGGCAGCGTCAGGATCGGCGCGGAGGCGTTCGCGGGCGCGCTGACCGCGACGCTGGTGGTGTACTTCTGGGTCAGGTCCGGGACGTTGTACACCGTGGCGGTGGCGGTCAGCCCGGTCCGGCCGGTGAGGGTGGAGTTCACGACGTATGCGTTGCGGCTGAAGTAGTCGTAGGCGACGTGGACCGGCTCGGTGGCCTTCCTGGTGCCGTAGAACGATCCGCCCGGCTTGAAGTAGTAGTCGTAGAGGTTCCAGTGCAGCGCCGGCCAGGCGTTGTTCTGCATCCACCAGATGCTGCCGAACGACTGGGTGTGCTGCCGGGCGCTCCACGCCTCGAAGAACGAGCGGGTGTTCTCGTAGTTCATCACCTCGGACTTCTTCGAGTAGTCCGCGGCGCTGGTAGTGGTGCCGTACCGCCGGTTGAGGGCGGTGGTGTAGACGTCGGTGTTGTCGAAGACGCTGCCGCCCCGGCCCGCGTGGTAGTTCCAGGCCGCGTTGCCGACCGGCCAGGTCTGTGCCGGGGTGAGGAACCGCGAGAGGCTCTCCAGCGGCGGCGGCGCCTCGGTGCCCTCCTCACCGGTGGTCCCGAACGCCGAGCCCTGGCGGGTGAGGTCCCACCACAGCACCGGCGGCTCCCACTTGTAGGGACCGTCCATCTTCATGCCCGCGTTCGCGTTGGACCAGGTCGCGACGTTGTCCACGGTCGGGTTCTGCCAGTGCAGGCCGGCGGCGATGTTCTTGTACGCGGTCAGGTGCGCCGCCGTCGGCGGCTGGTCGCTGCCGTAGTTCCACATGAACGTGCTGGCGTGCGCGCGCAGGGCCCGCATCTGGGTGTTGAGCGACGCCTGGGCGACGGTGGTCTGCTCCGCGGTCCAGCCGCTGTCGTTCTCCCAGGCGCTGCAGCAGACGAATCCCGGCATGATCATGATGCCGGCCGCGTCGGCGAGGTCGTAGAGCTCCTGGTTGCCGAGCGTCCCTTCGAGGCGGATCGTGTTGAGGCCCATGCCCTTCACGTAGTCGACGTGTGCCTTGTTCGTCCTGGTGTCCCACCGTTGCAGCAGGTCCCAGACGTACCCGCCGCCGCGGAACAGGATCGGCTGGCCGTTGACCTTGTACCCGGCGAAGGAGGTGCCCTGCACCGTCGTGCGGTAGTCGGTGAACTGCCGGACGCCGAAGTTGACCGTCTTGCTGTCGGACGCCGCCCCGGAGACGCTTGCCGCCGTCGTGACCTGGTACAGCTCGGGGCTGCCGAACTGGTACGGCCACCACAGCACGGGGTTGACGACGTGCAGCTGCGGGTAGCCGGCGGGATCGAAGACGAGCTCGCGGCGCTCTCCCGCCGCCAGTGTCACGGTCTGGCCGGCCGTGATCGTCGGCTGGCCCGGCTTGCTGATGGTGGCGGTGACGGTCGTGGTGACCGGCGCCGCCGTCGCGTTGATCGCGTCGGCGTAGACGGTGAGGTCGGCCGCATTGGTGGCCGGCAGTGGCAGGACGGTCTTGACGTACGGGTCACGGACGGCGACCGGACCCGTCGTGTCGACGGACGTGCGGCCCCAGATCCCGGCGTTCATGTCGGGCGCCTCGGGGTTCCAGTCGACGGTGCACACCGACAGGTCGGCGCAGGCGTGCCGCGGCGGGGTCACCCGGATCGCGACGGCGTTCAACGCGCCGGGCACGATCGCGCCGGTGACGTTGTACTCGTGCGAGACGAACGTGCCGACGGCGTTCGCGTCGAGCTGCGTGCCGTTGAGCCAGACCTGGGCGCGGTAGCTCAGGCCCTGCAGCCGCAGCCAGTAGACCTGCCCGGGGCTCGTGGCCGCGGCGGTGAACTGGCCGCGGTACCACCAGTCCTGGCCGGTCAGGTCCGGCACGGACTGCAGGTTCGTGCCGGCGTAGATGTTGGTGTAGACGTTGTTCGCCACCAGCCCGGCCAGCACGGTCGAGGGCAGGGCGACCGGGCTCCAGCCGGCGGTCGGGTAGCCGACCTGGGAGATCGTGGCGCCGGTGTCGGCCAGGCCGGTGGCGGAGCGCAGGGCCCAGCCCGAGGTCAGCTCGGTGGAGCCCACGGTGGCGGCCGAGGCGCCGCCGGGGCCGAGCGCACCGATGGTCAGGACCGAGGTCACGGTGAGCAGGAGCGTGGCCAGCGCCCGCCGATACATCATCCGATTTCGTGACAATTTGCACCTCCGACGGTATGCGGAGCCGCAAGCCCGGTGGCGTTGCGGCTCCGCCGGCGGTTACGAGCCGCTCGGCCAGGTGACCTGGGTCGAGTGGTAGTAGTTGATGCCCATGACGTTCCAGCGTGGTCCCTGCGCACCGAGGCGCTGCTTGAACGCGGTGAGGTTGTGCGTGCTCCATGGCGACCAGCCCAGTTCGGCGATCGCGGGCAGCCGCGGGAAGGCCATGTACTCGATGTCGGCCGTGGTCACGAGCGTTTCCGACCACAGCGGTGCCTCGACGCCGAGCACGGCGGTCTCGCCGGCACCGGTGAGGTAGGCGCCCGGGTTCCATTCGTACGCCGTGTTGACGTCGATGAGACCGGCCCACTTCTGACCGAGCCTCGTGTTGTTGCGGTACTTCATGTCCAGGTAGGTCTTGTTGGCCGGGGACATGACCACCTTGGTGCCGTTCGCCACCGCCGCGGCCAGCGGCGCGTTGCTGGTGGTGGTGCCCCAGAACTGGGCCACCGTCGAGGGCAGCAGGGTCGCGTTGGCCACGTCGTGCCATCCGACGACGGTCTTGCCGTGCGCGGCGACGATCTGCTGTACCCGGTTGATGAGGTACGAGTAGTCGGCCGCGGTGGTGGAGCTGGCCTCGTCGCCGCCGATGTGCACGTACGGCCCCGGGGTCAGCGCGGCGATCTCCCCGATCACCTGGTCGATGAATGTGTACGTCAGCTCCAGCGGCACGCACAGCGAGCTGAACCCGACCTGCGTGCCGGTGTACCGGGCCGGCGCCACGCCGTTGCAGTTGAGCTGCGCGTACGAGGCGAGCGCGGCATTGGTGTGCCCGGGCATGTCGATCTCGGGAATGATCGTGATGTACCGGTCGGCCGCGTAGTTCACGATCGCCGTGTAGTCCGCCTGGGTGTAGTAGCCGCCCGGCCCGCCGCCGACCTGCGTGCCGCCGCCATAGGTGGCCAGGTTCGGCCAGGAGTTGACGGCGATGCGCCAGCCCTGGTCGTCGGACAGGTGCAGGTGCAGCACGTTGATCTTGTACAGCGCGAGCTGGTCGAGGTACCGCTGGACCTGGGCCACGGTGAAGAAGTGCCGCGCCACGTCGAGCATCGCACCGCGGTGCGCGAACCGCGGGTGGTCGACGATCTGCCCGCCCGGCACCGGCCACGGTCCGGACTGGAGTGTCGCCGCGTCGGCGGTCACGGGCAGCAGCTGCCGCAGCGTCTGCACGCCGCGGAACAGCCCGGCGGGCTGGTTCGCCCGGATGGTGATCGCGCTCGCGGTGACGTCGAGCTGGTAGCCCTCGGCGCCGACGCCGGGCGGCGCGCCGGTGAGCAGCAGGGCGATTCCGTCGGCCGGGCCGGCGACGGTGGTGACGACCGGCAGTGGCAGCCCGGTCGAGACCCGCAGCCGGGCTGCGAGCTGGTTGGCGATGGCCGCCGCCGGTGCGGAACCGGGCGCGGCGTAGATGGTGGTGGACGCGGTGATGCCGTGGCTGACGCCGGGCGTGGCGGTGGCCGTGACCGGGGCCGGGACGACCGAGCTGAACGCGACGGCGGTTGCGGCGGCGGCGGGAGCGGTGGTGGCGGACAGGAGGGCGGCGACAACGCCGAGGCCGGTGAGGGCCCCGCCGAGTCGTCGTGGCAGGGACGGGGTGGCCATGACGGTCCTCTCGCAGAACGCGCCGGCCTGCGGGCGGGCTCGCACCCGCCATCAGGCATTTGCATTTGACGATCCCCAGTTCAGCCAGGATGGCACGGGCCCGAGTGAAAGGCAAGGTGCTTTACAAATGGCGCTCGGGTCATGCCTGATCGTGGCGACGGCGCCTGCCCGGCGGCGCACCGTCGTCAGCGCTCCACGCTTCCGCGACCGGCGGGAGCGTCTGACGTCGGCGGCGATCCGCCGCCCTGCGGACATGAAGCGGCCCGCAGCGCACCGGGTGGTGCGCTGCGGGCCGTCGGCCTCGATCCCTGGTTACTTCCCGCCACCGGCGCGGAATGCCACCCAGGCGTCACTCATCCGGTCCGCCTGCCCGGCGGTGAACATGTTCATGCACGAGTCCTGCGAGTAGTCCATGAAGTTGTGGATCGGGTCCAGCCCGGGAGCGCTGCACGTGTCCGCGCCGACCGGGCAGTCGAACTGAGGGATGGCCTCGCGCGGGGTGTCGGCCACGTAGTCGCCGGACGCGGCGCACCCGTGCGCGAAGGTGTGCTCCAGCATCAGCCAGTGCCCGACCTCGTGCGTCAGGGTGTCGCCCTCGGCGTACTTGCCGGCCGTCCCGCCGGGCATCGATTCGTCGAGCATGACCACGCCGTCGATGTAGTCGCGGCCGTTGTTGTACCCCTTCGGGAAGTAGGCCCAGCCGAGCAGCCCGCCGCCGATGTTGCCCGCGTACACGTTGAGGGTGCGGGCGTCGCCGGTGTACAGCGCCCGCTTCATGTCCCGCTCGTTCTTGCCCGGCACGACGGTGTACCAGTCACTGTTCACCGTCCAGGTCGTGCTGGTGAGCGAGAACCGGAACGGTGTGTCGGACGCGTCCGCAGCCGTGCGACCCGAGTACGAGTCGTTGAGCACCGCCATCTGTGCCGCGATCAGCGTGTTCCACCGATCCTTCTCGGCGGCGCCGAACGGGTGGTCGGAGATCATGTGAAAGACCGTGGGCACGGTGACGCTGCCGTTGGCCAGACGCGGCGAATCCTTGATCACACCGTAGGCATTCGCTTCGTTCTTCGGGTACAGCTCCGGCTCCTGAGCGGTGGCACCCTCGCCCATCCGCGCCCCGCTGGCACCCGGGTCGCACGCCGCGGCGCCCGCGGAGGCGTGCACGGTATCGGCCGTGCGGGCCACGCTGGAACCGCCACCCGCCGTCACGAAAGTCGCCACGGCAGCGGTCATGACCGCCAGCCGTAGCGTTGATCTTCTGCGCATCGTTCACCTTCCACACCGCTGTCAGCAGGCGGGATCGTCGCCTCCCGGCATGAGAACACGGTGCGGTGGTGGCGAGAAGACTGAGTGTGGCAACCAGGGGTCGTAATAGGGTCGGGCGCGTCGAAGCGAGTCGAACGCGGCCATGGTCACGCACATGATCGACGGCAGCAGGAGACTCCTGTGGCGCACCTCGTGGTGCGTGACGCTTCCGTCCCTAAGGGCTGACCACGGGTCCAAGATCGCTCGGCGGGGAGCCTCCGTGCGAAACGACGGGGAGCGTCGCGCGCAGTTCCGTGCCGCCGTCGGGCGGGGTCACGACGTCGATCGTCCCACCGAGCGCCTTGACGCGATCCTCCAGACCGGTCAGACCCGAACCTCGGGCGGAGGCGGCGCAGCCGCAACCGTCGTCGCGGACGGACAGGCTGAGCGCGCGATCCGAGTTTCTGACCCGCACCGTCACGCCCGAAGCCCGGGCGTGCTTCGCCACGTTGCTGAGCGCCTCGGACACGACGTGGTACGCGGCCACCTCGATGCCCTCGGGAAACCGGGTGTCGATGCGGATGTCGTAGTCGGCGGGAACCGTGGAGCGGCGGATCAGCGCCTTCAGCGCGGGCTCGAGACCCCCCTCGGAAAGGATCGTCGGATGAATCCCCCGCGAGAGCTCACGCACACTCTCGGCCAGCTCCTTCAAGCCCTCCTTGACGGACGACAGCTGGACGTGCAGGTCGGACAGTTCCGGCGGGGCGGATGACTCGGCGATGGTCAGTTCGATGGCCAACGAGATGAGCCGCTGCTGCACCCTGTCGTGGAGCTCACGCTCCAGCCGCCGCCGTGTCTCGTCGGCCGCGGCAACGATACGGGCGCGGGAGGTGGTCAGCTCGGCCTTGTTCTGGGTGTTGGCGATGCTGGCGGCCAGAAGCTCGGTGAAGTCACAGATGCGGGTCTCGGATTCGGCCGGAAGCGGGGCGGGCCGCGTCACGGCGGCGATCGCGGCTCCCCAGAGACGCCGGTCGACGACGATCGGCGCGGCGACGGTCGAGCAGATGCCCAGTTGCCGCGCCAGGTCCGCGGCAGGGCCGAGGACCCGGGCGTAGTCGTCGACCCGCGCCGGGCAGTGGGACTGGAACACCGCCGTCGCGACGACGGAACCATCGAGCTTGTAGTTGACGCCGGGCCGCAACGCGCTTGGTCGTCTGCTCCAGACGGCGACCACGGTCGCGGTGGAGTCCGGCTCGAAGCGCACCACGGTCGCGAGGTCGGTGTCGAAGATCCTGCCGACCTCGGCGGCCACCGCGCCGAACACCTCGGCCGGCGGGGCGTCCTGCGCAACCAGCGTCGCCACCCGCCGTAGCGCCGCCTGCTCGCTGGTGAGCAGGCGGCGCGCGGTCTCCGCCGCCACGCTCCGGCGCTGGGCCATGGCGGCGAACTCGCCGACGGCAGTCGCCAGCAGGAGGAACACCACGGCCTCGGTCAGGTCGCCGCCTGCGGGGATCCCGATCGGATGCGTGGGTGGCAGGTAGTACCAGTCGAAGGCGAGGAAGCTCGCCAGCGCTACCGGGACGCCGAACACGACGCCGGCGTAGTGGGTGATCGCGACGATGCCGGCGATGCCGAAGACGATGAGGATCTCGATCGGGATGTACGGCCCGACGTGCTGGACAAGGATGCCGACGAGCGGAAACGCGGCAGCACCTGCCAGGAGAGCGAGCGCCGGTCTGCCACCTGCCCGTATGGCCCGCCAGAGTACGGACGTGCTCACAGCCCCGACATTAACGCGGCGCCGACCCGTTCTCGGCTGCGCCGAACTCAAACGCTTGGCCGGACGGCAAGTCCTGGCCGATCGAGCGTGTCGACGCCCGCATCCGCCGGGCCGTGCGGGCCCTCGGGCACTTCCTGGACCCGTCTCAGGGCGTAGGCGTAGAGGGTGACCATGCAGATGAGGCTGGCGGCCGAGCCGGTGAGCAGGCCCCAGGCGGCGCCGTGCAGGCCGCCGTGGCCGGCGCCGAAGGTGAGGCCGCCGAGGGAGACGACGACGAAGAAGACGTAGTGCACGAAGAGCATCCGGGCGCGGTGCATGCCGCGCATCGCGGCGGTGAAGGGGACCTGGAACAGGTAGAGCGCGCCTTGCAGGGCGATGGGCAGGACCAGCGGGGCGGCCTCGGCGAATTTCTGGGTGTGGACCAGAACGTAGGAGACGACGGGCCAGAAGATGAGCACCATGAGCGCGCCGAGGATGGCGAAGGCGATCGCCAGTTGGCGGGTCTGGCGGCGCAGGGCGAGGGCGGCACGGGCGCCTTCGGGGCCGGGTTCGGCGGCGTTGGCGGCATTGCGGGAGACGTGGGGGACCAGCAGGTTCTGGACGGCGGTGATCAGGTTCTGCACGGGTTGGAGCTGGACGGTCTGCACGAACCGCAGGTTGGCCAGGTCGATCTTGGACAGGCGGCCGGCGACGATGAAGCTGATCGCCAGGACCTGGACCTGGGCCACGATGGCGGTGATGGTGAACCAGCCGGACAGCTGCCTGGTGTCGGCCAGCCAGGCACGCGGGCTGCCCTGCCAGGGCAGCCGGTGTTCCCGGATGAGGTAGACGGTGACGCCGGCGGTGGCACCGAGACCCCAGCCGGTGAGCAGCCCGCCGGCGCTGGAGGTGTGGGTGAGGATCATGATGACGACCACGACGGCCTGGGTGCCGGCCCAGACCAGGTCGATGCCGAGGGCCTTGTCCGGGCGGCGGTCGGCCAGACAGTCGAAGCGGGCGGTGTCGTGCAGCATGATCGGGACCATGAACGGCGCGAGCCAGATGAGCTGGCGCAGGTCGATCTCGCCGCGGCCGGGGTAGAGGGCCCACAGGACCACGAAGACGACAGTGGTGATCAGGCCGGAGCACAGCGCGGTGGCCAGGCCGTTGCGGGCCAGGCGCACGCGGGGCTCGCCGTCGTGGCGGGAGGCCAGCGCGAGCAGTACGTCACCGACGACCGCCCGGTTGAGGCACGTCGCGAAGTAGCCCACCGCCAACGCCAGGGCGAGCGCGCCGAACTGCCCTTTGGGTAGCAGGATCCCACCCAGGAGGGTGTTCGCCGAGTTAGCGGCGGCGATGACCATCTGGTCGAGCAGCCCGGCACCGGCGAGCCGGCCTCGGGCGCGCGGGATGCGCGGGATGCGCGTCCGCTCAGACGTCCTGGGTCTGGCTGGCATTGTCGAGCAGCATCGGCGGCTGTCCGTCGGTCCGGCTCGCCAGCACCGCGGCGGGAGCGGTCGCGGCGAGCACCGGCTCGTCGTAGTGACGCTCGCCGCGGACCGTGGTCAGCACGGCGCGGACGAGCAGTTGCAGGTCGAGCAGCACGCCCTGGTGCTCGATGTAGGCGAGGTCCTTCGCCAGCCGCTCCTGCGGCGGCATGTAGAACCTCTCGATCTGGGCGATGCAGGCGATGCCGGGCCGCACCGTGTGCCGTTCGGTGTAGCCGGGCACCGACTCGAGGTGCTTGCGGACGAGCACGGTGCGCAGCGGCCGCGGCCCGACCAGGCTCATCGAGCCGCTGAGCACGTTGATCAGCTCGGGGAGCTCGTCGAGGTGCCAGCGACGCAGCCGGCGACCGACCTTGAGCGTGCGCGGGTCACCGGCCGGCGACACGACCGGTCCCGTGAGCCGCTCGGCGCCGTACTGCATGCTGCGGAACTTGAACTGGCGGAACGTGCGGCCGCCGCGGCCCACGGAGTTCTTGGTGAAGAAGATCGGCCCGGGCTCCTCGAACCAGATGAGCAGGCCGATGATCGGCCACAGCGGCAGCGTGAACGCCAGGCCGACGAGAGCGCCGGTCACGTCCAGGATCCGCTTGCCCCGCGGTACCGGACGCATGGTGCAGGCATTGTGATACCTCAGGACCGCGCGCTGGACGGCGGGCGACGGCGGCGCGTTGTCCTCGACGATCCCGGCGGTGGCGCCGCTGAGCACGATCCCGCCGGCGAGCGATCCGGTGATCAGGATCATGGCGACCCGTGCCGGCACCTCGTGGTCGAGGCGCAGCCAGATCCACGGCGCGGCGATCAGCGCCGCGGTGACGACGAAGGCGACCCGGCAGGCCCAGGCCCGAACCCGCTTGGGGACGGAGGAGGTGAGGACGACGGCGGGCAGCAAGGCCAGCAGCAGCGGGAAGAGCAGCCACCAGATTCTCACGGGAGTTCGGACCTCCAGGGCAGGCGGGCAGGCGCCGTCGTCATCGGTATGCCTTCTCCCGCTCGGCCCACATGGTGAACAGCAGCAGGATCCAGATCTCACGGGCGTGTTCGGCCACGCCGCTGAGGTGGCGCTCGACGATCTCGTTCACCGCGTCGAAGCGCAGGTAGCCCTGCCGCCGCAGGACGTCCCGGCACAGGTACTCGCGCACCAGCGGCCGGAACTCGCCGCGCAGCCACTGCGGCAGCGGGGCGTTGAAGCCCTTCTTGCCCATGGCGAGCGTCCGCGGCGGCAGCAGGCCGGCCATCGCCTGCCGCAGCAGCCGTTTCGGTTGCCGGCCCGGGAACTTCATCGAACCCGGCAACGAGAAGGCGAACTCGAGCATCGACGTGGCCAGCAGCGGAACCCGTACCTCCAGGGAGTGCGCCATGCTCACCCGGTCGACCTTCGTCAGCACGTCGTCGGGCAGGTAGACGTGGGCGTCGGTGTACTGGAACCGGGTCAGCCGGTCGAAGCCGGCGCCGGCTTCGTAGTGCGCCTCGTGCGTGTCGTACGTGTCGCACAGCTCGGCGAGCACGTCCGGCTGCAGCAGCCGCGCCTTGTGCGCCTCCCGGAACACGACCCGCCACAGGTAGTGACTGCGGCCGGGCTCCTCGAGGGCGTTGTCGGCGAAGCGACGGGCCTTGAAGTCGAAGCTCGCCCTGGCGCTGGAGCGCGGAAGGAAGCGCAGCAGGCCCGGCACGATCCCGGCCGTCACCGCGCGCGGCAGGTGGCGGTAGTAGCGGGCGTACTTGTCGGCCTGGTAGGTGAGGTAACCGGCGAAGAGCTCGTCCCCGCCGTCGCCGCTCAACGCCACCGTCACGTCCCGGCGGGCGAGGCGGCACAGGTAGTAGGTGGGCACCATCGACGGGTCGGCGAACGGCTCGTCGAAGGCCGGCAGGATGTCGTCCACGACGTCCGCCGCCGCCGGTTCGACCACGAGCTCGGTGTGCTCGGTGCCGAACCTGGCCGCGGCGAGGGCGGCCCCGGTGCGTTCGTCGTACGACCGGTCGGCGAAGCCCACCGAGAAGGTCTTCAGCGTGGCGTCGGGCAATGCGCGCCGGGCGGCCGCGACGACCGTGCCGGAGTCCATGCCGCCGCTGAGGAAGAAGCCCACCGGCACGTCGGCCGTCAGTTGCTGGCGGACGCATTCGACCGCGAGGTCACGCAGGATCGCACTCGCGCGGGCGGCGGTGAGGTGGCGCCGCTGCGGCACGTCGGCGAGCGCCCAGTAGCGCTGCACCGTGCAGCGGTTGTCCTGCCAGACCAGCGTCGTGCCCGGTTCGAGCTTGCGGATCTCCCGGTACATCGTCCGCGGTGCGGGCACGTACATCAGCGACAGGTACGCGCTGAACGCCTGCAGGTCCGGTGTCCGATCGGGGATCGCGCACAGCACCGCCTTGATCTCCGAGCCGAACACGAGGCCGTCGGGGCGCTCGGCGTAGTGCAGCGGCTTCACCCCGACCCGGTCGCGGCACAGAACCATCCGGTGCTGGGCGCTGTCGTACAGGGCGATGGCGAACATGCCTTCCAGGTGCCGCGCGAAGCCGGTGCCGAACTCCTCGTACAGGTGCGGGATCACCTCGGCGTCGTTGCCGGAGCGGAAGGTGTGGCCGCGCGCGGCGAGGTACTGCCGCAGCCTTTGATGGTTGTAGATCGCGCCGTTGAGCACCGCGTGCACGGTGCCGTCCTCGGACCGCACCGGCTGCCGGCCGTGCAGCACGTCGATGACCGCCAGCCGCCGCACCGCCAGGCCGGCGGTGGCCGTGATGAAGAAGCCGTCCTCGTCCGGGCCCCGGTGGGCGAGGCTGCCACACATGGCGCGCAGCCGGTCCTCGTCCACGGCAGGCCCGTCGTCGGCCACTACGATTCCGGTGATTCCGCACATGAGTCCTCCGCCTCGGTCGATCGATGAACAGGCGAGCGCGGTCAGACCGGTGCGGGTTCGGCCGGCCGGTGCGAGGGCACCGGCACGTGCGGCTCCCACAGCCCCACCTTCTGCGCCGACAGCCGCACGAGGTACCGGGGGCCGAGGACCAGGTAACGCCGCCACAGCCGGCGCGGCTCGAGGACCAGCCGCCACAGCCAGGCCAGGCCGTTGCGTTGCATCCAGCGTGGTGCGTAGCTCAGCAGCCCGGCGTGATAGTCGAAGGCGGCCCCGACCGCCAGCAGCGGCATGGCGAGCAGCGGCCGCATCGCGTGGACGAACGACTCCTGCCGCGGGCAGCCGAGACCGACCAGGACCAGGCGGGCTCCCGATGCGTTGACCCGTTCGGCGATGCGCGCGTACTCGCCCGGCTCGGCGTCACGGAACCGCGACGGTTCGGCGCCGGCGATCCGCAGCATCGGGACAGTCCGGGTCAACGCCCCGGCCAACCTCGCGACGGTACGCGGCGTGGACCCGTACAGATAGACCGGCAACTCCTCGATGGCCGCACGCCACAGCACCCGGTGGGTCAGCTCCGGCCCGCTCACCCACTCGCGCAGCTCAGCCTGGTGCAGCAGGTTCAACGCCCACCGCACCGGCTGGCCGTCCGGGACGATCACGTCGAAGGCGTTGAGCCGGGCGTTGTGCCGCCGGTCGGACACCCCGGTCATCACGCCGTGCGCGGCCAGCGCGGTCAGGATGAACGGGCGCTGCTGCTGGGCGGCCGCGAACACCTTCGCGACCGCCGCGTCGTAGTCGATGACGTCGACCAACACCCCCATGACGCTGCGTTTTCCCGCGTCGACCAACGCTCTTCCTTCCTCCCGCCCCGCCGGCACGCGCCGACCACGCCGGTCGGGTCGAGGCAACGAACGCGAGCCTCGACTGCGGGATGCTGAGCGCGCCTGTACCCACGCGGTTGCCGACAAACGCCGGACGGCGGCAGAGCGGAGGTGACTTGCGGTGGGCGATCGCGTCACCGCGACGTCATGCCGACGTGCCCCTCGACCCGCCACACGCGTTTTCACCTGCGGACCCGCCGCCCGGCCCGGTGTGGGCCCTTATGCTGGCGAGGTCACGCCCGACGCACGACCGTCCATTGTGGACGCGACTCGGTCCGGCCGGGCTGTCCGGCCAGGCTGGAAGCGCTGATCGATCAATCGGCTTGCAGGGCGTCCCGGACCTGTGGGGTCGGCGGGGAGGTGACCGCCGGCGGTCGTCCGCGCAGCGCGTCCCAGGCGGCCTTGCCGCTGGCGAAGTAGTCCCGCACGGCCTTGCTGGCCAGCAGGCCGGCGGAGCAGCCGCCGCAGCGGGCGTTCACGCCGTCGGTGTCGATGCCCACCTGCCGGCACAGCGTCACCGCCCGGGACAGGTGGTAGGCCTGGGTGACCACCAGGGCGCGGGTGACGCCGTAGACGTCCCGCGCCCGCACGCACGTGTCGTAGGTGTCCAGGCCGTGCGGGTCGGCCACGATGCGGCGCGGGTCGACGCCGAGGCCGGTCAGGTACGCGGTCATCACGGCCGGCTCGTCACCGGACTCGCCGCCGCCGTCGCCGGACACCAGGATCACCCGGGCGCGGCCACTGTCCACGAGCGCGGCGGCGGTGTCCAGCCGGCCGGCCAGGCGTGGCGCGGGCGTCCGCCTGTCCGCCGCCACCTCGCCGCCGAGCACGATGACGACGTCCGCGGCCGGCGCATCCGCCTCGTCGTGCACGTGCCCGCGCGCGGCGACCTGCGTCCACAGCCATGGCGCACTGGTGAGCAGCAGCGCGGCAGCCGCGCTGAGCACCACCCGCCGACGCCACCGGCGCACCGGCTTCGCCTTCTCCCGCGCGTCCGTCATGCGACCTTCCAACCTGGCCGGTTACCTGTAGGCGGCGTACTGGACGCTGGGGGACCAGCGCCGCCAGAAGGGTAGCGGCAGGCAGCCAGCCGGGACCTCGTTTCCGATCTCGGTCTCCACTGATCCATCGGCGAGCGTGACCGAGACGGCCGAGCGGCCGGGAGCGAACACCTCCCGGACCCTGCCGGCGATCACTGAGCGGGCGATGTCTTCGAGCAGGGCGAAGTCTTCCGGGCCGGCGTCCAGTTCCCATCGGCCGCCGTAGTCACCGACCTGCAGGATGAGCCCATCGGAGAAGTCCATCCATCCGAAGGCACAGGCATCGGGTCTGCTTGGCGTGATGCCCACCGATATCCCGCCCAGGAAGCGGTCGACCTCCACAGTCGCGACCCCGGCCAACTCCTGTGCCAACTGCCTCGCGACTTGCAGAGTTGGTGTCCGGGGCGGCTGGTCGGTGTCGGGTTCGTCCTGGCCGTGCTCATCGGTCACGCGGTCAGTCTGCCAAGCACCAGGGGTCAGGCTGCGGAGCGGTACGAGATGCGCAGGTCGCCGCAGGAGAGGGTGCGGGAGCGGCGGCGTTCGGTGATCAGGTCGGCGGCGAGGCGGTCGAGGGGGACGTCGGGGGCGCTGGCCAGTCGGGCCGCGACGATGCGCAGGGCGAGGGGGAGGCCGCCGCACAGTTCGACGAGGGTCTGCAGGGAAGGTTTGGAGGCGGCGGTGATGCCGGTGCCCGAGATCGTGGCCAGGAGGCGGATCGCGTCGTCGTCGCTGAGGGGGGCGACCTCCACGTGTGCGGTCGCGTCCAGTGCGGCGAGCTTCCGGGCGCTGGTGACGATGACGGCGCTGCCGCTCGTGGCGCTCAGCAGGGGCCGGACCTGGGCCTCGTCGGCGGCGTTGTCCAGGAGGATGAGTAAGCGGCGGTCCGCCGACGCGGAACGGAACCGGGCCGCCGCCTCCTCGACGTCGCTGGGCACCTGGCCCGCCGGGGCGCCCAGGGCCCGCAGGAACCAGCCGAGCACCTGTGCCGCGCCCGCCGTGCGCAGGTCGGCGTACAGCTGGCCGTCGGGGAACACCGGGATCAGCTCCGTCGCGGCCCGGATCGCGACCGCGGACGCGCCCGCGCCGCTCGGACCGTGGATCGCCACGACGGTCGGCATCCCGGCCCGCTTCCCGGCCGGCACCGCGCCCTCGCCGCAGCGCGACGCGACGGTGGCGACGAGCGAGGCGACCTCCCGGTCCCGCCCGATCAGCGTCGGCGGCGAGACCGGCAGTTCCCGGGGCGTCCAGGTGGTGACCGTGTTGACCATGGCCCGGGGCGCGACGACCGGCCGCAGCTCCGCCCGGGGGCGCGCGACCGGCCCGCCCAGCGCCGGGTCGCGGGCCAGCACGGCCTGGTGCAGCTGGACCAGGTCCGGCCCGGGTTCGACGCCGAGGTCCTCGATCAGGACGGTGCGGGCGCGCTGGAATGCGGCCAGGGCGGCGCCGACGTCACCGACCCGGTACAGCGCCAGCACCAGATGCCCCCAGAGCCGCTCCCGCAGCGGGTGGCTCTCGGTCAGCCGGCGCAGGTCGGCGATGAGGTCCGCGTCGCCGTGCGTCTGTTGCCGGGCGTTGATCCACTCTTCGACGACGGCCAGTCGCTGCTCGTCCAGCGCGGACAGCCGCCGGTCGAGGAACCTGGAGCGTGGCACGTCCTCGCCCGCGGCGCCGTGCCACAGGTCCAGGGCGTCCCGGAAGTACGTCGCCGCCCGGTCGGGCTTGCCGTCGGCGAGCGCGGCGTACCCGGCGCCGGCCAGGTTCGCGAAGACGGCCGTGTCCAGCTCGTCGTCGTCGACCTCGATCAGGTACCCGGGGGGCCGGCCGTGCACCCGGGGGCGCCGCCACCCGTCGATGATGGCGCCGCGCAGCCGGGACGCGTACGTGCGGATGTTGGAGACCGCCGAGTTGGGCGGCTCGCCGTCCCACAGCACTTCGAGGAGTCGCTCCATCGGCACGACGTGGCCCCGTTCGAGCAGCAGCGCCACCAGCATCGCGCGCTGTTTGCTGGGTCCGAGCGGCAGGGACTCCGCACCGCACCGCACCGCGACCGGTCCGAGCAGCTGAAATTTCACGATTGCTCCCCGTGGACAGACAGATGTTCGTCATGGTCTTGCACGAACATGTTCAATATCTGCTGCAAAGTTCGCAAACGCGCGACGGATTGTAAAGACCTCGCCCCCTGCCGGAAACAGTGCGCGGCCGCGCGGGGACTTGGATCAAGCCGGGGCGGCGGCCGTCATCGGCGATCCGCCGGACCGGTGCTGAACAGGCCTGCGATGTCGTCGGCCCACACGACCAGCAGCGCCCCGATGACGCCGGCGAACCCGGCGACGATGAGACCGGCGGGCTCGGTCCCGCCATCCGCGAGACCCAGCGCGGCGAACGCGGTGAGGATCACGTTGCGCACGAGGTGCTCCGGTCCCAGCCGCCGCTCCGACACCCCGAAGCAGCGGCACGGCGCCTGATCCCCTCGCCGCAGCGCCAATCCGACGACGGCGGTGAATCCGACCGTCATCGCCAGGGCGGCCACGGTACCGGCGAACGCCGCGCCCGGCACGACGAGCAGCACGGCGATCGTCAATTCGGCCACCGGTACAGCGGCAGCCACCGCAATCCTGTCGGTCAATGCGTGCGCGGCCGGCAGCAGCCGGGCCAGGGACTGCCGGAACCCGGCAAGGTCACGCAGCTTCGCCACCGCCGCGACCGCGAAGGTCACGCAGAGCAGCACCTGGGCACCGAACGCCACATACCCCATGCCCCCGCACGGTACGTGCGGCCGGCATACACGACATACATCGTCGATACATCCGGCGCCTTCGCCGGGAGGGTTCGAAACGAGCTCCGGCCGTGCCTGCCCGATGGTGAACGGGCGGGCACGGCCGGGGGCCTGGATCAGTTCTCAGCAGCTACCGCAGGGGTTGTAGTACGTGGTGACGCCCTGACCCTCGCAGTAGATGCGCCACCAGTACTGGTACGCGCCGGCGCCGCAGTAGTTGCAGCCGTGGCCGCCCGCGAAGCACGCCGCCTGAGCCTTTGCCTTGGGGGCAACAATGCTCAGCAGCCGGTCGCTGATGGTGTTCATGGTCTTGACCATTTTGGCCCTCCTTTCGTCCAGGCCACGCTAAGGAGGATCGGTACATTCCCGATGATACGAGCCGTATATCGCGGAGCCGCGGAAATGTATCGGGGAGGTACCCGCAATGTATCCGCGCTGAATACCGTCACCCGGCATGCCGACCTGCCCGAGGAGTTGCTGATGGGTCTTCTTACCGCCGCCGTGGTGATCGTAGGCGCATTGTGCGTGATCGATCTCCTGCTCACCGTGGGTGTCATCCGCCGTCTCCGCGAGCACACCGAGCTCCTCGCCAGCAGCGCCCAGCGCGTCGTGGGTGGCGGCCCGATGCAGCTGCTCGAGGAGGGCACCCAGGTCGCCGACTTCGCCGCCACGACCACCGACGGCGAGCCGATCTCCCGCGAGATGCTCCCGGCCACGAGCGTCGTCGCCTTCTTCTCGCCGGGCTGCAAGCCGTGCGGCGCGATGATTCCCGAGTTCACGAAGTACGCCGCCACCCTGCCGGGCGGGCGCGCGCAGGTCATGGCGGTCGTCGTCGGGGACCCCCGGCAGGCCGGTGAGTACGCGGGCCTGCTCACGCCGGTCGCGCGCGTCGTCACGGAAGGGTTCGAGGGCCAGATCTCCGAGGCCTTCAAGTCCCGGACGTACCCTGCGCTGTACGTGCTGGACGGTGAGGGAAAGGTCGTCAGCAGCGGCACCGAGATGACGGTGCTGCCGAAGCCGTCGATGCGATGAGGCGCAACGCCGCCGAGGCGGGGAGGCTGGTCTGGCGTACCGCTCCCGCCCTGACCGTCTTCTATGGACTGACCACCCTCGTCGAAGCGGTCGCTCCCGTCACGGTGGCGTGGCTGACGAAGTCCATCCTCGATCGGCTCGTCGGTGACGGGCCGATCGCGGCGCTCGCGGCCGCGCTCGCGGCCGCCGGCGTGGCGGTCGCCCTGGTGCCGCAGCTCGGACGGTTCCTGAGCAACGACCTGGGCCGCCGGGTGAGCCTCGGCGCGTCGAAGCGGCTCTTCACGGCGACCGATCGGTTCGTGGGCCTCGCGCCCTTCGAGAACCCGTCCTTCCTCGACCGCCTGCGCCTCGCCCAGCAGGGCGTCAGCTCCGCCGGCAACCTCGTGACCGGGGTGTTCGGGCTCGGCCGCAGCGCGGTGAGCCTCATCGGGTTCCTCGTCGCGCTCACCGTGATCAGCCCGGTGGTGACCGCCGTCGTCGTGGTCGCCGCAGTTCCCTCGCTCTGGGCCGAGTTCGGGCTGTCGCGCAACCGCGCGGGCGTGATGTGGCGGATCGCGCCGCACCAGCGCCGTGAGTTCTTCTACAGCCAGCTGCTCGCCACCGTCGAGGCGGCCAAGGAGATCCGGCTCTTCAACCTCGGGTCGTTCCTGCTGGGACGGATGCTCGGCGAGCGCGGCACCGCCGATGCCGCCGAGCGGCGGATGGATCGCAGGGATCTGCTCACGCGTGCGGGACTGGAGGTCCTCGGCGCCCTCGTCACCGGCGGCGCGCTGGTGTGGGCGCTGCTGGCCGCCCGCCGCAGCCAGCTGACGATCGGCGATGTCTCGATGTTCATCGTCGCGGTGGCCGGGGTCCGCTCGGCGCTGAGCGGACTGATCCGGGATGCGGCGGGCACCCACCAGATGCTGCTGATGTTCGGGCACTTCACCGAGATCGTCCACAGCGCCCCGGATCTCACGGTCGCGGCCGAGCCCGTTGCGCTGCAAGGCTTGCGGGGCTCGATCGAGCTGCGTGACGTCTGGTTCCGCTACAGCGACGACCATCCGTGGATCTTGCGCGGGGTCGATCTCACCATCCCGCACGGCGCCGCAGTGGCGCTCGTCGGGCTCAACGGCGCCGGCAAGTCCACCGTGGTCAAGCTGCTCTGCCGCCTGTACGACCCGACGAAGGGCGCGATCCTCTGGGACGGCACCGATCTGCGTGACGTCGACCCGGCCCGGCTCCGCGAGCGGATCGGCGCGGTCTTCCAGGATCACATGGCCTACGACTTCACCGCCGCCGACAACATCGCCGTGGGCGACCTGACCGCGCTGGACGACCTGGACAGGATCAGCGCGGCGGCGGTCCGGGCCGGCGCCCACGACAAGCTCGCCGCCCTCCCCGGCGGTTACGGCACCATGCTCACGCGGATGTTCGCGGCCGGGCAGGGCATGGACGGGCCCGACACCGGAGTCATGCTGTCGGGCGGTCAGTGGCAGCGGGTCGCGCTGGCCCGCGCCTTCCTGCGCGACGGGTGCGACCTGATGATCCTCGACGAGCCCAGCTCCGGGCTCGACCCGGAGGCCGAGCACGACGTCCACGAGCGCATGCTCCAGCACCGGGCCGACCGCACCAGCCTGCTGATCTCGCATCGGCTCAACGCGGTGCGGGAGGCCGACCGGATCGCCGTGCTCGACGAGGGCGTGATCACCGAGCTGGGCGGGCACGACGAGCTGATCGAGGCCGGTGGCGTCTACGCGCGGCTCTTCAAGATGCAGGCGAACGGGTACACGTCGTGATCCTCGTGTCGATCGCCGTGTCGATCGGCGTGGTGCTCGGCCTGGTGGCGGCGGCCGCGATCTGGGCGGGCCGGCGCTTCGTGGTCGTCACCGTCGACGGCGGCAGCATGCTGCCCGCCTTCACCGACGGCGACCGGGTGCTCGTGCGCCGGGCGCGGCTCGGGCGCATCCGCACCGGCGACGTCGTCGTCATGCGGCACACCCCCGGCCCGCACACGATCTATCACGTCATCAAACGGGCGGTCGCCGTGCCCGGCGACCCGGTGCCGCGCGACCGGGTCCCGCCGCTCGCCGACGTGCCGGAGCACACCGTACCGCCGGGAAAGCTCGTCCTGCTCGGCGACAGCCCGATCAGCACCGACTCCCGGCACTACGGATACGCCGAGGAGCGGCACCTCCTCGGCGTGGTCGTCCGCCGGATGGTCACCTCGGTCCCGCCGCGGTGAGCGCCCGGCAAATAAGAATGGTTCAGGCAATACAATAGGCGTGGTTCAGGCAAAGGAATTTGATTGGTTCAGGCAAATGCTTCGGAATGACCGCGCGAATGCCCTCAAAATGGAGAGCGCGACATGTTGCGGGTTTCCTTTGTTGCATTGATCATGAACAATTGCTGGCATGAATTTAACGCCCACAGGGTGGCCCGCCATGGTGTCCAGCCGTGCCTGGCCGCGAACCGCCACCTTCGCCGCCGTCGCCGTCGCGGCGCTCACGCTGCTCGTCGGGGTGTCCGCCGCACCAGCCGCCGCGGGCGGCACCGGAAGCACCGGTAAGAGCACCGGCACGTCCACCGTCACCGGCGCCAACTCGAACGTCGCCGCGAAGCCGCTGCCGGCCGCGCCGTCGCACGGGCCGAACGTGCAGCTCGGCACGGGCTTGCCGCTGAAGCCGGCCGTGCCGCAGCGGCAGTCCACCCTGGCCGCCGCCTGGCAGGTGTCCCTCAACGTGCCCGGCATGGCGCCCACCAGCGAGGGTGTGATGACCGCCGTGTTCTGGGTGACGCAGAACGCCCGCATCACGGCGACGGCGAACCAGGACGTCGGCCCGACGCCGTACTACATCCGGATCTACCGCAACTCCACGCAGTTCGCGATCTGCGGCACCGGCACGTCCTGCTCCATCGACGCGACCAGTTCGGTGATCGACTCGGCCTGGTTCAGCGCCGACATCAGCGACGCCGCCGGCAACAAGATCGTCGCGTCGAACCCGCCGTTCGTCCTGGTCGACTGGCACTCGACGACCGTCGGGCTGAGCACCAGCCAGACGACGACCAGCATCGGCAGCGCCGTGACGCTGACCGCGACGACGGCGTTCGACGTCGGTCCGTCGCCGTTCTACACCCAGATCTTCGACCTGACCACCGGCGCCCGGGTGCAGATCTGCGGGACCGGCACCAGCTGCTCGGTCAACATCGCCCAGTCGAGCGCGACGACGCACAGGTACCGGGCATTCGTGTCGCACAACAGCGCCACCTTCCCGCTGCCGGCCGTGCAGGCCACCAGCCTGATCAACTGGGTCACCTGGTCCAACAGCGGGCTCCGGGTCAGCCTGACGGCGCCGGTGTTCACGCAGACGACCGAGACGGTCACCGCTACGGCGAACTCGAGCGTCACGCCGACACCCTGGTACATCGAGATCTTCGACGCTGACACCGGTGTCCGGATCGCGTTCTGCGGCAATGGGTCGGTCTGCTCGCTGACCGGCTACACCCCGCCCACGCCGAACGTCGACACCCACCTGGTCGCGTTCATCTCCAGTCTCAGCACGGCCTTCCCGCCGGCCAACATCCAGGCGTCGTCCAACGTGGTCACGACGATGCACTACGTCCCACGCTGACCGCCGCGAGACCGGGGCCGGCGGTCCGGGCCATCCGACACGGCGGATGACCCGGGCCGCCGGCGAGCGTTCACGACTGATCCGGAAGGGCCCGCCCAGGCTCGCGGAGCGCCCGCAGGCGGATCTCGTCGTAGGCGGCCGGCGCGCCCGCGAGCCGGCGCAGCTCCACGGCCCGCTCGTGGTGCGCGACCGCCGCGTCCCGGTCGGCGCGGGCGGCGGCCAGGTTGCCCAGCTGGCTCCAGCCGGTCGCCTCGTCCATCGGGTTGCCGAGCGCCGCGTTCATGGCGATGCCCGTGCGGGTCAGCTCCTCCGCACGGGCGGCGTCGCCCCGCTGGGACGCCAGCATGCCCAGCTGGTGCCAGGTCGCCGCCTCGCCCGAGCGGTCGGCGAGCTGCCGGTACAGCTCCAACGCCAGCAGGTGGTGCGTCTCCGCGTCGTCCAGGTGGCCGCGGCGCTGGGCCACGTTGCCGAGCTGGTGGTGCCCGACGGCCGCGTCGCGCCGGTTGCCGAGGCGTTCCGCCTCCGCGAGCGCCAGGCGGTACAGGCGCTCCGCCTCGGTCAGGTCGCCCTCCGCCTCGGCCAGCAGACCCAGCTGGTGCCAGATCGCCGTGACCGCCGCCGCGTCGCCGAGCTCCTCCGCGATGTCCAGCGCCTGGTGGTACTGCCGGGCGGCGTCCCGCAGGTCGCCCCGCTGCTGGGCCAGCTCCGCGAGCTGGTGCAGCTCCCGCCCGACCGCCTGGCGGTCACCGAGCGCCTCGGCCATCGCCAGCGCCGAGGTGTACCGCGCCCGCGCCGTCGTGAGGTCGCCACGCAGCCGCGCCAGCAGACCCAGTTGATGGTGGGACGCCGCGACCGTCGCCTCGTCCGCCGGGAACCGGTCCATGTTGCGCTCGAACGCGGCCGCCGCCTCGGCGTGCTCGCCCCGCAGGTACGCCAGCATCGCCAGCTGGTGGTGCACCAGGGCGGTGTCCCCGGCCGACCGGTACAGCCGCTCGGCCTCGTCGTGGTCGCCACGGTCCTGGGCGACGCGGCCCAGCTGGAAGGCGGTGGCCGCCCGGTCCGGCGCCAGGCGGATCAGGCGCTCGGACTCCGCGACGTCGCCGCGGCGGTACGCGATGATGCCCAGCTGCCCCTCGAAGCGGCCGCGCGCCGGGTCGCCGGCGGGCAGCAGCCGCAGGGTGTCGTGGATGACGCCCGCCTCCACGTCCCACGCGCCCAGCGTCTCCAGGACGGCGCACAGCTCGCCCGTCACCTCGACCGCCTGCGCCACGTCACCCGCGGCGAGCAGGTGGTGCCGGGCCTCGGTCAGGTCGTGGGCGTCACCCGCCGCGGACTGCGGCCAGCTCAGCACCCGCCAGCGCCGGAACGCCGCCGCCCGCCGGTGCGCCCCGGTCATGTCGGCGAACGCCCGCAGGCCGGTGGCGGTCGACCGGTGCACGAAGAACTCGCGCATCAGGTCGTCGCCGTCGACGAGTCCACTGTGGACCAATGCGGTCAGCGCGTCGCCCATCTCGGGCGGTGGGCGCAGGCCGGGGCGAGGCAGCCCGCCGCACGCCTCGACCACCTCCATCAGCTCGGCCTTGGCGAGCACAGGGCTCTCGGAGTCGCCCAGCACGTCGTTCAGGTCGGCCACCGTCGCGCCCAGCCGGTCCAGCAGCAGCCGCAGCGCGTGCTTGTGCGGTGTCACCGCCGCGTCCGGGTCGGTATGGCCCACCGCGTGCGCCACGCCGTACAGGTCGACCGGCGAACGGTGGACGCTCAGCCCCACCAGCAGGTCGACCGCCCCGGGGACCCGCGACAACCGGGCCAGGTGCTCGCCGAGCAGGATCTCCTCCGTGGCGACGGCGACCACCGCGGCCATCGCGGCGTCGCCGTCCCCGCCCCCAGCTGCGGTCGGGGTCGGGGTGGCCGCGCGCGCCAGCCGGCGGGTGACCTCGCTGGTGCGGCCCTCGCCGTCGCCGAGCAGCGCGTCCAGGTACTCCAGGGACCTCGGGTGCCCGCCGACCGTGCGCCACACCGACTCCGGGTCGCCGTGGCGGTCGAGGTTCGGCAGCGACCAGATGAGCTTCTCGGTCTCGGCGAAGCTCAGCGGCGGCACGGTCTCGCGGCGCAGCCGGTCCTCCGCGCCGCCCGGCAGCCGCACCGGGAACCGGGACGTGACGAGCAGCCGGCACCGGCCCGGGTCGCCGGCCAGCTCGGCCAGCAACGCCGCCAGTCCCGGGTCGGTGACCGTGCCGGTGCCGTCGTCGCCGACGTCCAGGTTGTCCTCGAAGTTGTCGAGCACCAGCAGCACCGGCAACGTGTCGAACACGTCCTCGCGCAGCAGCCGCGACCTGTCCCGCCACGGCTCCGCCACGCGGTCGGCGACCCGGGCCGCGTGCGCCACGCGCGGGTCCACCGACTGCGACCGCAGCAGCTGCACCCGTACCGCCGCGGCGACCGCGCCGAGCACACCGTCCACTGTGGCCGGTCCGACGACCGTCGCCAGCAACCAGCCCGCGCCCAGCGACACGACCAGCTCGGCGGCCAGGGCGGTCTTGCCGATGCCGCCGATGCCGCTGAGCATCAGGCCCGCCCACCGGTCGCCGGTGAACACCTGTGGCAGCACCCGCAGCTGGTGCCGCCGTCCCACGAACGACCGCCGCGCCCCCAGCCCGCCCAGCCGCGGCATCCGCACCGGCGGCGCCGGCACCTCGGCGGCGCCGTCGACGACGGACAGGTCCGGCTGCCCGCACAGCAGCGTGACGACACCCCACTCGTCGTACACCGCGAGACCGTCGTGCGACTGCTCCAGCGTGCGCTGCACCGACCGGCGCGCGTCACCGACCGCCCGGGCCAGGTCGAGGTTCCGGGTCAGCCCGGCGTACACGGCGGAGAACAGCAGCGTCGCGTACCGGTCGGTGACGCTGGTCTGCGTGCCCACCACGGCCCGGGCGCCCCGCTGCGCGAG
The DNA here is from genome assembly GCF_040674675.1 of Dactylosporangium sp. NPDC049742. Classification (NCBI taxonomy): domain Bacteria; kingdom Bacillati; phylum Actinomycetota; class Actinomycetes; order Micromonosporales; family Micromonosporaceae; genus Dactylosporangium; species Dactylosporangium sp. NPDC049742. Next base: position 129,766 of record NZ_JBFANF010000015.1, on the reverse strand, counting down.
CCGCGCCGCGTACGACGGGCCCTGCCCTTCACCGTCCACATCGGAGTAACAGGCCGCCAGCGCGAGCACCGGCGGCATGCGGCCCGGCGGCACCGCCTCCTCCAGGAAGACGTCGGCGGTGACCGGGCGGGCCGCGCCGTGCTCGTCCTCCAGGTACAGCACGCCGGGCGCGCCGTGGGCGGAGATGTGCAGCACGTGCACGCCGCCCGGCACGTCGAGCGCCTCGCGGATCGCCGCCGTCGTCGCGAACTCCACGACGGACACCCGCGCCCTGCCCCGCCGGGCCCCGCGGACCGCCGCGAGCACGCTGCGCAGCTCGTGCTCGTAGTTGAGCAGCGCCCCGCCGCCGTGCTCCGGCGCCGCCACCGCCACGACGATCCTCAGCGGACCCGGCAGCGCCTCGCCGCGGTCCGCCCCGCCGAGGCGGTACACGGTCACGAGCGGGTGCAGCGCCAGCGGCCGGCCCGACACCGGGTCGGGCAGCGCTTCCCACGGCAGCGCCGCGAACCCGGGCGCGTCGACGGCGAGCCGCACGTCGAGCGTGCCGGCGTCGGCCCGGCGGACCAGGTCGGCGAGGGCTTCGGCGACGGGCGGCGGCAGGAAGGACTCGGCGAGCAGCCTGCCGGCCTGCCGCAGCGACAGCCGCCCGCCGCCCTGCGCGGGCAGGTCGCGCGAGCGCTGGTGCGCCGCCCGCGCCCGGCCGCGGCGCACGTCCTGCAGGGCGTTGACCAGCCCCGCCTTGACCCCGCCGTGCGGCGCGGACACGTCGGTGGTGTCCGTCCGCAACCGCACGGTGGACGCGTTCACGGTCAGCGACGCATCAAGGCTCACGGGGAGACTCTGACGGACCGTTCGCGGTACGGAGGCGAACGGCGGGACAGGGGTGAACGGCGGACCAAGGTTCAGGCGGCGGAGGTGCGGACCAGCGTCCTGATCTGGCGCAGCACCACCGAGATGGCGGCCAGGTCGCCCAGGGAGCCGCCGAACTCGCCGATGGCGTTGCGGGTGCGGGCGATCAGGACGGCGTTGCTCTGCTCCCACTCGTGGACGCGGGTCTCGGCGTCGGCGTCGGGGGCCGTCGCGTTGAGGACCTCCGCGGTCAGGGCGGCCAGCGCGGCGTACAGGTCGTAGCGCAGCGCCATGCGGGCGAGCGTCTGCCAGCGGTCCCCGCGCGGCAGGTCGGAGATCTTCGACAGCAGGTCGTCGACCCGGAACCACTCCGACAGCACGTAGTAGACCGTGGCGACCTCGTTGACGTCCTGGCCGGCCTGCGAGGCGACCTCGACGATGTCGAGGAGGCCGAAGCCGTACGCGACCCGGGTCGTCATGTCGGCGATCTCCGCCGGCAGGCCCAGCCCGCGCAGTGTGGCCGCGCTGGTGTGCAGCGCCTCGCGCTCCTGACCGCGGAACAGCGAGTCCAGCTGCGGCAGCAGGCACGAGATGCCGGGGCGCAGGTGGGCGATCTCGCCGGGGACGTCGATCGGCAGGCGCCGGTTGGAGACCAGCCAGCGGACCGCCCGGTCGAGCAGCCGGCGGATCCTCACGTTGACCGCCGTCTGCGCCTCCGTCGGGACCTGGTTGTCGAGGGACTCGACGGCGCGGCGGAGCTCGCCCAGCCCGTACACGTCCCAGATCACCACGGACGCCCGGAGGATGTCGGCGGCGCCGGCCCCGGTCTCCTCGGCGGCACGGTGGAAGAACAACGGGCCGCCGCGGTTGACGGCCTCGTTGACCACCTGCGTGGTGACGATCTCGCGGCGCAGCGGGTGCTCCGCCATCGCCTCCACGAAGCGCTCCCGCAGCGGGGTCGGGAAGTAGTCGACGAGCACCCCGGTGGTCCACTCCTCGTCGGGCAGGCCGGAGTCGAGGATCTCCTGCTCGAGCACGATCTTCACGTAGGACAGCAGGACGGCGAACTCCGGCGAGGTCAGCGCGACGCCGGTCACGGCCCGCGTGTCGAGCTCCTCGTCGGTCGGCAGCGCCTCCAGGGAGCGGTCGAGCTGACCGCGGCGCTCCAGGTCGGCGATGAGCCGCTTGTGGACCGGCAGCAGCGCGCGGGACTGGGCGCGGGCGTTGCCCAGCGTGGTGGCCTGGTCGTAGTTGTCCTTCAGGACCAGCTCGCCGACCTCGTCGGTCATCCCGGCGAGCAGCGCGTTGCGGTCCTTCGGGTCGAGCGTGCCGTCGACGACCGCGCGGTCGAGCAGGATCTTGATGTTGACCTCGTGGTCGGAGCAGTCGACGCCGGCGGAGTTGTCGATGAAGTCGGTCGCGACGCGGCCGCCGCCGAGCGCGAACTCGATCCTGCCGCGCTGGGTGAGGCCCAGGTTGCCGCCCTCGCCGACGACCTTGGCGCGCAGCTCCCGGCCGTTGACCCGGATGTAGTCGTTGGCCTTGTCGCCGACGTCGATGTGCGACTCGGCGGTGGCCTTGACGTAGGTGCCGATGCCGCCGTTCCAGAACAGGTCGACCGGGGCCGACAGGATCGCGTGCATCAGCTCGTTGGGCGTCAGCGCGGTGACCGCCGCCGGGAGGCCGAGCGCGTCCCTCGCCTCCGGCGAGATCGGGATCGACTTCGCCGTCCGCGGGTAGACGCCGCCGCCGGCGGAGATCAGCGACCTGTCGTAGTCGTCCCACGAGGACCGGGGCAGCGCGAAGAGCCGGGCCCGCTCCTCGAACGACGTCGCGGCGTCAGGGTCAGGGTCGACGAAGATGTGCCGGTGGTCGAACGCGGCCACGAGCCGGATGTGCCGCGACAGCAGCATCCCGTTGCCGAACACGTCGCCGGACATGTCACCGACCCCGACCACCGTGAAGTCGGTGGTCTGGGTGTCGACGCCGAGCTCGCGGAAGTGCCGCTTGACCGACTCCCAGGCGCCCCGGGCGGTGATGCCCATCTTCTTGTGGTCGTAGCCGGCGGAGCCGCCCGAGGCGAACGCGTCGCCCAGCCAGAACCCGTACTTCACCGAGATCTCGTTGGCGATGTCGGAGAACGTGGCGGTGCCCTTGTCCGCGGCGACCACCAGATACGGGTCGTCGGGGTCGTGGCGCACCACGTCGGGCGGCGCGACCACCTTGCCGCCGTCGAGGTTGTCGGTCACGTCGAGCAGGGCCGAGATGAACAGCCGGTAGCACTCGACCGCCTCGTCCCGGTCGCCCGGCTTCTCCTTGAGCACGAACCCGCCCTTGGCGCCGGATGGCACGATGACCGCGTTCTTCACCACCTGCGCCTTGACCAGGCCGAGGACCTCGGTGCGGAAGTCCTCACGCCGGTCGGACCAGCGCAGCCCGCCCCGCGCCACCGCACCGAAGCGCAGGTGCACACCCTCGAACCGCGGCGAGTACACGAAGATCTCGAACCGCGGCCGCGGCGCCGGCAGGTCGGGGATCGACTGCGGGTCGAGCTTGAACGCCGTGTACGACTTGGGGCGCCCCAGCTCGCCGCGCTGGAAGAACGAGGTGCGCAGGGTGGCCTGGATGACGTGCAGGAACGAGCGCAGGATGTGGTCCTGGTCGAGGCTGGTCACCGTGTCGAGGTCCTCGTTGATCGCCGCGACCATCTCCTTCGACCACTCCCTCCGCGCCGTCTCGGACAGGTGCAGCCGCAGGTCGAAGCGGGCCGTGAACAGGTCCACGAGCTTCGAGGCGATCGCCGGGTACTGCAGCAGCGTGGTCTCCATGTAGTCCTGCGAGAACACCGTGCCGGCCTGGCGCAGGTACTTCGCGTAGGCCCGCAGGACGACGACCTCGCGCCAGGTGACGCCGGCCTTGAGCGCCAGGGCGTTGAACCCGTCGACCTCGGCCTCGCCGTGCCAGGCGGCGGAGAACGCGTTCTCCAGGTCGGGGCGCACCTCGGTGATCGCCCGCGCACCCGGCGGCAGCTGCAGCCCGAAGTCGTAGAGGTAGATGGTGCCGTCGGCGCGGACGATCTCGTAGGGCCGCTCGTCGGTGACCCGCACGCCGAGGGAGTGCAGCACCGGCAGGACGGCGGACAGGATCATCGGCCTGCCGTAGCGGAGCACCTTGAACCGGATGTCGCTCTCGGCCTGGCGGCGCCGGTAGACGTGCATGACGAGCTGGCCCGGCTCGTCGAGCAGCTCCAGCTTGGCGACGTCCTGCAATGCCTCATACGGCGTGTACTCGTTCTTGTACGTGTCCGACAGCGCGCCGCCATACCGCTGGTAGAGCAGCTTGGCCTGCTGCTCGTCCTCGAGGTTGCGCTCCAGCACCAGCCGGAAGTCGTCGTCCCACATCCGGGTGGCGTTGGAGAGCCGCTCGGTGAGGCGGCGGACGTTGATGTCGCCGGGCGGGTTGCCGGGCTCGGTGCGCACGATGAGATGCACCCGGGCGAGCTTCGACTCGCCGACCCGGGTGGCGTAGTCGACGCCGACGCCGTTGAGCTCGGCGAGCAGGATCTGCTGGATGCGCAGCCGGTTGGCGGTGGTGAACCGGTCCCGCGGCAGGTAGACCAGGCAGGAGATGAACCGGCCGTAGGTGTCGCGGCGCAGGAACAGCCGCAGCTGCTGGCGGCCGGCCAGGCGCAGCACGCCCATGACGGCCTGGACGAGCTCGTCGGTGGTGATCTGGAACAGCTCGTCGCGCGGATAGGTCTCCAGCGTCTCCAGCAGATCCCGGCCGGAGTGGCTGCGCGGCGACAGCCCCGAGCGCTCCATCACCTCGGCGACCTTGCGCCTGACGACCGGCAGGTCACGGACGCTGGTCCGGTAGGCCGCCGACGAGAGCAACCCGAGGAACCGCTTCTCCCCGACCACCTCGCCGTCGGCGTCGAACAGCTTGAACCCGATGTAGTCCAGGTAGGCCGAGCGGTGCACGGTGGCCCGCGAGTTGGCCTTGGTGATGATGATCAGCCGCTTCTCCATCGCCTTGGCGTAGGCCTCGGCGGTCATCGAGCTCAGCACGAGCGGACGGGTCTGGTCGGCCCGCAGGATGCCCAGGCCCGAGCCGAGCACCGCCTCCAGCAGCTCCTCGCCGCCGTCGCCCTTGACCAGTCGGTACTCCCGGTAGCCGAGGAACGTGAAGTGGTCGTCCACCAGCCAGCGCAGCAGCTCGACGGAGTCGGTGACGTCCTTGTCCGGCACCGGCAGCCGCGCGCCGCCGAGCTGGTCGGCCAGCGCGAGCGCCCGCATGCGCATCTTCGGCCAGTCCTCGACCGCCTCACGTACGTCGTCGAGCACCCCGGCCAGGCCGTTGCGCAGCTCCTCGAGATCGGCCTCGGCCCGGATCCGGTCGACCTCGATGCGGATCCAGCTCTCCACGATGTCGCCGGGCGCGGCGTCCTCGGGCTCGACGCCGACCCGGACTCCCTCCAGCGCGCCCAGCGGCGCCCGCCGCACGACGACGAGCGGGTGCACCAGCATGTCCACGTCGATGTTGCGCGACGACAGTGCGCTGGTGACCGAGTCGACGAGGAACGGCATGTCGTCGGTGACGATCTCCAGCGACGTGCGGTCGGCGGTGCTCGTGCCCAGCCGCAGCTTCAGCTCGCCGGGCACCCGCTGCTGGGCCAGCTCCAGGTGCGACCGCGTGGCCTCGACCATCCAGGCCGGCTGGCAACCGGCGAGCTCCTCGTCTGGCACGAGGCGCCAGTAGCGCGCGACCAGCTCGGGGTCGGCGTCGCGGGCCGCCGCCAGGTCGACGGCCTCCGCGACCAGGTGCTCCGCGTCGGGCACGTACCGCTCCGGCTCGTCGTCCTTGACCGCAGGTCCGGTAGTGCCGGCGCTCACCCGGGTGGCTGTGGGCCGGTTCATCGGTCGTTCCCCCTGACCCACGGCACTGTGGGCAAGTGTGTTGATCCGTCTCAGCGGCGGTGGAGTGGCTCGTGGCCTGCTCCGAGCAGACGGCCAGGTCCGCTCGAAGAGGACAAGCAGCCACTTCCTTGTAGTGTCTCTCGGCCTGCCCGGACCGGCCAGGATCCCCGTTGCCGGCGCCCCGACGTCAGGTGCCGGCGTCAGGTGCCGTTGCCGATGGCGCGCTGTTGGGTGGCTTCGGCGATGGAGCGGGGGAGTGCGGCGAGGCCCGGCAGCTGCAGGCCGCCGGGGCCGTACACCAGGTGCGCGATGCTGACCGTGAGCCAGGGGGCCGCCGGCCCGTGCAGCATGATCGGGTCACCGACCTCGTAGCGCAGGACGAACAGCCACTGGGTGACGTCGCCCTGGAGCTCGGTGATGCCGTTGTGCCAGAAGCTCAGCCACCGGTTGCGGTAGTCGCACATCAGGCGCTGGTTGGTGAGGATGGTCCGGACGGTGGCGTGGTCGCGCCACTGGGCGGCCGCCTGGGCCGCCGCGCGCTGCTTCGCGGACGAGTTCGCGATCGCGGTCGCGGCCATCCCGGCGGCGACGAACGCCGCCGAGCCGAGCAGGAACGTGCTGTTGCGCTCGTACGTCACCGTGGTCCCGTAGAAGCGGGCGTAGCCGAGCATCGTGTCGGCGTACGCCACCTCACCCGGGTTCAGGCGCACCGATCCGGGCGGCAGCGCGGCCAGCTCGCCACCGGCGTGGAGATGCCCGTACAGCTGGCAGGCGCTGGACCAGCCTTCCCGCAGGGCGTGCTCGAGTCCGCCGTCCATCCTGTGACCCACGTGTTCCTCCAGCCTTTCCAGATCCCGGTGCTCAGCGGCCCGGCTCGTGGCGCCGCAGCGCCCACCTGGCGGCGCCGGTGAGCGTCACACCCTGCAGCGCGAGGACGCCCATCGCCCACCACCACGCCCCGGCGGTGTGCTTCCACAGCGCGTCCGCGCTCGGGTTCACCACCAGCGAGCGAAGGTCGACGGTGGCGGCCGCGGCGGCGTACCCCCACCGGGACGGTGCCAGCCACGACAGCTGCTCGACACCGGAGCGGCCGACCACTTCGAACAGCCCGCCGCAGAGCACCAGCTGCGCCATCACGAGCCCGACCAGGATGGGCATCGTCTGCTCGCCGGAGGAGACGTACGCGCTGACCAGCAGGCCGGTCACGGTCGCGACCAGCGCGGTCAGCCAGACCACCGCGATCAGCTCCAGCAGCGGCCAGCGCAGCGCGAGCGCCTCGTGGGCACCCGGCCGCCCGGCGAGACCGACGAGCACGAACAGGGCCGCCTGTACCCCGTTCACGACGCCGAACGCCAGCACCTTCGAGCCGAGGTACGCGCCCGGCGCGAGCCCGACGGCCCGTTCCCGGCGGTAGATGGGGCGCTCCCGGACCAGCTCCCGGACGCCGCCCGCCAGGCCGAAGAACACCGCGCCGATGATGAGCACGACGAGGAGCTGGGACGCCTCGGTACCGCGCGCCAGCGGGTTGTCCGGCCCGGCGAACCCGTTGTCGCCGGGGATGACGTGCAGCAGCGCGGCGAGGCCGAGCGGCAGCCCGAGCAGCAGGGCCACGTACATCCGGTCGGCCAGGGTGACGGCGGCGATCCGCCGGGTCAGGATCGTCAGCTGCCGCCACCAGCCCTGCCGGGCCGGCGGTGCCTGGGCCGGTGGCGTCGAGGGGGCGACCGGCCCGGCGGCGGCGGGCCGGGGCGTCACCCGGGCGGCGAACCGTGCCGCCCAGCCGTCGGGGTCGTCGTACACCTGCTTGAAGACGTCGGCGTACTCCTGCACGCCGAAGAACGGCAGCAGCTCGCCGGGCGGGCCGAAGTAGGCGACCTTGCCGCCCCGCCCGAGGACCAGCACCCGGTCGCAGACGTTGAGGTGCAGCGGGCTGTGGGTGACCACGACGACGGTCCGGCCCCGGTCGGCGAGGTCCCGCAGGCTCACCATCACGTCCCGGTCCAGCGACGGGTCGAGCCCGGACGTCGGCTCGTCGAGGAACAGCAGCGACGGCTCGGTGAGCAGCTCCAGCGCGACCGAGGTGCGTTTGCGCTGGCCGCCGGAGAGGGTCTCGATCCGCTGGTCCGCCTGGGCGGTCAGGCCGAGCTGGCCGATCACCTCGTCGATGCGCTGCTCCCGTTCCGCGCTCGTGACGTCGGAGCCGAAGCGCAGCGCCGCCGCGAACCGCAGGGCCCGGCGGACGGTCAGCGCCAGGTGCAGGATGTCGTCCTGCGGCACCAGGCCGATCCGCTGCCGCAGGTCGTCGTACTCGGCGTACAGGTCGCGGCCCTGGTAGACGACCGCGCCCTCGTTCGCCGGGCGGTACCCGGTCAACGCGCCCAGCAGGGTCGACTTGCCGGCGCCGCTGGGGCCCACCACGGCGAGCAGGCTGCACTCGTCGAGCGCGAAACCGACGCCGGCGAGCAGCCGCCGGCCGCCGGCCACGGTGACGCCCAACCCGTCGACGTGGAGCGAGACCCTTCCGGTGTCGACGTACTCCCGCAGCTGCGTGCCGTCGACGACGAGCTGGTGCCGCCCGAACGACAGCAGGTCGCCGGGGCGCAGGTCCGCCTCGGCGATCCGCCGGCCGTTGACGAACGTGCCGTTGCTGGTGCCGAGGTCGACGAGCCGCAGCCCGTCCGGCGTCCGCAGCAGGTCCGCGTGGTACCGCGACACCTGCAGGTCGTCGAGCACGATGTCGTTGTCCGGGGCGCGGCCGATCCGGGTGCGGTGCGCGGCCCGGTGGATCGCGGAAGGCACCCGGCCGGCCTCGAACCGCGGCCCGGACGCGGCGGCCGCCGGGTGGCTCGCCGCCGTGACCGTCGGCGGCGGCACCCCCGGGACCGGCTCCGGGCGCAGGGTGAGCGACGGGCCGTCGGCGGCGCCGAGCCGCACCTGGCACGGCCGGGTCAGGTCGAGCTCGTCGACCCGGACGCCGCCGGCGTAGGTGCCGTTGTGGCTGCCCAGGTCCCGCAGCCACCAGCCGTCGGCGCGGAGGGACACCTCGACGTGCTCCCGGGACACCCGGGGGTCGTCGACGACGATCCGGCACAGTGGGTCGCGGCCGATCCGCAGCACGGCCTCCGCCGGCGTGATGCGACGCTCGCCGTCCGGTGAGCCGATCAGGAGGGCCCCGGCGGTCACCGGCGACCCGGTCATGGGCCGCTCTTCGGGAGTCGCTTCGCCATCGCGGTGGCGAGCTGGATCGCGTCCGACTGGTAGCTGCCGTGGACGAGGTCCATGAAGGTCTGCCCCGTCACCACCACCTCGATGGCCGCCTGACCGCTGCGGACGAACACGATGGCGAGCTTGGTGCTCCCGTTGTCGCTGAAGATCCCGAGCGTCTCGTCGCCGAGCTTCGTGGTCTGCATCTCCGTCCACCCGCACCGGGCGGCGGTGCTGCGCAGCGAGGCGAAGAAGACCTTCGCCTCGTCACCGAAGAAGCCGGCGACGGCCGAGCCCACGAACGGGTAGCCCTCGGCGCCCGTGACCTTGAAGTTGTTCGTCTCGGAACCGGCGATGGCGTCCCCGGCCACCGCGCCGTCGGCGCACAGCTTCAGGCTGGACAGCCCGCCCTGGAGATAGTTCTCGTCGGACCTCGAGTTGACCGTGTCGCGTGACGCGCGCATCACCGTGGTGATGTCACCGACCGAGACCAGCGCCCCGCGCAGCTCCGTCACCGGCGGCGGGGGCTTGCTCTTGTCGAACGACCTGGTGGGCCTGGCGCCGGCACCGCCACCGGATCCCGGTTGACCGGTGGTGTCGGTGAGATCCGCCCCGAACTTGTAGGCGGAGAAACAACAAGCGACGACGAGCAGCAGGATCGCGCCGAAGATGATCAGCGGGGCCTTGGCGCCGCCCTGCTTCGGCGGCGGGGCACCGAGGTATCCACCGGTGGCCGGCGGGAACGGCGCCCCGCCGAGGCTGCCGGGCGGCATCGGGTAGCTCACCGGTTGCGGCGCGGGGCCGGCGAAGGAGCCGGGCGGCAGCCGGTATCCGGGCGGGGACACGGCCGTGGTCGTCGGCGGCGGCGCCGGGACCGGCGCCGGGAGCTGTGTCGGGAGCTGCGCCGTGCCGGCGGTCGTCTCCGGTGGCGGCATCCGCAGGGCGCGGATCCAGCGGGCGGCGCCGGCCGGGCGCGCGTCGGGCTGCGCGGCGAGCATCGCGAGGATGCCGCGCGCCTCCCGGTCCTTCCCCGGCCCGAGCGCCGACATCAGCCGCTGCGTCATCCCCTGTACGTCGCCGGGGATCGGCGCCTCGCCGGTCAGCGCGTAGTAGACGGTCGCGCCCAGCGTGTACCGGTCGGTCGCGGGGCTGTACTCGCCGCGGGCCAGCGACTCCGGCGCCATGAACGGGGCGGTGCCGAAGATCCGCGAGGTGCGGTCGGTGCCGCGCAGGCGGACCAGCCCGAAGTCCACCAGGTAGACCCGGCCGTCGGCGGCGAGCAGGACGTTCGCGGGCTTGATGTCGCGGTGGAGCACCGGGGCGCCGTTGGTGTCCTGCCCGCTGTGCAGGTAGTCGATCGCCTCGGCGACGGGCTCCAGCGGCGCCAGCACGTCGAGGCCCTGGATCTCGCCGCGCTCCAGCGCCTCCTGCAGGTTGCGGCCCTCGATCCACTTCATCACGAAGTAGAGCCGGCGCCCCGTGGCGGAGGCGCCCTGACCGGCGGGGTGCGGCGGCGGGCCGAGGAAGACCTCCTTCACCTTCACCAGCGCCGGATGCTCCAGCTGCGTGGCGAGCGCCGCCTGCAGCCGCAGCTCTTCCAGCTGCCGGTCCGCGACCGAGTCGTCGTCGATCCGGATCACCTTCACGGCGTACGGGAACGACTCGGCGCCGTGGTGCTCACGAGCCAGCCACACCTCGCCCTCGCCGCCCGCGGCGTGCCGCTGCACGAGCTCATACCGGTCGAGCGCGTCGGCCGGGCCGGCATGACCCGGGCCCCCCTCCATCGACACCAATCCACACCATTCTCTTGCGGCCCCTGGGCAACGGCCGCCAGTTTAGGGACGCTTCGCCGCCGGCATCGATCGTTTGTTAGCGGCTTGTTAGAGGGCCGGTGTCCTGTTTGATATCAATGGCCGGTGGAGTTTGCGCTGCTAGGACCGATGGAAGTCCGGGACGCCGGGCGGCTCCTGCCCGGCGGTAGCGGACGGGAGCGGCTGGTGCTCGCCACGTTGCTGATCAACGCCGAGCGGCTGATCCCCCTCGACGAGCTCATCGCCCGGCTCTGGGAGCAGCCGCCGGGATCCGCGAGGGCGCAGCTGCACAACCTCATCAGCGGGCTGCGACGCCGGTACCGCGCCATCGACACCTCGCTCATCGAGACCAGGCCGACCGGATACCTGCTGCGGCTGGGGCCGCACCGCCTGGACGTCGCGGAGTTCCGTGGCCTCACCGAGCGGGCCCGTGCCGCCGCCGCGGCGGGCGACCACGCCACCGTCGTGACGGCGCTGGACCAGGCGCTGTCGCTGTGGCGGGGCCCGGCGCTGGCCGACCTCGCCGACGCGTACTCCGGCGAGGTCCGCGAGGCGCTGGACCGGGAGCGGCTCGCCGCGGCCGAGGCGAAGCTGGACGCCGCGCTGGCGCTCGAGGACCACGACACCGTGCTGCGCGAGGTCGAGCCGCTCATCGCCGAGAACCCGTACGCCGAGCGGCTCTACCGCGGGCAGATGCTGGCGCTGGCCGGTGTGGGCCGCCGCGCCGACGCGCTCGCCGTCTACCGGCGCGCGTACCGGCGTCTCGTCGACGACATCGGGGTGGAGCCCGGACCGTCGCTGCGCGACACGGAGCGGCAGATCCTGTGGGGACGCCAGGCGGGCGGGGCGGCGCCGGCCGGGCCGCCGGTGCCGCGGCAGCTTCCCCGGGCGGCCGCGCTCACGGGTCGCGGCCCGCTGCTCGACCAGATCGCCGGGCAGCTCTCCGACGACGCCGAGGCTTCCACGGTGGTGCTGCTGGTGGGGCCCGGCGGGGTCGGCAAGAGCGGACTGGCCCTGGCGGCCGGTCACCGGCTGGCGCGGGCGTTCCCGGACGGGCAGCTGTACGCCGACCTCCGCGGCAGCCAGGACACGCCGGCGGAACCCTACCGGGTCCTGGAGCGGTTCCTGCGGGCGCTGGGCGTCGACGGCACCGACCTGCCCAGGGACCCCGACGAGCGCGTCGCGCTGTACCGCAGCCAGTTCGCGCGCGGCCGGATGCTGGTGGTGCTCGACGACGCCGCCGACGAGGCCCAGGTGCGGCCGTTGCTGCCCGGGGCGGGCGCCGCCGTGGTGACGTCGCGGCGGCAGCTGGGAGCGCTGCTCAACGCGGCCCGCTTCCTGGTGCCGGCGCTGCGGGCCGCCGACGCGACCCAGCTCCTCGCCAGCGGTGTCGGCGACGCGCGGATCGCCGCCGAGCCGCAGGCCGCGAAGGAGATCGTGCGCCTGTGCGGCGGGCTCCCGCTGGCCGTGCGCATCGTGGCCGCGCGGCTGGCGCTGCGGCCCGACGCCGGCCTCGACGAGCTGCGGCGGCGCCTGGCCGCGGAGCGCGGCCGGCTGGACGAGCTGGCGGTCGGCGACCTCGACGTCCGGGCGACGATCGCGCTGAGCTACGAGGCGCTGCCGGCGGACACCCGGAAGCTCTTCGTGCGCTCCGGCCTGCTCGGCACGGCGGACTGGCCGGAGTGGGTCGCCCAGGCGCTGCTCGACGCGCCGGGCGAGCGGGCCCGCGCGCTGCTCGACGAGCTCGCCGACGTCCACCTGGTGGAGCCGCTCGGCCGGGACGTGACCGGGCAGGAGCGGTACCGGCTGAACGAGCTGGTCGCCGAGTACGCCCACGAGCGCGGCACGTCCGACGAGGCGCCGGCCGAGCGGAGCCAGGCGCTGGAGCGGCTGCTCAACGGCTGGCTCGCGCTGGCCACCGAGGCCGGTGAGCTGCTCGGCCACCACGCGGGCGGAGCCGAGCTGGAGGTCCCGCCGCCGCCCGGCAGCGGCGCCCGCGCCATGCGGGCCGGCCCGCTCGACTGGTTCGAGACCGAGCGCGCCGGCCTGGTCGCCGGGGTCGACCAGGCATGCCGATCGGGCCTGCCCGCCATCGCCGGCGGGCTCGCGCTGAGCCTGTCGGGTTTCCTCGGCAACCGGTCCTACTCCGACGACTGGGAGCACACGCTCCAGCAGGCGACGGCGTGCGTCCGTTCGCTCGGATCGGACCGGCTCCTCGCCCGCCTGCTCGGCGGGCTGTACGACGCCCACCTGCACCGCGACGAGTACTCCCAGCTGCCGACCATCGCGGCCGAGCAGCTGAGCGTGGCGCGCCGGCTCGGTGACCCGGAGCTCGAGGTGCGGTCGCTGCGCAACGCCGGCATGGCCGCGGTGCGCCTCGGGCGGTTCGGCGACGCGTTCGACTGGCTGGAGCAGGCGGTGGCGGCGGCCCGCGCCCGGGCGGTCGCCGACTGGCCGCTCTGCGACGCCCTCGACGGTCTGGGCTTCGCGAACTGGGAGGCGGGCGACGCCGTCACCGCCGTGACGTTGCTGGAGGAGGCGCTCGCCGTCGACGGCGTGGCGGGCCGGTCGCTGCAGCTCGCCCTCGTCCGGTACCACCTCGGCCTGGCGCTCATCGACGCCGGGCGGCCCGCCGACGCGGAGCCGGTGCTGGCCGCGGCGCTGCGGACCAGCCAGGAGATGGGCGACGACCTGGGCACGGCGTACCTCGAGCAGGCACTCGCCGACGCGGACATCCGGCAGGGGCGGTGGACCGGGGCCGCGGCCAGGCTGAGCCGGGCGCTGGCCGGCCACCAGCAGGCGGGACGCCCCGACGGCCTCGCCGAGACGTTGCGTGCCACGGGTGACCTGGCCGCCGCCGAGGGACGCTGGGCGGAGGCGGCCGGCCCGCTGCGCCAGGCGCTGGACATCTGGCGCCGCATCGGCGCGGCACCGCAGATCGCCCGCACGTCGGCCCGCCTCGAACGGGTCTCGGCGGCCTCCGGTGACCACGCCGCGGCCGCCGCCCACCACCGGCAATGGCGCTCGGTCGTCGCCGGGCTGGACGTCGGCGACGCCGTGCTGCGCCTGCCACCGTTCTTCGCCGGGATCCCCGGTACCGACCGGGAGCGGCCACCGGCGGCGCGTGCGGTGTCCAGCCCCGATCCCGGACCCGGCGAGGGCTGGTCCGGGCTCCTGTCCGGGATGGTCAGCGACGAGGCGGCCGCGGCCTTCGGCCGGCTCCTGGCGGCGTCCCAGCTGCCCGTCGGTCACCGGCCGGGCATGCTGGACCTCGACGAGGGCCCGGGGCGGGAGCTGTTGGACGCCGGGGTCATCAACATCACCGGCAGCGGCGACGCCCGGTTCGCCCGTACGGTGCACCCCTCCATCGCGCTGCGCCGGCTGCTCGACCGCCAGCATCGCAAGCTGGCGGTGCTGCAGCGGCAGCTGGGCACGGCCTGGGAGCAGTTCGCCAGCATGATGTCGCCGACGGCCGGCCTGGCCGACAGCCCGATCGACGACGACAACGTCCGCGTCATCCGCGACTATCCCGAGGTCGCGCGGCTCGCGTCGGGGCTGTACCGGTCACCGAAACGCCTCCTCCGGGCGACGCTGAACGGCCAGTTCGTCGACGGCGCCCCCACGCACGGGGTGCTGCTCCCACCGGCGGACGCCGTCGCCGCGGGGGTCGAGTTCCGCATGATCTACGACGCGATCCACGTGTCGGACCCCTGGGGCGCGTACAGCGTCGAGCAGTCCGTGCAGGCCGGCGAGCAGGCCAAGGTACGCAAACACATGCCGGTGAAGATGATGCACGTCGACGACACTGTCGCCCTGGTGACCATCGACGGGACCGGCACGGCCGGCGCGCTGCACATCCACTCGGGCCCCCTGCTCGAACTGCTTGCCGAGTGGTTCGACCTGCTGTGGCACGACCCCGGCAGCACCGTGGTCGGCGGCGGCGCGGACGACACCGAGCTCACCGGCGCCCAGCGCAGGGTGCTCCGCCTGCTGGCCGCCGGCCTCACCGACGAGGCCATCGCACACCGCACCGGCACCGCCGTCCGGACCGTACGCCGCCACGTCGGCGCGATCCTCAAGGTGCTCGGCGCGGACAGCCGCTTCCAGGCCGGCGCCGCCGCGGCGAAACGCGGCTGGCTGTAGCGCGACGCGGAATCCGGCGGGTGGATCACCTGGCCGGAACCGGACAATGTCCGGAACGGTCCACGCTCCACGGTCGGAGGAGGCGGCATGTACATCCCGAACCGCCGGAACCGGCGCCGCCTGCGCGCCTGGCTCCTGGTCGGTGCCGTCGTCCTCACGTTCGTCGGCCTTCTCTCCGGGTGGGTCGCCATCGACGAGGCGCGGGGCGGCGTGGTCGATGCCGAGGTGGTCGGCGTCCGGAACATCTCCTCCGGCCGCCGGGTCTACGACGTCCGGTTCGACGCGGCCGGGCGGGTCTGCTCGACCCGGGTGGACTCCGGCTCCAACCCGAAGCCACGCGACGTGCACGCCGGCGGGACCTCCCGGCTGCACTACTCGGCGTCGGACCCGTGCACCAAGGTGCGCGAGACCGGCGGCCCCGCCCCCGGCCCGCTCCCGATCGTCCTGCCGGTCGTCGCGGCCGGGTTCTGGGTGGCGGTGTGGCGGCTCCGGCCCTGAGCGATCGGCCGGCGACTGTTCCATGTCTCCGGCACGACGTGGTTCTACCGCAAGCTGGCCGGCGGTGGACGGCGAATCGCCGTCCACCGCTGCGTGGTGGGCACGGGGGTCAGGCCGTCGCGAGGGCCTCGGCCTGGACGACGTCGGGGGACGTGCGGCGGACCAGGCGGGCGCCGAGGAGCATGAGCGGGGCGTAGCAGGCCAGGGCGACCACGGCGCCGACGACGGCGGGCAGCATGGCGGCGGCGATGAACGGCACGAGGATCACCGGCACGGTCCACCAGCCGACCACGCCGGCGCGGGCCAGGCCGGCCAGGAGCAGCGGGAGCATGACCACGCCGCCGACGACGCCGGTGAGGCGCCACAGGACCATCGAGGGGTCGGCGGCCACGGTGTCGAACACCTTGACCGCGTCGGCGAGCGGGACCGCGCCGGGCATCGCGCCGGTGAACCAGTCCGACAGCAGCATGCCCGACATCTGGATCGCGCCGAACGTCGTCAGGGCGACCCCGACGGCGGTGAGGGTCCGGCCGCGGCGGCCGCGCAGCAGGGTCAGCGTCGCCGGCACGCCGAGCGCGATGAGCACCCAGGCGTAGTGGAGGAGGTTCGCCGACAGGACGGACAGGGCGTAGTCGTCGGCGAGGGAGCTGAGGTACGCCGCGGAGGAGTCGTCGGCCTGCGGCGGCGAGGTGAGCATGCCGCCGAACATGAGGAACGGGGCCAGGACGAGGGCGCCGCCGGCGAGCCGGCGCAGCGGGGCCGGCGTGTTGCTGGTGGTGGTGACGTTATCGGACATCGCATTGAATCCTCTCGGGGTTGCAAGCGCCGGTGTTCGGCGTGATGCAAACGCTATGGCGGTGCGACGCCCGGCGGATCGGCGTGCGGGGCCGCTCCGGCTGCGACCTCGGGGCGACCGGCGGGCCCGGGGGTCCTACCCGGGGAGGACCCCCGGGCCGGCGATGTCGTCCCTGGATCTGATGCCTTCGTGGCCGCGCGCTCGATACCGTCGGTGGCGAGAGGAGGCCCCGGTGCGCGTTCCACGGAGTCAGCGGCAGTGGCTGGTCGTCGGCGGGGTCGCCGGCGTGTTGTTCGCCGCCCTCGCGCTCGTCGAGGCCTTCGGCGACCCGCGGGCCACGGACACCCGCCTGGCCGCGGTCGCGACGGTCGTGGTGCTGGCGCTGTGCTTCCCGCTCGCCGCGTGGTTCCCGGTCACCGCGATGACCGTGGCGATGCTGTCGTTCCCCTACGCGATCCTGCTCGGGGGACCGGGGGTCGGCGGCGCCCAGCTCATCGCGGAGCTGGTGCTCGTCGTCCATGCCACGTTCCGCAGCCCGCCGCGCCGGGCGCTCGTCGCGTCGGTCGCCGCCGCGGTGGTGCCGTCCGCCCTGCTCGTCTGGAGCGGCGAGGGCGCGTGGGAGTTCGTGTTCTTCGGCACGCTGATCGGCGCCGCCTGGGGGCTCGGGACGTTGCTGCGCCGCGAGCAGGCGCGGTCCCGGCAGCTCGCGATGCTGGCCGCCCAGCTCGACGCGGAGCGCGAGAACCGGGCCCGTGCGGCCGTCGACGAGGAGCGGGCCCGCATCTCCCGCGAGCTGCACGACGCGGTGGCGCACACGGTCAGCGTCATGACGATGCAGGTCGGCGTGGTGCGCCGCCGGCTGGGCGACCGTCCCGCCGAGCGTGACGTGCTGGTCCAGGTCGAGCAGCTCGGGCGGCGTTCGGTGACGGAGCTGCGGCGGGTGGTCGGGCTGCTGCGCCCCGACGACAGCGACGGCCTCGCCCCGCCACCGTCGCTGCGCCGGCTCGAGGACCTGGTCGGTCATGTCCGTTCCGCGGGGCTGGACGTCACGCTGCGGGTCGAGGGGGAGCCTGTACCACTGCCGGTGGCGCTGGACGTCTCCGCCTATCGCGTCACGCAGGAGGCGCTCACCAACACGCTGCGGCATGCCGAGGCCGGGTCCGCCACGGTGGTCGTGACGTACGAGCCGGCGGCCGTCAGCCTCCGCGTCGCCGACGACGGGCGGGGCGGCGCCGCGCCGGGCCCGTCCCCGGGCGGCGGGCACGGGCTGGTCGGCATGCGGGAGCGGGTCGCGATGTTCGACGGCGAGCTGCGGACCGGGCCCCGCGCCGATGGCGGTTTCGAGGTGTACGCACGCTTTCCGCTGGGCGAGGAGACGCGATGATCCGGGTGCTGCTGGCGGACGACGAGGCGATCGTGCGGGCCGGCCTGCGCATGCTCATCTCCGACGAACCCGACCTCGAGGTCGTCGGGGAGGCCGCAGACGGTCACGAGGCGGTCCAGGCCGTCGCCGTGCTCAGCCCCGACGTGGTCCTCATGGACGCCCGCATGCCGGGGCTCGACGGCATCGGCGCGGCGCGGGCGATCGCCGAGGGGCATCCCGGGGTCAAGGTGCTCGTGCTGACCACGTTCGACGAGGAGGTGCTGCTGGACGGTGCGCTGCGTGCGGGCGTCGCGGGGTTCCTGCTCAAGGTGTCGCCGCCCGAGCAGTTGCTCGACGCGCTGCGGGAGGTCGCCGCCGGGCGTGGGCTGATCGACCCGGCGGTGGTGCCCCGGGTGATCGGCGGCTACGCGCGCGCACCGCAGGCGCCGGTCCGCGCCCCGGCCCTGGACCGGCTCACGGGGCGCGAGGCGGAGGTGCTGGCGCTGGTCGGCCGGGGCCTGTCCAACGCCGAGATCGCCGCGCGGCTCTTCCTCGGCGAGACGACCGTGAAGACGCACCTCGGCCGGGCGCTGGACAAGCTCGGCCTGCGCGACCGTCCCCAGGCGATCGCGTTCGCGTACGAGAGCGGCCTGATCCGCCCCGGCGACCACACCGGCTGACGGGCCGCCCGCCCCGGCGACGACGTCGGTGGACGGGTCGGCGGTCCCGGCTCTGGGGCTGGTTGACGGGCGTCTGGCGAGGCGGCGGCATCGGTTTGACTGGCCGTCCGTCCGGGCAGCAGGCCGTCCGTCCGGGCAGCAGCAGGACCCTGCGTTCCAGGTCGATCGGGTCGGTAGTTCGCATCGATGGGATCGTTGCCGCAGGACGCCGCTGGCCTTCCGACGGGGAATCCGGGGGACGATCGTGTGTCGGGCGTCGCCGGGGTTGGTGTGATCCGCGGTACGAGCGCCGGTCAGTCGGCAGCGGAGATAGTGGCGATCCGCGCCAGTGCGATGTGACACCAGGCTGACTGACATCTGCGGGCGGTCCGACCTCCCGTGACGGTCTGTCGCGTGAACGGGACGGCAGCGGGTAGGCGGCAGGTATGAAGATCGGTGTGATCGGCGCCGGCAAGGTTGGCTCCACGCTGGCTCACCTGTACGTGACGGCCGGCAATGACGTCGCCATCGCGAACTCCCAGGGGCCGGACAGCCTGCTCGACCTCGAGCATCAGCTCGGCCGTCACGCACACGCCGTCACCGTCGAGGAGGCGGCCCGCTACGGCGACGTCGTGATCGTCGCCGTGCCGTTCTGCCAGTTCGAGGACCTGCCCGCCGATGCGCTGGCCGGCAGGACGGTGGTCGACGCGACCAATTACGTCCCTGAACGGGACGGGCACGACGCGGAGCTGGAGCGCGGCGACGTGACCAGCAGCGAGCTGATGCAGCGGCACCTCGCCGGGTCGCACGTGGTCAAGGCGTTCAACGCGATGCGCTGGGACCACCTGCGCGACTACGGCCACTCGGCCGGGTCGAACTTCCGGTACGGCATTCCGGTCTCCGGTGACGACCCGGACGCCAAGTGGCGGGTCCTCGACCTCGTTGAAGAGATCGGCTTCGAACCGGTCGACGCCGGGCCGCTCGTCGAGGGCGGTCGCAAGTACCAGCCCGGGACGGAGGTCTACACCGCGGATCTGGAGGCCGACGAACTGCGCGCCCGCATCGGCGTCGAGGCCGCCTGAATCTGGCTGGTTAGCCGAGGTCCGCATGGGTAGCGGGGGGCCTGGCTGCACCTGCCTGGACGGCGGGTGGCGGGTGGGAAGGAGGACGGTGGGGATGGCGACACGGGACGGTCAGCGCGTGGTCGCGGTGACCGGGGCGAGCGGGGGAGTCGGCCGGGCGTCCGCCCGGGCGTTCGCGGCCCGCGGCGACGCGGTCGCGCTGCTGGCCCGCGGCGAGGACGGGCTGGCCGGCGCCGAGCAGGACGTCCTCGCCGCCGGGGGCCGCGCCCTGCCGGTCGAGGTCGACGTCGCCGACAACGACGCTGTGCAGGCGGCCGCGGACCGGGTCGAGGACGAGCTCGGCGTGTGGGTCAACGTGGCGTTCTCGTCGGTGTTCGCGCCCTTCGTCGACGTCGCCGCGGACGAGTTCCGGCGCGCGACCGAGGTCGCCTACCTGGGGTACGTCAACGGTACCCGCGCCGCGTTGCGGCAGATGCTGCCCCGCGACCGGGGCGCCGTGGTGCAGGTCGGGTCGGCGCTGGCGTACCGCGGCATCCCGCTGCAGAGCGTCTACTGCGGCGCCAAGCACGCCATTCAGGGCTTCACCGAGTCCGTCCGCTGCGAGCTGCTGCACGACCGCAGCCGCGTCCGCGTCACGATGGTGCAGCTGCCGGCAGTCAACACGCCGCAGTTCGACTGGGTGCTGTCGCGCCTGCGCCGCCACCCGAAGCCGGTCCCGCCGATCTACCAGCCGGAGATCGCCGCCCGCGCCGCCGTCTGGCTGGCCCGCCGCCGGGCCTGACCCAAGACGGGCCTGACACACAAAGACCCAAGACGGGCCTGACACACAAAGACACAAGACGGGCCTGGCGCAAGGACGCAAGGACGCAAGGACGCAAGGACGCAAGGACGCAAGGACGCAAGGACACAAGGACACAAGGACACAAGGAGGCACCGCATGGCTCCCGGCGCGAACGCCGGCCTGCTCCACCGCCGCGCGTCGACGCCGTGGTGGTGGCGGCGCGCGCTCGACGGGCCGTCGGCGTGGCCGCGACGCGTGGCCGTGGCCGTGCTCGCCTGCGCCGGGATGCTGATCTCGCTGCGGCTGGCGTTCTTCCAGTACGGCCTGGTGCCGGCGGTGTGGGAGCCGTGGTTCGGCGACGGCAGCATCCGCGTGCTGGAGTCCGGCTTCTCCCGGGCGCTGCCGGTGCACGACGCCGCGCTCGGCGCCGCGGCGTTCGCGGCCGAGTTCGTGCTCGAGCTGTCGGGCGGCACGACGAGGTGGTGGCGGCGGCCGTGGCTGGTGGTGCTGCTCGGGCTGGTCGCCGGCGGCATGGCGGTGGCCGCGCTGTTCCTGGTGGCGATGCAGGCCTTCGTGGTCGGCGCGTTCTGCACGCTGTGCCTGGTCACGGCGGGGATTTCGGTGAGCGTCGCCCTGCTCGTCGCCGACGAGGTGGTCGCGGTGCGGCGGCAGCTGCGCCGCGCCCGCCGGTACGGGCGGCCCTGGGTGGCGGCGCTGCGCGGAGGAGTCGTGGGTGCGCACTGAGTTCAAGGTGTTCGGGGTGATCGCCGGGTTCCTGCTGACCGCGTCGGTCGTGTACCTGTGGTGGACCGGCAGCGGTGCCGCCCACCCGGAGCTGACCGGCGGCATCGTGCTGGGCCTGTCCGGCGTGCTGAGCCTGATCTGCGGCAGCTACTTCTGGCTGGTCGCCCGGCGCATCCCGCCGCGCCCGGAGGACCGGCCCGACGCCGAGATCGCCGACGGTGCCGGCCCGGTCGGCTTCTTCGCGCCGCCCGGGTTCTGGCCGTTCGGCATCGCCGTCGCGGTGGCCGCCGGAGCGGTCGGCATCGCGCTGAGCCAGTGGTGGCTGGCCGGCACCGCCACGATCGGCGCGCTGCTGGCCACGACCGGTCTGGTGCTCGAGTTCTACGCCGGCGCCCCGGAGTCGCGGTGAGCCGCCGGCCGCGCCGGCCGCCCCGGGCCACCCGGGCGGCCCGGGCGGTGGACGAGCGGTTCCAGGCCGCCACGCCGCTGCGCCGGGCGGTGAACAAGGTCTTCCCGGACCACTGGTCGTTCATGCTCGGCGAGCTGGCGCTGTATTCGTTCGTGATGCTGGTGCTGACCGGGGTCATGCTGGCGCTGTTCTTCGACCCGTCGATGCGGCAGGTCACCTACGACGGCTCCTACGTGCCGCTGCGCGGGATGCCCATGTCGGCCGCCTACGACTCGACGCTGCGCATCACCTTCGACATCCGCGGCGGGCTGCTGCTGCGGCAGATGCACCACTGGTCGGCGAACCTGTTCATGGCGGCGATCGTCGTGCACATGGCCCGGATCTTCCTGACCGGCGCCTTCCGCAAACCGCGCGAGGCGAACTGGGTCATCGGCATCGTCATGTTCTGGCTCGGTTTCGTCGAGGGCTTCGCCGGCTACTCGCTGCCCGACGACGGCCTGTCCGGCACGGGCCTGCGCATCGCCGCCTCGATCGTGGAGTCGCTGCCGGTCATCGGCACCTGGGCGTCCACCTCGCTGTTCGGCGGCGAGTTCCCCGGCGAGGTCATCGTCGGCCGCCTGTACATCGTCCACGTCCTGCTGGTCCCCGGGGCGCTCGTCGCGCTCATCAGCGTGCACCTGGGCCTGATCGTCAAGCAGAAGCACACGCAGTGGCCGCGGGTGCTGCACAGCGGCGCGAACGTCGTCGGCGAGCGGATGGTGCCCGGGTTCGCCGGCCGCTCCACCGGGCTGGCGCTCATCGTGTTCGCCGCCGTCGCCGCGCTCGGCGGGCTGGTGCAGATCAACCCGGTGTGGCTGTTCGGCCCGTACGAGGCCGCCGTGGTGTCCTCGGCGAGCCAGCCCGACTGGTACGTCATGTTCCTCGACGGCGCGCTGCGGCTCATGCCGCCGTGGGAGGTCCGGGCGTTCGGCTACACCCTGTCGCCGGTCTTCTGGCCCGGCGTCGTGCTGCCCGGGGTGCTGACCATGCTCGCCATCGGCTACCCGTTCGGCTATGCGTGGCGGCACCGCGGCGAGGAGTACCACAACCTGCTGCAGCGTCCCCGTGACGCGCCGACCCGTACCGCGGTCGCCGCCATGGCCGGCACCTTCTACCTGGTGCTGACCGTGTCGGCCGCCAACGACCTCATCGCCGACAAGTTCCAGCTCAGCCTCAACGCGCTGGTCTGGGCCGGGCGCATCGGCGCCCTGCTGCTGCCGGCGCTCGCCTTCGCGGTCACCCGCCGGCTCTGCCTGGGGTTCCAGCAGCAGGACCGCAAGCGGCTCGCCCACGGGATGGAGACCGGCGTGGTCATCCGCACCCCGGACGGGGAGTACCGCGAGATCGAGCAGCCGCTCGCCGCCGCCGACCAGCTGCCGCTGCCGTACGCCGGCTGGGTGGTGCCGAAGCGCATGCAACGCGTCGGGGCCGCCCAGCGGGAGCTGGAGAGGTCCGCCGAGCGGGAGCTGGAGAGGTCCGCCGATGAGTGACCGTTCGGTGCTGCCGATCGACCCGGTGCACACCCCGAGGCTGCCCGGGCCGCTGCGCCGCACCGTGCCCGGGTCGCGGGTCGTGCAGGCGCTGGCGACCACCGACGCGAAGCAGATCGGGGTCATGTACCTCGTGACGTCGTTCGGCTTCTTCGCGATCGGCGGGGTGCTGGCGCTGCTGATGCGGGCCGAGCTGGCCCGGCCCGGCCTGCAGTTTCTGTCGCCGGAGCAGTACAACCAGCTGTTCACCATGCACGGCACGATCATGCTGCTGCTGTTCGCCACCCCGCTGCTGTTCGGGTTCGGCAACTTCCTGGTCCCGCTGCAGATCGGCGCCGCCGACGTCGCGTTCCCGCGGCTCAACGCCCTCGCGTACTGGCTGTACCTGACCGGCGGCATCGTCACCGTCGCCGGCTTCGCCACCCCGGGCGGCGCCGCGGACTTCGGCTGGTTCGCCTATTCGCCGCTCAACAGCCACGTGCACTCGCCCGGCGTGGGCGGCGACCTGTGGACGATGGGCCTGGTGGTGGCCGGCGTCGGCACGGTGATCGGCGCGGTCAACATGATCACGACCGTCATCACGCTGCGGGCGCCCGGGATGACGATGTTCCGGATGCCGATCCTGACGTGGAACATCTTCATCACCGCGCTGATGGTGCTCATGGCGTTCCCCGTGCTCACCGCGGCCCTGCTCGCGCTCGAGGCGGACCGCAAGTTCGGCGCGCATGTCTACGACCCGGCGCACGGCGGGGCGATGCTGTGGCAGCACCTCTTCTGGTTCTTCGGCCATCCGGAGGTGTACATCGTCGCCCTGCCGTTCTTCGGCATCATCACCGAGATCCTGCCGGTCTTCTCCCGCCGGCCGGTCTTCGGCTACAAGGGTCTCGTCGGCGCCACCATCGCGATCGCCGTGCTGTCCATGAGCGTGTGGGCGCACCACATGTTCGTCACCGGGCAGGTGCTGCTGCCGTTCTTCTCGTTCGTGTCGTACCTGATCGCCGTGCCCACCGGCGTGAAGTTCTTCAACTGGATCGGCAGCATGTGGCACGGCCAGCTGACGTTCCAGACGCCGATGCTGTGGTCGCTGGGCTTCCTGGTGACGTTCCTCTTCGGCGGCCTCTCCGGGGTGCTGCTCGCCTCGCCGCCGATGGACTTCCACGTCTCCGACACGTACTTCGTCGTCGCCCACATGCACTACGTGCTGTTCGGCACGATCGTCTTCGCCGCGTTCGCCGGCGTCTACTTCTGGTTCCCCAAGATCACCGGCCGGATGCTCGGGGAGCGCCTCGGCAAGGCGCACTTCTGGCTGACGTTCGTCGGGTTCCACACCACGTTCCTGGTCCAGCACTGGCTCGGCACCCGCGGCATGCCCCGCCGCTACGCCGACTACCTGCCCACCGACGGCTTCACGGTCTACAACACCATCTCCAGCGTCGGCGCGCTCATCCTGGGGCTGTCGATGCTGCCGCTGCTGTACAACCTGTGGTCCTCCTACCGGTTCGGCCGCCGCGTCGAGGGCAACGACCCGTGGGGCTACACCAACTCCCTCGAGTGGGCCACCACCTGCCCGCCGCCGCGGCACAACTTCAAGAGCCTGCCGCGCATCCGTTCCGTCCGCCCGGTGTTCGACGCCGTGCACGGCGAGCACGCCGGCCGGGACCACGGCAGCCCGGACCCGTCCGGCAAGGAGGCATGACATGACCGCCGCCCACGGTGCCCCGCCGGGCCGCGCCGCCGGCGTCTCCGCGCCGCAGGTGCTGCGGCAGTACGCCCTGCTGGCCGACGGCCGCCGCGGCGCGCTCATCGGCCCGCGCGGCGACGTGGCCTGGCTGTGCGCCCCGGCCTGGGAGTCGGACGCCGTCTTCACCAGCCTCCTCGGCGGCCCGGGCGGCTACGTGGTCGCCCCGGCCGACGACCGGTTCGTGTGGGGCGGGTTCTACGAGCCGGGCACCCTGATCTGGACCAGCCGCTGGATCACCACCGACGCGATCGTCCACAGCCGCGAGGCCCTCGCCCTGCCCGGCGAGCCGCACACCCTGACCCTGCTGCGGCGGGTGGCGGCGGTCCGCGGCGACGCGGTGGTGCGGCTGCTGCTGGACGTGAGCGCCGGGTTCGGCCGGCAGCCGCTGCGCGACCTCACCCGCGACGAGCACGGGTGGACCGGGCGCGCCGGCGACCTGTACGTGCGCTGGCACGGCGCCCCGCAGGCGCAGCCGGACGCCTCCGGCGTCCTGCACGGCGAGCTGCGCCTGCCGCCCGGCGGCCACCACGACCTCACGCTGCAGCTGTCGACCCGGCCGTTCACCGGGCCGGCGCCCGATCCGGACGAGCGGTGGCCCGCCACGGCGGCGGCCTGGCAGGCGGCCGTGCCCGCCACGGTGAACGGCTTCTCCGGCCGGGACGCCCGGCACGCCCGCGCGGTCCTGCACGGGCTGACCACCCCGGAGGGCGGCATGGTCGCCGCCGCCACGACCTCGCTGCCGGAGCGGGCCGAGGCCGGCCGCAACTACGACTACCGCTACGCCTGGATCCGCGACCAGTCCTACGCCGGGCACGCCGCCGCCGCGGCGGGTGCCGACGGCCTGCTCGACGCGGCCGTGCGCTTCGTCTCGCAGCACCTGCTGACCGACGGGCCGGCGCTGGCGCCCGCCTACGTGGCGGGGTCGGGCCAGCCGGTGCCGGACGAACAGGACCTCGGCTTCCTGCCCGGCTACCCGGGGGCGCCGGTGCGCACCGGCAACTGGGTCAACGGGCAGTTTCAGCTCGACGCGTTCGGCGAGGCGCTGCTGCTGCTGACCGTGGCGGCCCGCCGGGACCGGCTCGACGCCGACGGCCGCCGGGCCCTGCACCTGGCCGCCGACACCATCGCCCGGCGGTGGCGCGATCCGGACGCCGGCATCTGGGAGCTGCATCCGCGGCCCTGGACCCATTCCCGGCTCACCTGCGTCGCCGGGCTCCTGCGCGCGGCCGGCGCGGTCACCGGACCCACGGCCACGCGCTGGCGCGACCTGGCCGGGGCCATCCTGGCCGACACGCAGGCGACCTGCCTGCACCCGACCGGCCGTTGGCAGCGCGCGCCGGACGACCCGCGCGTCGACGCCGCCCTGCTGTTCCCGGGGATCCGTGGCGCCGTGCCGCCCGGCGATCCCCGCACCGCCGCCACGCTCGCCGCTGTGCGGGCCGAGCTCACCGAAGACGGTTACGTGTACCGGTTCCGGGCCGACGACCGGCCGCTCGGCGGTGCGGAGGGCGCCTTCCTGCTGTGCGGCTACGGCATGGCCCTGGCCGAGCAGCAGGCCGGCAACCCGGTCGCCGCCGCCCGCTGGTTCGAACGCAACCGCGCGGCCTGCGGCCCGCCGGGCCTTTACGCGGAGGAGTACGACGTCCGGCAGCGGCAGCTGCGCGGCAACCTGCCCCAGGCGTTCGTGCACGCCCTGCTCCTGGAGACCGCCGCGACGCTGCCCGATCCGACGGGCTGAAGAGGAGTCGTCAGCTGCTGAGGATCCGGGCCTTCTGCTGCTCGAACTCGGCCTCGGTCAGCACGCCCTGCGCCTTGAGCGCGCCGAGCTGCTGGAGCTGCGCGAGCCGGTCGGACGTGTCGTCCCCGGCAGCGTAGGCGGCGGCCTGTTGCTGGTCCTGCGCCGCCCACCGGCCGGCCTGGCGCCGGGAGACCCGGTTGGACACGGCGGTCGCGGTGCCGGCGACCACGGTGGTGCGGGCGATGCCGCGAAGCAGTCCTGGCATGGTCGGCCTCCTATCGGCTGACTTCGGTGTCGACGCGCTCGACGGCCGCGAGCAGTGCCTGCACGGGGATCCGTCCGCCGGCGACGAGCTGGCCACCGCCCCGGCGCAGCGTTGTGGCCAGTGGCGCGGCCCACCGGTTCTCGTACACGAGAATGGCCGCCACGCTGCCCTGGTTGAGCACGTCGGCGGCGTCGGCGAGGTCTTCGGCGTCGACCAGCCCGGTGGTGACGCCCTCGAACATCAGCAGGTCCAGCTTGCCGTCGTGGTCGACGTCGGTCAGTTCCAGCCCTTCGACCGTGCCGTCGCCGCGCTTCCTGACGAAGACGAGGTCGAGAATCCTGATGATGCCGCGTTCGACGAGGTCGACGAGCAGCGGCAGCCCCTCGCCGGTCACCCGGCCGTCGGGGAACTCCACCACCAGGTAGTCGACCGGACCCATGTCATCGAGATCCCGCATGCAGAAACCATGCCGCCGCGCGCCGGGCGCCGCCCTCGCCCACGCCGGATGACCGGCCGGGGCGGGGTTTCCGTCATCTGGGAAGGGCGAGCAGGCTCTCGGCCGTCTCGACGATGGTGTCCTCGATCGGGCGGGGCTTCCAGCCGAGCAGGCGCTCGGCCTTGGCCGACGTCGCGCCGAGATCGCGGCCCAGCAGCCGGCGCAGCGCCCGCAGCTGCGGGTTGACCAGGGTCAGGGCGCGCGCGACCGGCAGCGGCATCTCGCGGGTCGGCACCTTGGCAGCCCGCTCGCCGAGCCGCGTGCGCAGGACGGCGGCGATGTCCCGTTGCCAGAGGCTGTGGCCGGCGGTCGCGATGAACCGCTCGCCCGCGGCGGCCGGCTCGGTCATGGCG
Organism: Dactylosporangium sp. NPDC049742; assembly: GCF_040674675.1. Classification (NCBI taxonomy): domain Bacteria; kingdom Bacillati; phylum Actinomycetota; class Actinomycetes; order Micromonosporales; family Micromonosporaceae; genus Dactylosporangium; species Dactylosporangium sp. NPDC049742. The sequence goes on along the minus strand of NZ_JBFANF010000015.1, from coordinate 102,389 downwards.
AGCACGTGCAGCGACGCGACGTCGCGGACGTCGACGTAGCCGGAGGCGAACTTCAGCAGCGCCGGCATCGACCCGTCGAGCATGCGGGAGATGAGGCCGAGCGACGGTGAGTAGTCCGGGCCGAGCACGCCCGTGGGGTTGACGGTGGCCAGCTCGATCCCGTCGCCCTCGCCGGCCACGAAGTCCCAGGCCGCGCGCTCGGCGAGGGTCTTGGACCGCTGGTACGGCTCGATCCCGCCGCCCAGGTCCGTCCAGTCCTGCTCGGTGAACGGGGTGTCGCGTGGCGGGTGGCCGTAGGCGATCGCGCCGATCGCGGAGGTCATCACCACCCGCCGGACGCCCGCGTCACGGGCCGCGCGCAGCACCCGCAGCGTGCCGTCGACGGCCGGGCGGACCATCTCGTCCGCGTCGCGCGGCACCTGGGTCAGCGTCGGCGACGCGACGTGCAGCACCGCGTCGCAGCCGGCCGCCGCCTCCCGCCAGCCCTCGTCCCGCCGCAGGTCGGCGCGCACGAAGCGGACGTCGGCGCCGGGGTCCGCGCCGCCGTTGCGCAGCATCTCGCGCGCCTGGGGCTCGCGGGCCGGGTCGTGCACCGTGGTGCGCACCGAGTGCCCGGCGTGCAGCAGCGCCAGCGTGCACCAGCTGCCGATGTAGCCCGATCCGCCGGTCACCGGCCTTCCGGCCCGGCCTCGGCCCGGCACGGGTGATATCCGGGGTGGCGGCAGGGGCCGGCCGGACGGCTGCGGCGTGCGCGCCGGGTCGATGCGCGGCGGACGGCGACGCGGGGGCGGTAGCGTAAAGCGAATGTCGTTCTGATCGCCTCTGGTCAGGATCATCCCCTTGTTGCGCAGACCCTGGTCGACCTCGCTCCTCGTCGCCGCTGTGTCGGTGGTTGCCGTCGTCGGTCTGGCGAGTTCGGGGCTGCTGTCCCCGCGGTGGTCGGGGCTCCTCGACGACGCGGGGCAGTTCTCCGCGGCGCTCGCGGCGACCCTCGTCTGCTGGATCACCGCCCGTCGGCAGTCCGGCGGTCAGCGGTGGTGGCGGGTGTGGATGGGCGCCGCGACGTGCGGCTGGATGATCGGGCAGTTCCTCTGGTCCTGGTACCGGCTGATCAACGGCGACGTGCTGCCGAGCCCGTCGCTCGCGGACGCCGGGTACCTCACGCTGCCGGTGTTCGCGCTCCTGGCGGTCTACACCCTGGCCGCCGAACAGCCCGCACAGGCCGCCACGTGGCGCCGCCGGGGGAGCCTGGTGATGGCGCTCGACGGGCTCATCGTCGTGGGTGCGCTGTTCGTGCTCACCTGGGCCACCACGCTCGGGGCGGTGGTGCAGGCCGGTGCGGCCACCACGCTCGCGTACTCGGTCGCGATCGCCTACCCGGTCACCGACCTGCTGCTGACCATCATGATCGTCCTGCTGCTCGCCACGACGGCGGCCGCGCCGAACCGGGCGCAGCTGATCATCCTCGCCGCCGGACTGTTCGCGCTGTCGTTGTCGGACAGCGTGTTCGCGTATGCGGTGACCGGGGGCGTGGAGAGCATGTCGCCGCTGGCCAACTCCGGGTTCGTCGCCGGGCACGCGCTCATCGCGGTCGCCGCGCTGACGCCCGTCCGGGAGATGCCGCATTGGCCGGTGCGCCCGCGGGCCCGCTGGGGCCACATGATGCTGCCGTACGTGCCGGTCGTCGGCACGGGTGTGCTGGTGATGGTGCAGCTCGCCCGGGGCGTCGTGATGGACGGCACCGAGATCGTCGCCGAGACCCTGGTCATCGTGCTGCTGATCATCCGGCAGGGGGTGGTGCTCGTGGAGAGCGCCAACCTCGTCGCGTCGCGGACCCGGCTCGTGCTCGCCGCCGACGAGACCCGCCGGCGGCTCGAACGCGACCTGCACGACGGCGTGCAGCAGCGGCTCATCTCGCTGGGGCTGGAGGTGCGCCGGGTCGAGATGACGGTGCCGCCGGACCTGGCGGAACTGCGCCAGGACCTGTCCGCGGTCGTGGACGGGCTGAACGGCGCCGTCGACGACGTGCGGGAGCTCTCCCGCGGCGTACACCCGGCGATCCTCGTGCAGGGTGGCCTGCGACCCGCGCTCAAGGGGCTGGCCCGCCGCTGCGCCGTCCCGGTGGACCTGGAGATGCACGTGGACGGCCGGCAGCCGGAGCCGATCGAGGTCGGGGCGTACTACGTGGTGGCGGAGGCGCTGACGAACGCCGTCAAGTACGCCGAGGCGACGCTCGTCCACGTCGTCGTGTGCGCGCAGGGTGGCTACCTGCACGTGACGGTGAACGACGACGGCACCGGCGGCGCGGACCCGAAGGGGGGCACCGGTCTCATCGGGCTGATCGACCGGGTCGAGGCGCTGGGCGGCACGCTGACCGTCGAGAGCCCCGCCGGCCGGGGCACCCGCCTGCAGGCCGATTTCCCGCTCGGCGAACCGTGACCGGGCCCGGATCGTGGGTAGGAACGAGCGCGGCCGTACCTCACGTGCCGCGGGTGAGATGTCACCCGCATCGGGTGGTGTTGACGGTCGTCAGGAAGGCGAACGGTCGGACGTGTGCATGCCGGACCGGTACGGACGCGGCCCAGTCCCGCAGCCACGCCCTCGCCGACCGGGAGGCCGCATGACGGTGACCAGCAGTGTTCGGCGCCGGCTCACGGCGTGGTTGCTGCCGGACACGCCGCCGCCGCTCCTCGTCGGCGTCCTCGTCGCCGTGGTGGTCATCGTGGCCGAGACGGCCGTGCTCGGGCTGCTGCACGCCGCTGAACCGCAGAGGTCGCCGACCGCCGTCATCTACATCCTCGGCGTGGTGGCGCTGACCATCGTGTGGGGCGTCCGGCTCGGCGTCGGTGTGGCGGTGGCCAGCACGCTGGTGTTCAACTTCGTCCACGTGCCGCCGGGCGGCCTGCACCTGACCGCGGCGCAGGACCTCCAGCGGGCCGTGGTCTTCGGGATCGTGGCACTGGCCAGCGGCGGGCTGGCCGACCTCGCCCGGGCGCGCGCGATGGAGGCGCGGCAACTGGCGGCCGAGGCGGACGTCGCCGCCCACGTCGCCCGCTGCGTCCTCGGCGCGGACGACTTACCGTCGGCGCTGCGGTCCGGGGAGCGGTGTCTCGCGGCCGGGTTCGGCCTCTCCCGCGTGTCGATCGAGGTCGGCGACGCACCGGATCCGGCGAAGGTCGCCGGCGCGACCGTGCTCGGGCTGGGCGACGGGAAGCGCAGCCCGGTGTGGCTCGTCGTCCCGGCCGACACCCCGCCGGCGACGCTGGAGCGCATCCGCGAACGGATCGGCCCCTCGCTGGAGGAGGTCGTCAGCACCGCCGTGAAGCGCCAGGAGCTCGTCGGTACCCTGCGGGCCAGCCAGCGGGCGACCCAGGCCCTGCTGTCGGAGCAGGCGGCGCTGCGGCGGGTGGCCACGATGGTCGCCGCGGGCGGGCCGCCCGACACGGTGTTCGCGGCGGTGACGGCCGAGCTGCACCGCCTGTTCCGGGGGTTTCACACCGCGCTGCTCCGGTACGAGTCGGACCGTTCCGTCAGGGCGGTCTCGGAGCGGGACGAGGGCGGGCGGGTGCTGCCCTACCAGCCGAGCCTGTCCATCGAGGGCGAGAACATCGTCAGCACGATCCTCCGCACCCGCCGCACGGCACAGATCGACTACGACACCGCCAGCGGGCCGATCGCCGAGGAGCTCCGGGCCCGCGGCGTCCACCGCGGCCTCGGCGTGCCGATCATCGTCGACGGTGAGCTCTGGGGGGTCACGCTGGTCCTGTCCCACAAGCCGGGGCCGGTGCCGGCCGACGCGGAGAACCGCCTGCTCGCCTTCACCGAGCTCGTCGCCACCGCCATCGCGAACACCGAGAACCGCGCCCGGCTCGTCGCGTCCCGCGGCAGGCTGGTCGCCGCGGCGGACGACGCCCGGCGGCGCATCGAACGCGACCTGCACGACGGGCCGCAGCAGCGCATCGTCGCCCTCGCCCTGCGGCTGCGCATGGCGGAGGAGTCGGCGGCGGGCGACGTGCCGGCGGCGCGGCGGCTGCTGTCCGACACCGTCAGGAACCTCACCGAGATCCACGAGTCCATGACCGACCTCGCCCGCGGCATCCACCCGGCGCTGCTGACCCAGGGCGGGATCTGCCCGATGCTGCGCACGCTGGCCCGGCGCAGCGTCGTGCCGGTCGAGCTGCGGATGCAGGTGCCGGGCCGGCTTCCCGAGCGGGTGGAGGTGGCCGTGTACTACGTGGTCTCGGAGGCGCTGACCAACGTCGCCAAGCACGCGCAGGCGCCGGTCGCCTACGTCACGGTGGGCGCGGACGAGCAGTTCATCTGGCTGTCGGTCCACGACGACGGTGCCGGCGGGGCCGACCCGGACTGCGGCACGGGGCTCGTCGGCCTGCGCGACCGCATCGAGGCGCTGGGGGGCCGGTTCGGCGTCGTCAGCCCGCCAGGGCAGGGGACGACCCTGACCGCGGAGATCCCGCTCGCCCAGCCGGACCCGCACGCCGTCGCGGAGTCGTTCCCGATGGTCGCCGCCGGCTGAGTGCGCGCGGGCCGGCGGACGCTCCCGATGGGCGCCGCCGGCTGAAGTGCGCGCGGGCCGGTGGTCCGGCGGACGGTCAGCGGGCCGCCCGGTGCCGGAGGCGTTCGGCCGCGACGAAGTCGGTCAGGGTGTCCAGGTCCTCCAGGGCGTGCTGGTTGAAGTCGGCGGCCACGCCGTACTCCGTCTCGATGGCGTCGACCAGGCGGATGATCGCCAGCGACGACACGCCCATGGCGACCAGCGAGCAGCCGGCCGTGGCGACCTCGTCCGGGGTGAGCCGGTCGTCGCAGGCCTGCGAGACGGCGCCGGCCAGCCAGGCGCGGATCCGGGTGCGGGCCGGGGTCTGGTCGGTCCAGACCCGTTCGACGTGGTCGAGGCACTCGTCCCGGGTGCCGTGGTGGCCCTCGGCGACCCAGCCGGCCGGCAGGTCGTCGGCCACGGGCCAGACCGAGTACTGCTCGTCGGCGTTCATCACGACGCGGTGGTCCATGGGGGTTCCCTTCACGATGGGCGGTGGGTGGCGGCCCGCGCCGCCGCGTCCAGGGCGTGCCGGATGTCGGGCGCCGGCGTGTCCAGCACGGTCAGGCCGACCAGGTCGTCGGCGAGGGCGTCGGGCACCTCGTCGTCGAAGCGGCGCAGCACCCGCAGCCCGACCGCGGCGACCGCGGCGACGGCGATCGCGAACACGGCGAACATGAGGCCGAGCCCGCGCTGCGGTCCGGTGCCGAACATGGGGCCGAGGCTGCCCGCGAGGGGGCCGCCGTCGCGCAGCAGCGGGCGGAACAGCTCGGCGCCGAAGGGCGCGACGACCCCGAACCCGATCGGCATCGTCGACCACGCGATCAGCGTGTTCAGGGAGAACACCCGCCCGTGCAGCCGCTGCGGGACCTTGACCTGGATGATCGTGGTGTACACGCCGTTGAGCAGCGTCAGGGCCAGCGCGAGGCCGAGCGCGCCGGCGCCGATCAGGACCAGGTTCTCGCGCAGGCCGGTGACGAGCGCGCACACGGCCAGGCCGAGCGTCGCGACGAGGACGCCGAACATCCGCCGGTGCTGCGGGCCGCCCCAGGCGGCCATCACCAGGCCGCCGAGGAACACGCCGAGCGCGGAGACGAACGACACCTGGCCGACCTGACGCAGCGTGCCGAACGACAGGACCAGCGGCGAGAGCATCAGGAAGATCGCGGACAGCGGCACGTTCAGGACGGCGAACCAGAGCAGCATGCGGCGGAAGTTCCGGTTGCCCCAGACGTACCGGAAGCCGCCGGCGATCTCCGCGCGCAGCGTCTCGTGGCGCCGCCACGGCATGGTGGCGGGGAACCGCACCGCCAGGACGACGACGACCGCGACGAGGTAGGTCGCCACGTCGAGCGTGAGGATGCCGCGCAGCCCGATCGTGGCGAGCAGCCCGGCGCCCAGCAGCGGGGCGAGCAGCTGGGCGAGGCCGGCCCCGAGCTGGCCGATGCCGGCGGCGTGGCCGAGCAGCCGCTTCGGCACCAGCTGGGGGATCGCGGAGGTGTACGCGATGCGCTGGAACGACAGCGCGACCGACAGCGCGACCGTGGCCGGATAGAGGGCGGCGACGCTGAGCTGCCCGGCCCAGAGCAGCGCGGCCAGCACGGCCTGGACCCCGCCGGCGGCCAGGTCGCCGGCGAGCACGATGCGGCGCCGGTCGTGCCGGTCGACGAGCGCGCCGGCGATCGGCAACGTGATCAGACCCGGGACGAGGCCGAGCACCGCGAACAACGCGAACTGCGCGACCGACCCGGTGGTCAGGTAGATCCAGACCGGGATCGCGAACTCGGTGAGCGCCGACCCGAACATCGACGCCAGCTGGCCGGCGGAGACGGCGGCGAACCGGCCGAGGCTCGGCTGCGGGCCGGTGGCGACCTCACGGCCGTGCGACACACCGTGCCGGTACCAGGTGCGGCCCGGCTCGTCGGCCGGCGCCGACGGTTCGAACATGGGCGTGTCGATGATCTCGGCGATCTCGGTGGCCCGGTACTTCAGGAAGAAGTGCCCGGCCTCCCGCAGCACCACGACGGCGCTGTGGTCGGACAGGAAGTGCCACTCGCGGAACCGTTCCTCGTAGAACTCGGTGGCCGGGTCGCGGGTGCCGACGACGGTGACGAACGAGGCGCGCAGCCGCTCGGCGCCGGTCGCGTACATCCCGGTGTAGTACCGCTCGGCGTCGACGGAGTCGCGGCGCAGGTTGCGCACGATGTGGCGGGCCTCCGCCGGGTCGAGGCCGCCGAGGTCGGCGCCGATCGAGGTCAGCCAGTTCTGGTAGATCCGGTCGCCGCGCAGCGACTCCATCCGCGCGACCTTCGACAGCGTCCGGGCCAGGCGGCCGCGCGGTTCGGCGAACGGGAACATCGCGCCGATGTATACGGTGCGCACGTCCCGGCCGGCCGCCTCCAGCCGCCGCGCGAGGGCGACGGCGAGGGCCGACCCGACGCCGCAGTGGCCGTACAGGCTGATCGGTCCTTCGATCGTCGCGAGGATCTCGGCGACGCAGCGGTCGATGAGCGTGTCGAAGTCGAGCCGGTCCTCGATGACGCCGACGTCGTGGCCGGGGATGGCGACCGAGTAGACCGCGTACCGCTCGGGCAGCGCGTCCGCGAGGGGCTGGTACACCACGGCGCTGCCGCCGCCGAACGGCACGCAGACCAGGGAGATGGCGGCCTTCGGCCGGTTCGGCGTGAGGCGGCGGATCACCGCCCGCGGGCCGTCGTCGGGCCGGTCGATGAGGGCGGCGAGCTCCCGCACGGTCGGGTTCTGGAACAGGTCGATGACACCGACCGAGGCGCCGGTCCTGCGGAGCCGGGCCACCACCTGCGTCGCCAGCAGCGAGTGGCCGCCGAGGTCGAAGAAGTCGTCGTCGGCGCCGACCGCGGGCACGTTGAGCACGGCCGACCAGACGTCGGCGACGACCTTCTCGGTCGGGGTGGCCGGCGCGGTCCCGCCGCCCGCCGCGCGGACCGGGGCCGGGAGGGCGCGCCGGTCGAGCTTGCCGTTCGCCGACAGCGGCAGCGCGTCGAGCTCGACGAACGCGGCCGGGACCATGGCGTCGGGCAGCAGGCGCTTCAGCGCGGCGCGGTCCGGCGCGGCGCCGACGACGTACGCGACGAGCCGCTGGTCGCCGGGGCGGTCCTCGCGGACGACGACGGCGGCGTCCCGGACGCCCGGCTGCTCGCGCAGCACCGCCTCGATCTCGCCGAGCTCGATGCGCTGGCCGCGCAGCTTGACCTGCCCGTCGATGCGGCCGAGGAACTCCAGCGTGCCGTCGGGGCGCCAGCGGGCCAGGTCGCCGGTGCGGTACAGCCGGGCGCCGGGCGCACCGAAGGGGTCGGGCACGAAGCGTTCGGCGGTCAGCCGCGGCCGCCGCAGGTAGCCCTCCGCGACCTGGACGCCGCCGATGTGCAGCTCGCCGGGCACCCCGACGGGCTGCGGACGGAGCCGGTCGTCGAGGACGTGCAGGGTGGTGTTGGCGACCGGGGCGCCGATCGGCACGCGGTGGGCGTCGCCGAGCGACTCGGTGGTGACGGCCCAGGCGCTGACGTCGATGGCGGCCTCGGTCGGGCCGTACAGGTTGTGCAGCTCGGCGGCGGGCAGCGCGGCCAGGCAGCGGCGGGCGAGGTCGGCCGGCAGCTCCTCGCCGGAGCAGACGACGGCGCGCAGCCCGGCGCCGCCGGGCGTCGTCTCGTCGGAGAGGAATGCCGCGAGCATCGACGGCACGAAATGCAGGACGGTGACGCCTTCGCGGTCGATGAGTGTCCGCAGGTACGCCGCATCCCGGTGGCCGCCCGGCTGGGCGAGGACCAGGCGCGCGCCGACGATGAGCGGCCAGAAGAACTCCCAGACGGACACGTCGAACCCGGCGGGGGTCTTCTGCAGCACGACGTCGCCGGCGGTCAGCTGGAAGCGTTCCTGCATCCAGGTGAGCCGGTTGACCACGCCGCGGTGCGCGTTGGGCACGCCCTTGGGCCGTCCGGTCGAGCCGGAGGTGTAGATGACGTAGGCGGTGTCGGTGGCGGTCGGCAGCGATAAAATGTTGAAATTTCGGATATGTCGGGGAGCGGAGCGAGCCGACATATCTGCGGCGGCGGCCAGGGGATCCGCCGTGACGGGCTGGGGATCGGTGTGAGCTGACGTGTCCGCGGCGGACTGGGGATCGGTGCGGGTCGAAGTGTCCGCGGTGGCGGGCAAGGGGGCCGCCGGGTCGAGGTGGTCGAGGCGGATCACCGGGCAGGTGGCGAACGCGTCGGCCAGCTCCGATCCCCAGCCGGCCGGCGGGTCGAGGACGAGCACGGCCCGCAGGTCCGCGTCGGTCGCCATGAAGGCCAGCCGTTCGACCGGGTAGTCGGGGTCGAGCGGCACGTACGCGGCGCCGGTGCGCAGCACGCCGAGCAGCGCGCCGGGCAGCTGCAGCGAGCGCGGCGCGCACACGCCGATCCGCGTGCCCGGTCCGGCGCCCACCGGCCGCAGCGCCGCGGCCACCCGGTCGCAGTAGGCGTCCAGCTCGGCGTAGCTCCACGTGGTGCCGTCGAACGTCACGGCCGGCGCGGCCGGGGTGGCGGCGACCTGCGCGGCGAACAGGCCGGGCAGGGTGGCGCCCGCGTCGAACGGGGCGGCGGTCGCGTTCCAGGCGGCCTGCGCCGCGCGTTCGTCGTCGTCGCGCAGGTCGAGCGCGGCCACCGGCGTCAGCGGGTCGGCGACGGCGCCGCGCAGCAGCGCGGTCAGGTGGCTGACGAGCCGCCGCACGGTCGCCGCGTCGAAGAGCGCCGTGTTGTGGATGAACTGGCCCCACAGCCCGCCGTCGGCGGTGTCGCTGATGTACAGCTCGAGGTCGTAGCGGGTCGCCCACGACCTGATCTCGTACCCGTCGAGGCCGTCGCCGCCGCCCGTGCCGTAGTTCTGCACCGCGAGCAGCGCCTGGAACAGCGGCGACCGGGACACGTCGCGGGGCAGGTTGAGGTCGGCGACGACGCGTTCGAAGGGCGTGTCGGCGTCGGCGAGCCCGGTGAGCGCGGTCTCCCGCACCCGCAGCAGCAGCTCGGTGAACGTCGGGTCGCCGCTCAGGTCGACGGGCATGACGAGCGTGTTGACGAAGCAGCCGATGAGGTTCTCCAGCTCCGGGACGCCGCGGCCGGCGACGGGGGAGCCGATCGTGAGACGGTTCTGGTGCGCGTGCCGGCCGAGCAGGCAGGCGTAGGCGGCCAGCATCGTCATGTACAGCGAGGCGCCGTGGTTGTCGGCGAGGGCCCGGATGCCGGCCGCGAGACCGGCGTCGAGCTCGAACTCGACGCTGCCGCCGTCGTAGGTCAGCTCGGCCGGGCGCGGCCGGTCCGTCGGCAGCGCGAGGGGCTCGACGCCGTCCAGGCGCTCCGCCCAGCGGGCGACGTCGGGCGCCGGCTTGTCGCGCTGCCAGGCCGCGTAGTCGCCGTACTGGACGGGCAGGGCGGGCAGGTCGCCGCCGTCGTACGCGGTCATCAGCTCGGCCAGCAGCAGCGGCACGGACCAGCCGTCGATCGCGATGTGGTGCACGGCCATGGCCAGGATCGCGTCGTCCGGGGACAACCGGACCAGCGCGGCCCGCAGCGGCTGCTCGGCGGCGAGGTCGAACCCGCGGGCGTGCACCGCCTCGACCGCGGCCCGGGCGGCGGCGTCGTCGGCGACATCGACGACGGTCAGGTCGACGGCCGGGTCCTCGTCGACGACGAGCGTCGGGATCCCGTCGTCCCGGGCTGGGAACCGGGTCCGCAGCGCCTCGTGCCGGGCGACGACGCGGCGCAGCGCCCCGGCCAGCCGGTCGGCGTCGACCGGGCGCCGGATCCGCCGGGCCACCGGCACGAGGTAGGCGCGGTTGCCGGGCGCGTACTGCTCCATGAACCAGAGCCGTTCCTGCGCGAACGACAGCGGCGGCACCGTGCCGGCCGGCCGGGTGGGGACGGTCCGGGTCGCCGTGCGCCGGCGCAGTCGTTGGGCCAGCAGCGCCTGGCGGGCTTCGTCGACGGTCATCGGGTCTCCGCTTCCAGCAGGCCGGCCACCTCGTCGTCGCTGAGCTCGGCCAGATCGGCGAGCAGCCGCTGCTCGACCGCGGTGGCCAGGTCGGCCAGCCGGCGGTGCGTGAAGAGCAGACGGATGGGCAGGTCGAGGTCGGTCATGGCGCGCAGCCGGGCGGCCACGCGGACGGCGAGCAGCGAGTGGCCGCCGAGGGTGAAGAAGTCGTCGTCCACGCCGACGCCGCCGATGCCGAGCACCTCGGTCCAGACGTCGGCGATCAGCTGCTCGGCGTCGGTGCGCGGCGGCGTGGACGGTCCGGAGGGCCCGGCACTGCCGTCGCCGGGCGGCGGCAGTGCCCGCCGGTCGATCTTCCCGGTGGGCGTACGGGGGAGCGCGTCGACCGCGACCCAGCGGTCCGGCACCAGGTGGCCGGGGAGCCGGGCCGCGAGCCGGGCGCGCAGCGCGCCGGCCGGTGCGGTGCCGGCGACGTACGCGACCAGGGCGCCGCCGTGCGCGACGACCACCGCCCCGGTCACCCCCGGGCACTCCAGGAGGTGGTGCTCCACCTCGGCCGGTTCGATCCGGAACCCGCGGACCTTCAGCTGGTCGTCGAGCCGGCCGGCGAAGTCGAGGCGGCCGTCGGCCCGCAGCCGCACGCGGTCGCCGGTCCGGTAGCAGCGCGCGCCGCGCCCTGACAGAGGCCACGTGACGAACCGGTCCCGGGTGAGGTCGTCCCGGCCGAGGTAGCCGCGGGCCAGGCCGGCGCCGCCGAGCAGCAGCTCGCCGTAAGCGCCGGGCGGCACCGGGCGCAGGCCGGCGTCGACGACCGCGACGCGCACCCCGGGCAGCGGCACGCCGATCGGCGGCGGGCCGGTCGTGTCGTCCGGGCCGAGGTCGGTCGAGGTCGCGATGATCGTGGCCTCGGTGGGGCCGTACGTGTTCACCAGCCGCACGGTGTCGCCGAACCGGGCGCGCCAGCGGGCCACGGCGGCCGCGTGCACCGCCTCGCCGCCGAGGATCACCAGCCGCAGCCGGGGCGGCCAGGCGATCGCGTCGATCTGGGCGACCAGGTCGTGCCAGTACGCGGTGGGCAGGTCGAGCACGGTGACGCCGGCGCCGTCCGGGCCGGCGAGCACGTCGGGCAGGCTGAGCGGGCCGTCCGGCAGCAGCCGCACCGTGGCCCCGGCGCCGAGCGCGGGCCAGAGCTCCTCCGCGTGCGCGTCGAACGCGAGCGGCGCGAACTGCACGACCGTGTCGCCCGGGCCGAGCCGGTAGTCGCGGCGCATCCAGCCGACCCGGGCGGCGAGCGCCTCGTGGTCGACGACGACGGCCTTCGGGGTGCCGGTGGACCCGGAGGTGTACAGCACGTACGCGGCGCCGTCCGGGGCCGCGTGGTCGACCGCCGGCACCGTCCCGGCAGGCGGCGCGACGACCCGCAGACCGTCCGGCCAGGGCGCGTCCCCGACGGCCAGCCCGGCATCGCTGCCCGCGACGAGCTCCGCGATCCGCCCGGCCGGCTGCTCCGGGTCGATCGGCAGGTACGCGCCGCCGGCCCGCCAGACCGCCAGCAGCGCGACGATCGTGCCGATGTCCCGGTGCGCGGCGACGGCGACGACCGGCGGACCCGCGGCGACCGCCGCGCGCAGCGCCAAGGCGAGTGCGTCGGCCCGGCGGTTGAGCTCGGCGTACGTCAGCGACTCGGTCCCGCAGCGGATCGCGACCGCGTTCGGCGCCGCGAGCCGGGGCAGCCCGGGAGCCGGCGGCTGCGGCGGGGAGGGCGGCGGGGCGGCGAGCGAGCCGACGAGCGCCTCGTCGGCGGCGGTCAGCAGCGGCAGCGCGCCGACCGCGGCGCCCGGGTCGGCGGCGATGCCGGCGCACAGCACCTCGAACCGGCGGGCCCAGCGCTCGACGGTCGCCGCGTCGAGCAGGTCGGTGTCGTAGCCGAAGACGAGCGTCAGGCCGTCGGCGGCCCGCCACGCCTCCAGCATCAGGTCGAACTTGGCCTGCCGGTAGCCGGAGTCGAAGAACGACGCGTGCAGGTCGGCGAACCGGTCGACCTGGGTGCCCTCGTCCTGGGTGTGCAGGATGCACATGGTCTGGAACAGCGGCGCCGCCCCGGCGGCGAGGTGCTCGAACGGCGCCTCGGCGTGGGTGAGCGCGTCCAGCACGCACTCGCGGGCCCGGCCGAGCAGGCCGGTGAACGGCTCGGCCGGGTCGACCTGGTTGCGCAGCACGACGGTCCTGGCGAAGTAGCCGACGGCCCGCTCGGTCTCGACCCGGTCCCGGGCCGCCAGGGTCGAGCCGACCAGGACGTCGGACTGGCCGGTGTGCCGGGCGAGCAGCACCTGGTAGGCCGCGAGCAGCACGGCGAAGAGGCTGGTGCGGGCCTGGCCGGCCAGGCCCTCGAGGCGGGCGGTGACGCCGGCCGGCAGGTGGGCGCCGAGGAACTCGCCGCGGTGGGTGGGCTCGGCCGGGCGGGGCCGGTCCGTCGGCAGGTCGAGCGCGGTCGGCTCGGCGAGGCGGTCCCGCCAGTAGGCGAGGTCGGCCTCCTGGTCGCCGTCGTTCGCCGGTACGGGCGGCAGCGGCGCCAACGGCAGCCCGGCGTAGAGCGCGGCGAGGTCCTCCCGCAGGACGTTGAGCGACCAGCCGTCCCCGGCGATGTGGTGCACGACCAGGCAGAGGACGTGATCGTCGGGGGCGAGCCGGAGCAGCGCGGCCCGCACCGGCGCGCCGGCCCGGAGGTCGAACGGCGCGTTCGTCCGGTCCGCGACGGCGGCCCGGGCCGCCGCCTCCGGCTCGGCCGCGGACTCCAGCGGGATCTCCTCGAACGGCACGGTCGCGGGCCCGACCTCGACGGCCGGCTCGCCCCCGACCTCCGGGTAGGCGCACCGCAGCGCGACGTGCCGGGCGGCGAGGGCGTCCAGGGCCCGCCGCAGCGCGTGGCGGTCCAGCCGGCCGCGCAGGCGCAGCACCAGGAACATGTTGTACGACGCGTCGCGCGGGTCCAGCCGCTGCAGGAACCAGAGGCGGCGCTGGGCGTCGGACAGCGCCGGCGCGCGGTCCGGCGGGCCGGCACCGGCGTCGCCGGCGGCGGCCGGGATCCGCAGGGCGAGGGCCTCGACCGCCGGATGGTCGAACAGGTCGCGGACGGTCAGGCCGGGCAGCCGCGCCGCGACCTTGACGGCCAGCAGCGAGTGGCCGCCGAGCGCGAAGAAGTCGTCGTGGGCGCCCACCGCGACGCCGAACACCTCGGCGAACACCGCGGCGACGCGGGTCTCGGCCGCGGTGCGCGGTGGCACGTACGCGGCGGTGGCGGACGGTCGCGGGTCGGGCAGGGCGGCCCGGTCCACCTTGCCGTTCGGGGTGAGCGGCAGCGCGTCGAGCACCGTTACCGTGGCCGGCACGGCGTAGGCCGGCAGGGTGGCGCGGGCCGCGTCGCGGATCGCGTCCGGGTCGACGCCGGCGCCGGGGCGGGCCGTGACGTACGCGGCGAGCGCGTCGTCGCGGACCGCGGCGACCACGGCGGCGACGCCCGGACAGGCGGCGAGCACGGTCTCGACCTCGCCCAGCTCGACCCGGTGCCCGCGGACCTTGACCTGGGTGTCGAGCCGGCCGAGGAACTCCAGCGTGCCGTCCGCCAGCCGGCGGGCGCGGTCGCCGGTGCGGTACATCCGTGCGCCCGCCGGACCCCACGGGTCGGGCACGAACCGGTCGGCGGTCAGCCGGGGCCGGCGCAGGTAGCCGAGCGCGACGCCGGCACCGGCGATGACGAGCTCGCCGGGCACGCCGGCGGGGGCGGGCCGCATCCGGTCGTCGACGACGTACACCCGGGTGCCCGGGATCGGGCCGCCGATCGTGACGGCCGCCGGGTCGCCGGGCACCGGCCAGTACGTCGACCAGATCGTGGTCTCGGTCGGGCCGTACACGTTGGTCAGCCGGCCGACCTTGCCGCGCAGCTCGGCGGCGAGCGGCACCGGCAGCGCCTCACCGCCGACCAGCGCGGCCGGCACGTCGTGGTCGAAGCCGGCGGCGAGCAGCATCCGCCAGCCGGACGGGGTGGCCTGCACGTCGGTGACGCCGGTCGCGGCGATGAGCGCCCGCAGCGCCGCGCCGTCGCCGGTCTGCGCGTCGCCGGCGACGACGACCCGGCCGCCACGGCTGAGCGGCAGGAACAGCTCGAGCCCGGAGATGTCGAACGACAGCGAGGTGAGCGCCAGCCAGGTGCGGCCCGCCTGCGGCCCGGTGACGGCGGCCATCGCGGCGACGAACGCGGCGAGCGCGCCGTGCGGCACGACGACGCCCTTGGGCCGTCCGGTGGACCCGGACGTGTACAGCACGTAGGCCGGGTCGTCCGGGCCGACGACGGCGGCGGCGGGGGCGACCTCGTCCCGCGGCTCGTCGTCCGAGGCGTCGATCAGCAGCGCCGCCGCGCCGAACCGGTCCGCGAACGCCGGCTCGGTGAGCACCGTGCCGACGCCCGCGTCGGCGATGACGAACGCGAGCCGGTCGGCCGGGTACGCCGGGTCGAGCGGCAGGTACGCGGCGCCGGCCCGCCAGACGGCGAGGAGCGCGACCACCATCGCCGGGCGCCGGGACAGCCCGACCCCGATCAGCGGCCCGCGCCCGCGGAGGCGCGCGGCCAGCCGGTCGACCTCGGCGTCGAGCTCGCGGTAGGTGAGGTCGCCGCCGTCGCCGGTGACCGCGACGGCGTCCGGCGTCGCCCGGGCCCGCTCCCGGAACAGCTCGGCGACCAGCGGGGTGGTCTCCCCGGCGCCCGTGCCGTTCCAGCGGGTCAGCGCCTCGCGCCGCTCGTCGTCGTCGAGCCGGCGCAGGTCACCGGCCGGGACGTCGGGGCGCCGGGCCGCGTCGTCGAGCAGGATGAGCAGCCGGCGGATCCACCGCTGCGCGGTGCCGGGGTCGAACAGGTCACGGTCGACCGTGAGCACGCCGACGGCGGCCTCGGGGCCCTGGATGACGTCGAGGGACACGTCGGTGCGGGCGACGTCGAACGGGTGGTCCAGCAGCTCGGCGTCGAGTCCGCCGAGGCGCGGCCGGTCCTGCTCCTGCCGCAGGTACATGAGCATGGCCTGGAACAGCGGGGTGCGGCTGCGGTCGCGGGGCGCGCCGACCGCCGACACCACGCGTTCGAACGGGGCGGCGTGGCTCAGCGCGCCGAGCACGGTCCGGCGGGCGGTCCGCAGCAGCTCGCGGAACGTCGGGTCGCCCGACAGGTCCGTCCGCAGGACCAGGGTCTCGGAGTAGCAGCCGACGCGGTCGTCGAGGTCCGGGTCGTCGCGGCCGAGGACCGGCGTGCCGAGGCAGACGTCGTCCTGGCCGCTCATCCGGCCGAGCAGCAGCGAGAACGCCGCGACCAGCGTGGTGAACACGGTGGTGCGCTCGGACCGGGCCACGGCCTCCAGGCGGCGCAGCAGGTCGACGGGGATGTCGAAGACGACGGAGCTGCCGCGGCCGCGGCGCACCGGGGGGCGGGGCCGGTCGGTCGCCAGGTCCAGCACCGGGGCGCCGGCGAGCCGTCCGGTCCAGTACCCGAGGTCCGGCGCGGCGTCGACCGGGACCGGCGGCGGCTCCGGCAGGTCCGGCAGCGCCGCCGGGGTGCCGGTGGCGTACGCCTGGTACAGCGCGTCGAGGTCGCGGCGCAGCACCCGCAGCGACCAGCCGTCGGCCGCGACGTGGTGCGCGGCGAGCGCGAGCACGTGCTCGTCCGGCCCGACGCCGATCAGCAGGCAGCGGGCCATCGGGCCGGCGGAGAGGTCGAACGGCCGCGTCACGAACGCGGCGACCAGGTCGCGGGCCTCCTCCAGGCCGGTCGCGGCGGCGGTCTCCAACGGGACGCCGCCGGCGGCCGGCACCAGCACGGGCGCGCCGTCGAGCTGCGCGACCCGGGACCGCAGGGTCTCGTGCCGGTCGGTCACCGCGGCCAGCGCGCGCTCCAGGGCGGCCCGGTCCAGGCGGCCGCGCACGTGCAGGACCAGCGGCAGGTGGTACGACGCGTCGGCCGGATCCAGCTGGTGCAGGAACCACAGCCGCTCCTGGCCGGGCAGCAGCGGCCTCATCGCGGCTCCTCCTGCAGCGTCCGGGCCAGCGCGGCCAGGAAGCGGGCCGCCTCGCGGCCGTTGACGACGCGGTGGTCGTAGGCGAGACCGACCTGGCTCACGGTCCGGGTCGCCGGCGTGCCGTCGTCGCCGAGGTGCAGCTCGGGGCGCGGGGCCGTGACCGCGACCGCGCAGGTCTGGCCCGGGTACACGATCGGGATCGCCAGGCTCACATTGGCGTCCTGGTGCAGGGTCAGCGTGATGGTCGCACCGTCCAGTTCGGACGGACGGAACGCGCCGCCGGCCGCCGTGACCCGGAACCTGGCGAGGGCGCGGGCGATCTCGGCGACCGTCGCGGTGCCGGCGTCGCGGACCACCGGCACGTACAGGCCCTCGCCGAGGTCGACGGTGACGCCGACGTGCGCGGCGCCGCCCGGGTGCAGGGTGTGGCCGTCGTCGTCGAGCCGCGCGAAGCACATCGGGTGCTCGGCGTGCGCCGCCCCGATCGCGGCGACGAACAGCTCGGCGAGGCCGACGGGCCGCCGCACCGCGCGGGTCAGCCGGGGCATCCGCTCCAGGGCGGCGCCGACGTCGATCGTCATCGCGGTGTACGCGGCCGGGACGGTGGCGTGCGACCGGGCCACCGTCCGGGCGACCGCACGCTGGTTGCGGGACAGGCTGCCGGTCGCCGTTCCGGTCGCCACCGGCGGCGGTACGGCCACCAGTGCGTCGACGTCGGCGCGGCGGACGATCGGGCGGCCGAGCGCGGCGACCTGCTCGGCGCTGACACCGAGCTCGGCCATGCGGGCGCGGGCCGGCGCGGTGATCGTCGGGCCGTCGTCGCCGGCCGGTCCCGGGACCGGTGCCGCGCCGGCGGCGGTGGGGTCGTCGAGGAGGGCGATCACCTGACCGGGGGCGATCTCGGCGCCGGTCGCCGCGCGGTGGCGCAGGACGCCGCCCGTCGCGGCGGTCAGCTCCTCGACCGCCTTCGACGTCTCCACCTCGGCGACCGGCGCGCCGGCCGGCACCGCCTCGCCGTCCGGGGCGAGCCAGGCGAGCAGCACGTAGCTGTCGTCGTTGGTGTTGAGCTTCGGCACCGCGATCTCAGGCACGGACGGTCCTCATCAAGGCGTCGTGGATGGTGCCGGCGCTCACGAGCACGTGACGCTCCAGGTGTGGTGCGGCGGGGATGACGGCGTCGGCGCCGTGGACGAGCGTCACGGGCGCGGCGAGGTCCGCGAAGTGGCGCGCGTGGACGTGATGCGCGACCTCGGCGCCCCAGGTGCCGCCGGCGGTGCCGTCCTCGGCCACCACGACGTGCGGGACGGGCGGCAGGTCGAGGCGCACCGGGTACAGCCGCGAAGGAACGACCAGCAGTCCGGCGATCTCCTGCTCGATCAGCAGCGTCCGCAGCGCCGTCAGGGCGCGTTCGGCCATGCCGCCCGGCGCGATCAGGACCAGCTCCGGGCGTTCGCCGGTCCCGACGTACGCCACGCCGTCGCGCACCTCGACCGTGAACGGGGCGGCCACGGCGGGCAGCATCCGGCGGGTGTAGAGGATCTTGTCCTCGACGAACACGCACGGCTGCCCGAGCGCGAGCATCTCGGCGAACACCTCGGCCGCGTCGCGGAAGGGCGACATCTCGAACACGGCGAGGCCGGGCACGCCGATCAGGTGCTTCGTCAGGCTCTGGCTGTGCGTCGGCCCGTAGCCGCGGCCGCCGCCGCTGGGGCAGCGCACGACCATGCGCATCGGCAGCCGTTCGCCGTACATGGTGACGGACTTGGCGGCGAAGTTGACCAGCTGGTCGAAGCCGAGGGTGAGGAAGTCGGCGAACATGTACTCGACGATCGCGGTGTCGCCGGCCAGGGCCAGGCCGGCCGCGATGCCGGTGATGGCCGACTCGCTGATCGGGGTGGACAGCACCCGGTCCGGGAACCGGGTGGAGAGCCCGCGCGCGACCTTGAACGCGCCGCCGTACGGGTCGAGGAGGTCCTCACCGATGAGGTACGCCCGCTCGTCGCCCGCCAGGACCGTGTGCAGCGCGGTGTTGATGTTCTCGGCGACCCTCATGAGACGGCCCACTCGGCGGGTGGGCGGGCCGACACCTCGGCGACGACGCGGGCGACGCGGTCGCGCTGGGCGCGGTCCAGGTCCGGTGCGGCGGCGGCCACCGCCGGGTACCAGTCGGCCAGGGCCGCGACCTGGTCGGCGGGGCGGGTGTCGTCGCCCTTGCTGTGCGGGCCGAGCCGCGGGGCGCGGAACTCGACGACGAGCGGCGCGCCGTCGCGTACACCGGCGACGAACGGGGCGAGCTCCGCCCTGATGCGGGCCGGGTCGGTCGCGGTGACCAGCGTGTGGGCCAGTCCGAACGCGGCGGCTCGCCCGGCGACGGTGCCGGCCATGGCGTGCCCGGTGGGCGTCGACTGGGCGATCCCGTTGTGCTCCACCACGACCAGCAGCGGCAGCCGCCACAGCGCGGCGATGTTGAGCGCCTCGTACACCGCGCCCTCGCCCCAGGTGCCGTCGCCGATGTACGCGCAGGCGAGCGCGCCCGGCCGGTGGCGGCGCAGGTGCAGCGCGAGCCCGGCCGCGACCGGCAGGCTCTCGCCCTGCACGCCGGTGGAGAGGTATCCGCGCCGGTGGATGTGCTGGCTGCCGCCGACGCCGTGGCACACGGCGCCGGCCCGGCCCATGATCTCCGCGAGGAGCCCCTCCGGGTCGTCGAACCGCGCGAGGTAGTGGCCGTGCCCGCGGTGGTTGCTCAGCACGTGGTCGTCCGGTCCGAGCAGGCCGCTCACCGCCACGGGCACGTACTCCTGGCCGAGGCAGGTGTGCGTGGTCCCGGACAGCTCGCCGCGCGCGAAGAGGTCCAGCAGCGCCGTCTCGAAGTGCCGGATGAGCAGCATCGCCGCCCGGTCGGGCGCCTCAGCGGGCGCCTCAGCGGGGGCCTCGGCGAGCGCCTCAGGAAGCGCTGACGGCATCCACGACTCCGTTGACCGTCGGGTGGTCGAAGAACGTGTCGATGTCGACGTCGACGCCGAGCGTCTTGCGCATCCGCGCGATGATCTGCGTCGCGGTCAGCGAGTCGCCGCCCAGGTCGAACAGGTCGTCGTCGGGGCCGATGGCGGGGTCGCCGAGCACGTCGCACCAGATGGCCAGGACCGGCTCCACGAGCTCACCGCCGCGGGCCGGTGCCGGCGCGGCGGCCCCCGCCTCGACCGCGGCAGGCGGCGCGGAGGTGCCCGGGGCGGCGGCGGGGCCCAGGTCGCGCAGCAGGGTCCGCGGATCGGCGGCGACCCGGGTGAGCACCGCGCAGAGGTCGCCGGCGAACCGTGCGGCGACCGGCGCCGCGGCGGCCGAGTGGCGCAGCCGGGCGGTGACCGTCGTGCCGTCGTCGACCGCCTGCAGCTGCAGGTCGCCGCGCACGCTGCCGGCGAACGCCAGCCAGTCGACGGCCGCCGGGGCGCCGTCGAACCGTGGCGCGGCGCCGACCCGGCGGTAGCTGACGGAGACGGGCGCGATCGCGGCGTGCGGCCGCAGCCGGCGGACCGCGCGGGCGAGGGGCACCGACCGGTGCGGGTACATCGCGCGGAGCGTCGCCCGGACCCCGGCGGCGAACTCCGCGAACGGGGAGTCCGCGTCGGGCCGCGTGTCGACGGGGAACTCGGTCGCGAACGGGCCGACGGTGTCGAACGCGCCGGGCTCCCGGGTGGACACGTCGACGCCGGTCGTGACGCGCGGGTTGCCGTAGCCGCCGAGCAGGGCGTGGACCGCGGCCAGCAGCGTCTCGAACCGGGTCAGCCCGGGCAGGTCGGGCACGGGCGGCTCGAACGCGTGCACCTGACCGGCCCCGTGGTCGCGCCCGGTGAGGACGTGCTCGCCGACGACCACGGGCAGCGGCTCGGCCCACCGGCCGGACCAGTACTCCTCCGCCGCGCCCCGGCCGCCGGCCAGCCGTGCCGCCTCGGCGGCGAGCTCGTCCTCGGCGGTGCGCGGCAGCGGCGCCGGGATCTCACCGGCGTAGAACGCGGCCAGGTCCCGCAGCAGCACCTCCTTGGACAGCCCGTCGAAGACCAGGTGGTGCGCCGTGACGACCAGCGTCCGGCCGAACAGCGCGAACCGGACCAGCGGTCCCGCGCCGAGGTCGAAGGGGCGGGTGGCCTCCTCCTCGACCGACTCGTCCGGCCCCGCAACGCGCAGGACGGGAACGGTGCTGCGGGCGAGGTGGGTGACGCCGTCGCGCTCGACGACCGAGACGGCCAGCAGCGCGTGCCGCTCGACCACGGCCGCGCAGGACTTGGCGAGGAGCCCGGCGTCCGGTTCGTGGGCGAACGTGACGACCAGCGGCATGTGGTAGGCGGTGGGGGCGGCACCGGACGCGGCGAGCCGCATGCCGTGCTGGACGGCGGACGCCTGGATCACGTCAGGCTCCTTCGCAGGGATCGTTTGTCGACCTTGCCGCCGCGGTTGCGCGGAAGCTTGTCCACGACGTGGACGAGGGAAGGGATCTCGTGCGGCGCGAGGCGGCCGGCGAGGAACGCCCGCAGCGCCTGCGGGGTCAGTGCCGCGCCGCCGCCGACCACGATCACGGCGGCCAGCTCGACGCCGAGCACCTCGTGGGGCAGCCCGACGACGGCGGCGTCGGCGACCGCCGGGTGCTCGTGGATGGCCGCCTCGACCTGCAGCGTCGACACCCGGTGGGCGCCGGTCTTGACCAGGTCGCCGTCCCGCTCGACGAGGAACAGGAAACCGTCCTCGTCGACGTAGCCGACGTCGCCCATCCGGACCCAGCCGTCCTGGAAGGTGGCACCGCTCGTCACGGTGTCGCCGACGTACGTGCGGGGCGGGGCGGGGGAGCGCATCCAGACGGCGCCGATCTCGCCCGGCGCGCAGGGCCGCCCGTCGTCGTCGGTGACGCGCAGGCCGCCGCCGGCGATCGGCCGGCCCACGCTGTCCGGGCGCTCCGGGTCGTACGTCATAGCGGTCTGCGCCGGGGCGGCCTCGGTCGAGGTGTAGTAGTTGACGATCGTCGCGTTCGGGAACGCGGCCGCGAGGCGGGCGGCGACCGGCCCCGGCAGCGGCGCGGCGGCCGACCCGAGCAGCCGGACGCTGCTCAGGTCGTGGCCCTCGGCCACGGCGAGCAGCTCCATGGCCATCGCCGGGACGACGAACACCGTGCCGGCGGACCAGCGGGCGATGGCGCGCGCGAAGCGCAACGGGGTGAACTGCGGCAGCGTCACCACGGCGGGGTGGGCGAGCAGCGCGGTCATCAGCATGACCTGGGCCGCGTTCGTGCCGATCGCGAACGCGTGCAGCAGGTGGCGCGAGTGGCGGAACGGCCGGTGCCGGGCGCCCGCCCCGTACGTGAGGTTGGCGTGGGTGGCGGCGACCCCCTTGGGCCGCGCCGTCGTGCCGGACGTGTACAGGATCTGGGCCAGACCGTCCGATGTGGACAGATCCGCGCCGCCGTCGCCGGTGTCGTCGTCGCCGTCGGTCGCGGCGTGGGTCCACCCGCCGGTCCAGCCGGGCGCGCCGCCCCCGTGCACGAGACCGGTGGCGGCGCAGTCGGCGAGCACGTACGCCAGCTCGGCGGGCGCCGCGTCGCCGGGGACCGGCACGGCGACCGCGCCTAATCGCTGCACCGCCACGTAGGCGACCGCGAAGTCGAGCCATTCGGCGGCGCCGAACCGCAGGCCGACGCGGTCACCCGGCGCGACGCGGCGCTGCCGCAGCCGCTCGGCGAGGCCCGTGGCACGGCGCTGCCAGGCGCCGAAGGTCAGCGCCCCGACGCCGTCGACGACCAGCGCCTCGCGGTCCGGGTCCGATGTGGACCGGCCGGTGAGGAGGCGGGGAACCGTCGGCGGGACGGCGTGCAAAACCACGGCAACAGGGTTGCATGACGCAGTGAAGTCCTGCAATATCCAACGCACTCGACTTTAGAAACTGAACAGGAACGGGAATGAAACCGACTCGACGGGGGCCGCTGACCTGCGCGCAACGTGAGTGGTTCCTGGACGTCGGCATCGACGCGGACTCGCCGTGGTCCTCCGCCGCGAACTTCACCGGCGTGGTCGACGGCGCCGGCGCACCGGTCGGCGTCGCGCTGGCCGCGATCGGCGACCTGCTCGACCGGCACGAAGGGCTGCGGACGCTCCTGCCCGTGACCGGCCCCGGCGTTCGTGAGCAGCATGTACTCCCGGCGGCGGAGCGGCTGGGCGAGGTGGTGCGGGTCGCGCCGGCCGGCACCGAGGCCGACGCGGCGATCGCGGCGGCCACGGCCACGGCGTTCCGCCTCGGCGAGCAGCCGCCCGTGCTCTTCGTGCTGGCGGTGGCCGCCGGCGCCGTGCGACGGATCGGGATCGTCGCCGACCACTCCGCGGTCGACGGGTGGGGCATGCGGGTGCTCCGGAGCGACTTCTTGCAAGCCTTGCGGAGCCGGATGGGCGGACGTGCGGCGTTCGACGGCGGGCCCGCGCCGGAGCAGCCCCTGGAGACCGCCGAGTGGGAGACGTCCGCTCCGGGTCTGGCCCACGCCGAGCGCGCCGAGGCGCACTGGCGGCGGCAGCTGGGCGCGCTGCGCGACGGGCTGTCCGGCTGGCGCCCGGAGGGCGGGACGGCGGCGGCGGACCCGGTGCTGCGGTCCCGGTGGCTCGCCTCGGCGCACGCCGCCCGGGCCGCGCAGGCCGTCGCCACCCGCGCCGGTGTGCCGGTGTCGGCGGTCTACCTGACCGCGTTCGGCTCGGCGATAGGCCTGGTCGAGGGCTCGCCGTGCGCCGGTGTCCAGGCCCTGGCCGCGAACCGGCTGTCGGCGGGGACACAGGCGTCGGTCCGCAAGGCGGTCATGCCGGTGCCCGTCCTCGTGCCCGGGGGCGGCGACCTGACCGCGCGGCTGGCGGCCACGGCCAGCAACCAGCTGCACGGCCACCGGTTCGCCAACCTCGACCCCGCGCGGGCCGCGGCGGTCAGCGCGGAGATCCTCGGCGAGCTGGCCGGGACGGGCGCGGCCGTGGCCCGGTTCAACTACATCGACGCGTCCATCGTGGGCAGCGCGGCGAACAGCCGCTCACTCGGCGCCGAGGCCATCCCGTTCACCGACCCGGCCGTGCAGGACCGCGTCACCGAGCAGCCCGACCGGCCCGGCGGGTCGCGGTACATCCTGTCGGTCCAGCACCGCCCGGCCGCCGCGCTGATGACGATCGCCTGCCACCTCGACACGGCGTGGGCGCCGGCGGCCGGCGACATGCTCAGGCACGTCGAGGCCGTGCTGGTGCGCGCCGCCGGGTAGGCCGGCGCCGATGACGCGCCGGCCCGGGCGCTGACGGCCCGGGCCGGCGACCGGAACCGTCAGGTGGTCGGGATGGTCACCTGACCCGGGGTGTTGCGCTGGGTGGTGGTGCCGTCGCCCAGCTGGGAGTTGCCGTTGTTGCCCCAGCACCACAGGCTGCCGTCGGTCCGGACGCCGCAGGTGTGGTAGTTGACGACGAAGCCGGTCGTCCAGGTGGTGGCGGTGCCGACCCGGGTGGGGGTGGAGCGGTTGGTCGTGGTGCCGTCGCCGAGGCCGCCGGCCATGTTGTTGCCCCAGCACCAGAAGCTGCCGTCGGTGCGGGAGGCGCAGACGGTGTTGTCGCCCGCGTTGGCCTTGTTCCAGGTGGTGGCGGTGCCGACCTGCACCGGGGAGGTCTGCAGCGGGCCGGCGGCGCCGAGCTGGCCGTAGCCGTTGTTGCCCCAGCACCACAGGGTGCCGTCGGTGCGGGTGCCGCAGCTGTGCGCGTATCCGGCGGTGACGCCGTTCCAGGTGGTGGCGGTGCCGACCTGCGCCGGGGTGGTCGAGTAGCTCAGCGTGCCCACCCCGAGCTGCCCGCTCGAGCTGTCGCCCCAGCACCACAGGGTGCCGTCGGTGCGGGACCCGCAGGTGTGCGCGTATCCGGCCGTGACGCTCGCCCAGGTGGACGCCGTGCCGATCCGGACCGGCGAGGTCAGGTAGTAGTCGGCGGTGCCGGTGCCCAGCTGGCCGAGGCGGTTGAAGCCCCAGCACCACAACGAGCCGTCGGTGCGGACGCCGCAGGTGTGCGCGTCGCCGGTGCTGACGCTCGCCCAGGTGGTGGCGGTGCCGACCTGGACGGGGGCGTTCCGGTTCGTGGTCGTGCCGTCGCCGAGCTGGCCGCGGACGTTCCTGCCCCAGCACCACAGCGTGTGGTCGGCCTTCACCCCGCACGTCTGGCTGCTGCCGGCGTCGATGGCCGCCCAGGTGGTGCCGGTGCCGATCCGGGTGGGCGTGGTCCTGGTGTCGTTGGTGCCGTCACCGAGCTCGCCGCTCCAGTTGCTGCCCCAGCACCACAGCGTCGCGTCGGTCCGGATCCCGCAGGTGTGGGCGTAGCCCGCGGCGACGCTGGAGATGGTCGGGGCGGCGGCCAGCGCGGTGCTCTCCGGTGCGGCCGCCGCGGGGCCGCCGATGGCCGCCGTGCCGAGCGCGACGCCCGCGATGGTCGCCGCCACGGCGATCGAGCGCCGCAATCGGGCGCGCAGCCCGCCGTCCTGATAACTGCCCATGTGATGTGCTCCCTCACCGACGTCGATGCGCGGACCTTGATCGCGGGGACGCTACGGTCGCGCGAGCCCGGACGGCAACGCCGCGGGCGCCGCGCCGCCACGGGCCTGGGCCGACCGCCGAAACTTACAGCGATCGATCGGCTACCCGGGTACGGCGACGGGTTGACCCGGGACACCGGGTAACGCGGAGGTCGTACGCCACGTTCAATCCGCTGCCGGATGCGTGGCATCCACGCCGGCGAATAGCTTCGGGCCTGGCAGATCCGTTGCCCACGACCAGAGGAGCCAGCATGACCCAGCGAGTCCGCAGGATCGCCGCGACCGCCGTGGCGGCCACCGCCGCGATCGCCGGAAGTCTCGTCGTCGCGTCGCCCGCGAGCGCCGACCCGGTCCGGTGCGGGTCGAGCGGCAGCGACCCGCGTGCCTGGTGCGCGTACGTCAAGGACGCCCCGAACGGGCTGACGATCCGGTCCGGCCCCGGCACCGGGTACAGCCCGGTCGGCACCCTCCGCAACGGGCAGAAGGTCGAGGTCGACTGCTGGGGCTACGGATCCAGCGTCAACGGTTACCGCATCTGGGTCCGCCTGTACTCGCCGCCCTGCTGCGGGCGGCGCCCGAGGTGGACGTGGTCGGCGAGGCGGCGGACGGCGCGGAGGCCATCCGGCTCGCCGGGTCGCTCCGGCCGGACGTGATCCTCATGGACGTGCGGATGCCGGGCGACGTGAGCGGGATCGACGCCACCGAGCGGATCATCGCCGCGGCGCCGGTCGCGCCGCCCCGGGTCATCGTGCTCACCACGTTCGACCTGGACGAGTACGTGTACAACGCGCTGCGGGCCGGCGCGCACGGCTTCCTGCTCAAGGACACGCCCCCCGAGCGCCTCCTGTCCGCGGTCGCCGCGGTGGCGGAGGGCGAGATGCTCTTCGCCCCCAGCGTGACCCGCCGCCTGGTCGAGGCGTACACCGGCGGCGGGCAGCCCGCGTCGCACGCGCCGGAGCAGCTCGTCGAGCTCACCACCCGGGAACGGGAGGTGCTGCGGCTGGTCGGCAGGGGACTGTCGAACCTCGACATCGCCGGGCGGCTGATCATTTCGGAGGCGACCGTCAAGACCCACCTGAACCGGGCGATGAGCAAGCTCGGGCTGGCCAGCCGGGCCCAGGCGGTGGTGCTGGCGTACGAGACGGGGCTGGTGACACCGGGCCTCGCCGGCTGAGCTACCACGCTGGTTGCAGGCCGCTACGACGCGAGGTTGACGGCAACGCGGGTCCGTGCCGCTAATCTGCGTCGATGCGGAAGTCGATGCCCGGGTCGACGCCGGCCGACCGGTTCGGCGGGCTGTCGACGCCCGTGGTCGACGCCCTGTTCGCGTCCGGCGTGACCGTGGCGACCTGCCTGGCCGGCCTGGCG
Source organism: Dactylosporangium sp. NPDC049742 (assembly GCF_040674675.1). Classification (NCBI taxonomy): domain Bacteria; kingdom Bacillati; phylum Actinomycetota; class Actinomycetes; order Micromonosporales; family Micromonosporaceae; genus Dactylosporangium; species Dactylosporangium sp. NPDC049742. Next base: position 75,836 of record NZ_JBFANF010000015.1, on the reverse strand, counting down.
TACCAGCCGGCGGACTGGCGCCCGTTCGACGGGCTCGCCGCCCTGATGGGCTGCCTGACCTGCCTGCCGCTCGCGGCGCGCCGGCGGTGGCCGATGTCCGCGCTGCTGGCGACCTGCGCGGGGTACACCGGCTACCTCCAGCTGGGCTACCCGCCCTCGCTCCTGTGGTGGGGGCCGGTCCTCGGCCTGTACACGGTCGTGGTGCTGCGGCCCGGCCGGTGGGCCGTCGCCGGTTCGGTGGTCACCGCCGCCGTCGTGGGCTTCAGCGGCGTCAAGGCGCCCGCCCTGCCGCCGCTGGTCGTCGTCATCCAGCCGCTGCTGGTGCTGGCCGGGGTCTGGGTGCTCGGCGGCGGGGCCCGGGCCCTCGCCGACCGCAACCGGCAGCTCGCCGTGCTGACCGCGCGGCTGCGCCAGGAGCAGCGGGACCGGGCCCGGCACGCGGTCGCCGAGGAGCGCGTCCGGATCGCCCGCGAGCTGCACGACGTCGTCGCGCACCACATGTCCGTGATCTCGGTGCAGGTCGGCCTGGCCCGCTACGTGTTCGCCTCCGACCCGCCCACGGCGCGGACCGCGCTGGACACCATCGCCGGTGCCGGGCGGGAGGCGCAGCAGGAGATGCGGCGCCTGCTCATGGTGCTGCGCGTCGGCGCGGACGAGGAGGACGCCGGCCGGTTCGGCGCCCTCGTGCCGGGACTGGCGAGGATCGGGGACCTGGTAGACCGGGTCCGGGCCACCGGGCTGCCGGTCGAGGTCGAGGTGCGCACCGCGGACCCGGTGCCGCCGCTGCCCGCGCACCTGGACCTCTGCGTGTACCGGGTGATCCAGGAGTCCTTGACGAACGTGCTCAAGCACGCGGGCCCCGCCACGGCGACGGTGACCGTCGAGCACCGCCCCGGCGCCGTGTCGGCCCGCATCGTGGACGACGGCCGGGGCGTCGTGGAGCAGTCGTGGCCGGAGCCCGGGTACGGCCTGCTCGGCATGCGCGAACGCGTCCGGCTCTACGGCGGCACGCTGTCGACCGGCCCGCGCCCGGAGGGCGGGTACATGGTCCAGCTGACCCTGCCGGTCCCGGTCCGGTCATGACCTGGCCCGCCCCTCGTCACGCGTCGGTGCCGACGACCTGGTGGGCGCCGATGACGGCGAGCAGCTGGAGCTTCTCGTGGCTCTCGCTGCCGGGGACCGCGGTGTAGACCAGCAGGGAGTGCGACTGGTCGGGGTCGAGCAGCGCCTGGCACGTCAGCTCGAGGAGGCCGACCTCCGGGTGGATGAAGCGCTTGACGTGGCTGTAGTTGACGCCGATCTCGTGCTCGTCCCAGACGGCCCGGAACTCCTCGCTCCGCTCCAGCAGGAGCCGCTGGAGGTGGGCGGCGTACGAGTCGGGCCCGCGCAGCGTGACCCTCGCGCGGAGCCCGGAGGCGAAGACGCGGGAGTGCAGCGCGTGGTCGTCCGGGTGGTACAGGGCGCGGCACGCGGGGTCGGTGAACCAGCGGTAGCCGATACTGCGGGCCGGGCCGGTGTAGCGGGTCAGGTCGCCGGTGAGCGCGACGCCGAGCGGGGTCTGCCGCAGGGTCTCGCCGACCTCGGTGACCACCTCGGCCGGGGTGTCGGCGAGCCGGTCGAGGATGCGCAGCAGGCCGGGGCTGATGTGGGCGCTGGTGGTGCCCCGCACCGGCGGCCGGTGACCGGCGAGCCGGAAGAGGTGGTCGCGCTCGTCGAGCGACAGGTGCAGGCCCTGCGCGATCGAGGCGATCATCTGCTCGGACGGGTGCGGCCCGCGCTCCCGCTCCAGCCGGCTGTAGTAGTCGGCGGAGATGTGGCAGAGCGTCGCGACCTCCTCGCGGCGCAGGCCGGCGGTCCGGCGGCGCTGCCCGCGCGGCAGGCCGACGTCCTCGGGCTGCAGTGACTCGCGGCGCCGACGCAGGAACCCGGCGAGCCCGGCACGGTCGATCATCTCTCGGTTCTACCACCGTCGCCGCGGCGGAGCCTGGGATTGAGAGGCCGTGGATACGGCCGCGGAGCACGCGCACAGTGGGGACATGACCCGCAAACCGGACATCACCGTTCCCAGTCTCAACGGACGGCTCGCCGTCGTCACGGGCGCGAGCGACGGCGTCGGGCTCGGCCTGGCCGCCCGGCTCGCCGCCGCCGGCGCCGAGGTCGTCATGCCCGTGCGCAACCGCCGCAAGGGCGAGGCCGCGGTGGCGACGATCAGGCAGCACCATCCGGACGCCGCCCTGTCGCTGCGCGAGCTCGACCTGTCGTCGCTCGCCTCCGTCGCCGCGCTCGGCGCCGCCCTGCGCGCCGACGGCCGCCCGATCCACATCCTCGTCAACAACGCGGGCGTGATGACGCCGCCGCGGCGGCAGACCACCGCAGACGGCTTCGAGCTGCAGTTCGGCACCAACCACCTCGGTCACGTCGCGCTCGTCGGCCACCTGCTGCCGCTGCTGCGCGCCGGCCACGCCCGGGTGACCTCGCAGATCAGCATCGCCGCGAACCAGAACGCCATCAACTGGGACGACCTGAACTGGGAACGCACCTACGACGGGATGCGGGCCTACAGCCAGTCGAAGATCGCGTTCGGCCTGTTCGGCCTCGAGCTGGACCGGCGCAGCCGGGCCGGCGGCTGGGGCATCACCAGCAACCTCGCCCACCCGGGCGTCGCCGCCACCAGCCTGCTGCAGGCGCGGCCCGAGGTCGGCCGGGCCCGCGCCACCGCGGGCGGGCGTCTCATCCGCGCGCTCGGCCGCCACGGGATCCTCTTCGGCACCGTCGGGTCCGCGCTGCTGCCCGCCCTGTACGCGGCGACCTCCCCGGACGCGGGCGGCGGCCGCCTCTACGGCCCGAGCGGGTTCCAGCACCTGTCCGGCGCCCCCGCCGAGCAGCCGGTCTACCCCCGCCTCCGCGGCGAGGCCGACGCCGCCCGCGTCTGGGAGATGTCGGAGCGTCTCGCCCGCGTCACGTTCCCGGCGGCGGTGTCCCCGTCCGGCAGGTAGCTGCCAGGTAGGGTCGTCCGCGTGGATCTGGACGACATCGCCGCCCGGCTCGGGGTGGGTGCTGAGGAGATCGCGCGGGTGCACGGCCTGGCCGGGGACCCCGCACCGGCGGCGTTGCCCGCCAAGGGTGCCGCGCCCGCGATGCTGGAGCGGCTCGGGGTGGGGCCGGACGACGCCGCCGAGATCATGGCGGGGTGGCCGGATCCCGGCTCTCCACTGTGGACGGACGAGCTGCGGTGGCTGCTCGACCGCTCGGCCGCGCTCGTGCGCGCGGACCTCGGCGGGTACGGCTGGCTGGTGCCCGGGCCGGAGCTGCCGCGCGACCGGGGCCCGGCGTGGCGGCATCTCTACGTGTACGTCTACCTGGCGCTGGTGGACGCCGTCATGGGGTACCACCGCGAGCACGGCGTCGCCGAGGAGGTGTCGTGGGCGACGCTCGCGGACCTCGGGCGCAACCTGGCGGTCGACCGGCGGATGCGGGGCGAGGGCTGGCCGGTCATGCAGGCATGGCTGAGCCTGCACTGGCGGGGCGGCGTCTACGAGCTGGGGCGGCTGCAGCACCAGCGCGGCGTGGGCGCGATCGACCTGCACGTGCCCGACTCCGGCCCGCTGACGCCGGCGGCGATCGACGCGTCCCTCGCCGAGGCGCGCGCGTTCTTCCCCGTGCACTTCCCCGACGAGGCATACACGGAGTTCGCCTGCGGGTCGTGGCTGCTGGACCCGCAGCTGCTGGAGTACCTGCCGGAGGACTCCAACATCGTGCGGTTCCAGCGCCGGTTCGAGCTGGAGCCGTACGAGGAGGCGGAAGGGATCGACCCCGACGTCGAGGTGCGGCGGTTCGTGTTCCGGACCCTGACCACGCCGCTGGACCGGCTGCCGCGGGGGACCGCGCTGCAGCGCGCCGTCGTCGAGCACTTCGAGGCCGGCGGGCACTTCCAGTGGCGCAAGGGGCGCTTCCCGCTGCGGTAAAGCCCGCACGGATGGAGACGTGGTGGCGGGCGTCGATGTCTAGGGTGCTGGGCAGAGCCGCCTTGCATCGGCTTGATGCGGCGGGTGGTGGAAGGGGATAGCCATGACCGTGCCCGACGTCAACCCGGCAACGCTCCCGCAGGCGGAGTTCGCCCAGGTGGTGAAGCGCAGCTCCGCCGGGGACCTGCGCCGGCTCATGACCGGCGAGCAGCGCCGGGCCGTGCTCGACGAGGTGTTCGTGCGGATGCCCGGCGTGTTCCGCGCCGACCGCGCCGGCTCGGCCAACGCGGTGCTGCACTGGAAGGTCGGAGACCGGCCGGACGGTGGCGCCGACACCTACGAGCTCGTCATCGCCGACCGCACCTGCACGCTGTCGCCCGGGCCGGACCGCACGCCGACGCTGGAGCTCAGCATCGGCGCCGTCGACTTCCTGAAGATGGTGACGGGCAACGCGAGCCCGATCGCGCTGTTCATGCTCGGCAAGATGAAGGCCAAGGGCGACATCGCGTTCACCGCCCGGGTGCCCAACCTGTTCGACGTGCCCAAGGCCTGAGCCACGGCACGACCGGCACCGGCGGCGCATGATGCACAGCGCCGCCGGTCTTTCGTGTCAGACGGCCGGTGCGCCGTCGGGCAGGCGCGCACCGATGCAGCGGGCCGCGGTGAGCGCCGCCCAGGAGACCGCAGCCACCAGCGACGCGTCGCGCGGGTCGCGGTCGCGGAACGCGCCGACGGCGCGGTCGCCGACCTGGTAGGCCGACTGCGCGGTCAGCAGGACGAGCCGGCCCACGGCCACCTCGTCGTCGGGCACGCCCGCGAGGGCCGCGTCCGCCCACGACGCCGAGACGCCCGGCGGGCTGCCGTCCCACTCGGACAGCCGCGTCAGCAGCAGGTACCGGATGCGCTCCGGCACCACGGGGACGGCCGCCTCCTCGACGGCCGCGCCGGCCCGGGCGAACGCGTCGGCGATGCGGGTCTGCCCGGCCCACGCCAGGTCCGGCGGCACGGGGGCGGGCGGCAGCAGGTCCAGCGACGGGCCGGGAGATGCCTCGCGGCGGGCGAAGGCGCCCATCATCCGCCCGGCGACCCACAGCGTGCCGCGGCGGGTGAAGGCGGGCAGCGGCGGCAGCGGCGAGGGCCGCAGGAAGACGCTGACCATCCGGTTGATGTAGTGGAAGACGACCGCGACGCCGCCGAGCTCCGGCAGCTGCTCGGCGGGGAACGGCGCCGCGCCGCGGAGGACCGGGTCGCGGGCCCAGCCGGCGATCGCGCGCAGCCGCGGGTCGGCGACGTCGTCGAGCCGGCCGGCGGTGATCGCCTGGGCGTCGGGTCCGCCGCCGAGGCCGGTGAGGGCGGCGCCGTGGATCTCGACGCAGTAGGGGCACGCGTTGGCCGCCGAGACCGCCGCGGCGACCGCCTCCTTCGTCGCGCGGGGCACGGTGCCGGTCACGAGCAGCGTCTCGCGCAGCATCGTCCAGGCGGCGGCGAGCACCGGGGGCGCCGGCGAGTGCAGCGCGACCGGCGGGGCGAGCATGCCGAAGTCGCGTTCGACCTGGCGGTACACCTGACCGACGAGACCGGTCGCGGACGACGGCTCGACGGGTGTCACGCGACCGATGTGGGGCAGCGCGATGCGACCGGCCACACGGGTGAACAGGGACACGGGAAGCCTCACAGGGGTGAAAAGGAGCCCGCCGGAAAGTGGTCCGGCGGGCTCCAGTGGCCGGAGGGGGCTAGGACCGGTTCAGCACGGGCCGCCGGGCGAAGGACTGGCCGGTGGGCGACGGCGCGCCGTAGGTGACGGCGACGCCGCGGGCCTGCAGCGCCTTGACGATGCCGGGCACCGCGCGCTCGGCGAGGGCCGAGATGGTCAGCGCCGGGTTGACCGTCAGCGCCCCGGGGACCGCGGAGCCGTCGGTCACGAAGATGCCGGGGTGGCCGCGCAGCTCGTGGGAATCGTCGAGGGCGGACGTCGCCGGGTCGTCGCCGATGCGGCACGACGCGAGCGGGTGCACGGTGTAGGCGCCGATGAGGTCGTTGGTCCACGGCGTCACCGTCGCCAGCCCGTCGCGCTCCAGGATGTCCTTGACGTCGGCGTCGGACAGGTCCCAGCCGCGCCAGGTGTTCTTCGTCGGCTTGTAGGAAAGCGGGCCGTGGCCGAGCATCTGCTGCGACATCCGGTGGGCGTTGCCGGTCTCCGGCGGCGGGCCGAACACGCCCTCGTTGTCGTCCTCGGACATCGTGAAGATGGTCAGCCACGACTTCCAGGTCCGCAGCATCTCCTTCTTCTCCACGCCGAACCAGCTGGCCGCGGACGGGTCCTTGACCTGCGCCAGGATCGTGCCGAGGCCGGGCGGGAAGTACAGCTGCTCCAGCGAGTAGCGCTCGTACTCCGGCAGCGAGCCGTCGAGCTTGTCCCAGCTGGCGACGGTGGGGCCGCGGCCGATCTGGTACGCCTCGTAGGGCACCCCGTCGCCGCGGTCCAGGCCGAGCACGTCACGGACCCGGTCCTCGTTGAAGATCGCGGTGTTGAGCCGTTCGCCGTTGCCGGAGAAGTACCGCCCGACCGCGTGCGGCATGGTGCCCAGGTCGGCCTCGGAGCGCTGGAGGATCACCGGGGTGGCGCCGGAGCCGGCGGCGACGATGACGATCTTCGCGTCGATCGCGCCCTCGTCGTGCAGGATCCGGTAGTCCTCGTCGTCGACGATGCGGTAGTGCACCCGGTAGGAGCCGTCGTCGTGCCGGGTCAGCCGCTGCACCTCGTGCAGCGGGCGGATCTGCGCGCCGTGGGCGATCGCGCCCGGCAGGTAGTTGAGCAGCAGGGAGCGCTTCGCGTCGAAGCGGCAGCCGGCCATCATCCAGTTGCAGTTGGTGCACATGCTGACGTCGACGGCGGACGGCGACGGGTTGGCGGTGCGCCCGGAGTGCGCGCACGCGGCGGCGAACAGGCCGCCGGCGTAGGGGATCTGCTCCCACCGCTGCGGCGTGATCGGCAGGGCCTCGCTGACCACGTCGTACCACGGGTCGAGGGTGTCGCGGGTGATCGCGGCCGGCCACATCCGGCGGCCGATGCTGCCGTGGCGCTCGAAGACGAACCGCGGCGCGCGGGGCATCGTGGCGAAGTAGACGACGCTGCCGCCGCCGACGCAGTTGCCGCCGAGGATGCTCATCCCGTCGCCGACGACGAAGTCGAACGCCCGCGTGTAGGACGAGCCGAGCTTGAAGTCGTGTTCGAACTCGTCGGCCTCCAGCCACGGGCCGCGCTCCAGCACGACCACCTTCGCGCCGCCGGCGGCGAGGTGGTAGGCGGTGATCGCGCCGCCGAAGCCGCTGCCGATCACCAGGACGTCGGTTGATTCCACGTACGTCATGCCGGGCTCCCGGTCGGGGTCGTGTTCGGGTGGATGGGGGCCAGCTGGCGGCCGTAGGAGAACCGCGGGAACCGCCACAGCCCGTCGGCTTCCGGGGTCGCGTAGCCGATCGCGAGCAGGCCGGGGTGGCCCGCCGCGAGCGCGTCGGTGGTGTTCATGTGCGCGGCGCTGTCGTAGGCCATGTTGCTGAACAGCGCCAGCCCGACCCAGATCTGCTTCTCCGGGTGGTCGGGGTCGGTGAGCCGCCGCACGAGCGCGGTGCGGTGCTCGAAGTCCAGCGCCACGAACGGCGGGACGTCGTCGTCGAGGGTCAGGTCGTGTTCGGCGGCGTACTCGGTGGCGTGCATGTCGAGCAGGAAGGCGAACGTGCCGAGCTGCTCGGCGAGCCCACCGGCGGACCACGTCAGCAGCTCCAGCGCGCCGGCGGCGACCGCACCGCCGCCGGGTGCCGCACCCGCGCACACCCGGTCGTCCGGAGAGCGCCGCTCCCCGGGGATGATGGTGTCCGCGTATGCCTCGATGGTCATCGCCTGGAGCGGCTCGATGTCCACATCGGACACACTTGCGGCAGTGGTGTCGGATTGCACGGCAACTCCTGACATAAGGCGAGAAGAGTTAGCCGCATCCTGCCCGTCCACGCCGCGGAAATGCATCTCCGGCCGTGCTGCGGAATTGACTGTTCTTCAATCATGCGCTGTTTGTGTCACGTCGATGTTCGGCTATGTCCAGCGGCATTGTCGCGTCGCTAATGTGGCCCACCAGCGGGGTGGCTGCGAGCGGTGCCGCCCCATGGACGACGACGGGAGGCGGTCGTGGTCATCAGTCGGGTGGCTTCCTCGGTGATCCAGCGACAGGTCAGGTACGTGACGCCGGTGTCGTTACCGGCGGCCTCCGGCGTGGTGGCGCAGGTCTACGCGCAGGTCGCCGACGAGATGCGGCTCGTGGTCCCGCCGGCGCAGCTGCACTCGCCGTCGCCGGACCTGCTCGCCGCCTACTGGATGCTCACCCGCGAGCCGCTCGCCGGGCCCACCGTCGGCCGCGACGCGAAGGAGGCGGTCGCCGCCGCCGTCGCGGTCGCCAACATCTGCCCCTACTGCGTGGAGATGCACAGCGTCGGCATGTACGACCTGACCGGCGAGCACGACGCGGAGGCGGTCGCCGGCGACCGGGTCGAGGCGATGCTCGACCCCGAGCTGCGCGCGGTGACCGCATGGGCCCGCACCGGGCACCAGCTCGACGACGCCGCACCGGAGCCGGTGGGGCTGAGCGGCGCCGAACGGGCCGAGCTGCTCGGCGTCGTCGTGGCCTTCCACTACGTGAGCCGCATGGTGAACGTGTTCCTCTCCAACTTCCTGCTGCCGCCGGGCCTCGGGCCCCGCTCGCGGCGGCGGATGAAGCAGGGCATCAGCCGGCTGCTGCGCCCGACCCTGCGCACGCCGCGCGAGGGCGGCCGGTCCGTCGGGCTGCTCGGCCCCGCGCCGATGCCGGTCGACGCGGCCTGGGCCGGCGCCAACCGGGACATCGCCGGCGCGATCGCCCGCTCCTACCAGGCATTCGAGTTCGCCGGCGCCCGGTCCCTGCCCCTTTCGGTGCGCCGGCTGGTCCTGGACCGCCTGGACGCGTGGCGCGGCGAGGACACCGGCCTGAGCACGGCGTGGTGCGAGGACCTGATCGCGGACCTGCCGGCGCACGAGCGGCCCGCCGGCCGGCTGGCGCTGCTGACGGCGCTGTCGTCCTACCAGGTCGACGAGGGCACGGTCGCCGAGTTCCGCCGGGTCGAGCCCGCCGACGCCGCGCTCGTGGACGCCGTCGCGTGGTCCGCCTTCGCCGCGTCGCGGCTGATCGGCAACCGGATGGCGGCGGCCCGCGCCGTGGCGGCGCCGTTTGTGAGCACCACCGGCAATGTAGAGGAGTCGAAGTGGCGAAAGTCGAGCTGGCACAGGGACGGCCGGGCGGCCTGAACGGCCGTTTCCACCGGGTCGGGTTGAACGTGTTCATGGTGGTGGTCCTGGCGCACTGGGCCGAGCACCTGGCGCAGGCGTACCAGATCTGGGTGCTGAACTGGCCGCTGAAGGAGTCGCGCGGCGTGCTGGGGCTGGCCTACCCGTGGCTGGTGAAGAGCGAGTGGCTGCACTACGGCTACGCGCTGGTGATGCTGGTGGCGCTGTTCGCGCTGCGGGGGGCGTTCACCGGCCGGGCCCGAACCTGGTGGACGATCGCCCTCGCGATCCAGTTCTGGCACCACATCGAGCACCTGCTGCTGTTCCTGCAGGCGCAGACCGGGCACTTCCTGTTCGGAGCGGCGGTGCCCACGAGCGTGCTGCAGACGGTGTTCCCGCGGGTGGAGCTGCACCTGTTCTACAACACCGTCGTCTTCCTGCCGATGGTGGTCGCTGTCATCCTGCACATGCGCCCGAACCGCGCGGAGGCCCAGGCGGCACCGTGCAACTGCGCCAGGCCGCTGGTCGCGGCCGGCGCCGTATGACCATGACGACGTCGAGCGGGGCCCGCGCCCGCGGGCTCCGCTCGGCCCTGCGCTCCCCGGTCGCCTGGGTGGTCGGGGCGGTCGCCGCCGCGGTCCTGGCCTTCGCGTTGCTGGCGGAGCCGGCGCCGGGCCGGCTGTCCACGATGGACCCCGCCGACGGCGCGACCGTGACCACCGCACCGACCGCGGTGACCGCGACGTTCACCGGTGAGCTCGCGACGTACGACTACCACCTGGCCGTCGCCACCGAAGGCGGGGTGCCGGTGACCACCGGCCCCGCCCGGCTGGACGGCAACATCCTCACCGTGCCCGTCGAGCTGACCGGCGGCACGTATCTCGTCGCGTACCACGTGCGGCTGGCCGGCGGCGCGGAGCTGTCCGCGGTGACCCGCTTCGGCGTCGGCGTGGCCGCCGCGCCCGTCGGCGGCGACGACCCCGCCGCCGCGGCGACGGCCGGGCACCAGCACATCAGCGACGACCCGATGAACATGGCGCTGCTCGCCGTCGACGCGGTGCTGCTGCTCGCGCTCGCGTTCGCGGTGCTGCTGCGCCTGGGACGCCGGTTGCGACGTCCCTGAGGCCGAGGCGCCCGCCTCCGGCCGGATCGATCCAGGTTTGAGGAGGCACGACCATGCCGAGCACACTCGGTTCCCTGCGGCGCCTGGTGCTGACGCCGTCGTTCAAGGAGGTCTCCTTCGCGCAGCGGGGGTTCCCGGTCGAGCCGACCGACGCGACCCGCCGGCTCGAGGCGATCCCGCAGGCGGTCCTCGTCGGCTTCGAGTGGGGCATCGACACCAGGACGCAGGCGGAGCTGGTCCAGCGGCTGGAGCTGGTGGAGCCGGAGATGCGCGGCTTCGCCTACGAGGGCGCGACGATGGCGGTCACGGTGCTCGACGCGATGGCCGGCGGCCGCGGCCACCGGGCCCGTGACCTGCTGTCCGGGCCGGCGGTGCCGCACACGTTCCTGACCTACATCGGCATCGGCTTCGCCATGGCCCGGTTGCCGCGCCCGCTGTGGAAGAAGATCCTGCCGGACCTCACCGGCACCCCGTACTACCCGACGATGAGTTGGCTCGCCGTCGACGGCTACGGCTTCGACCGCGCCTACTTCCAGACCGGACGGTGGGTGGACCGGCAGGAGCGCCTGGCGGTGTACCCGTGGCAGGGCCGCGCCGACTACTTCCAGCGCGCCTGCGACCAGGGCATCGGCCGGGCGCTGTGGTTCATCCACGGCGGGCAGGTGCCCGGCGTCGCGGCCGCGGTGGGCCGCTTCGCCGCCGACCGGCAGGCCGACCTGTGGAGCGGCGTCGGGCTGGCGGCGACGTTCGCCGGCGGCAGCGACGCGGCCGGGCTCGCCGCGCTGCGCCGTGAGGCGGGGGAGCACTGGACCCACGTCGCGCAGGGCTCGGTCTTCGCGGCCAAGGCCCGCGTCTTCTCCGGCTTCGAGCCCGAGCACACCGCGGTGGCGGTGGCGGCGCTGACCGACCTGACCGTCGCCCGGGCCGCGGAGCTCGCCGACGACGTGGCGGTGGGCGGCACCACCGTCGAGGGGGAGCTGGACTACGAGGCGTGGCGGCGCAAGATCCGTGAGGCCGTCGCCGTGCCGGCCGCGTCCGTCCGGTAGGAACCGGCACTCGCCGCGTTCAGGGAATGCAACGGTCGCAATGGCGGAGATGACGTCACCTATATAGGCCGACGACAATTTGTTGAAACGGTCTATCTGGGGGAACCCGAAATGACGATGTTTCAATCTCTCCGCCGGCGCGTCCTGACGCCAAACGTCTCGGAAACCAAAATGGATGTCCGGGGCTTTCACGTGAAGAACGCCGAGGCGCGCGACCGGCTGGAGAACGTCGGCCGTCAGTTCCTCGCCGGGTACGCGATCGCCGCCGAGGTCGGGCAGCCGGCCGAGGCGGACGCGCGGCTCGCCGACATCCCGCACGCCTACCGCGGCTTCGCCTACGAGGGCGCGGCCATGGCCTTCGCCGTCCGCGACGGGCTGCCCGTCGGCGGTCGCCGGCACGTCGAGGACTTCCTCGCCGGCCCCGCCGACGACCACATCTACATGGCGTACGTCGGCGTCGGCTGGGCGATGGCCCGGATCCCGAAGTTCCGCTGGAACACGCTGCACGCGCCGGACCCGCTGCTGCGCTGGCTGGTGCTGGACGGCTACGGCTTCCACCAGGCCTACTTCAAGACCCAGCGCTACGTGCACGAGTGCTACCAGGACGAGTCCTTCCCGTGGCCGTCGGACGGGCCGTCCTGGTACGCCGCCCGCGCCACCGACCAGGGGGTCGGACGGGCCACCTGGTTCGTGTGCGGCACCGACCCGCGGCGCGTCGTCGCCGCGTTCGACAAGTTCGACGAGCGCCGCCGCGCCGACCTGTACGCCGGGGCCGGCCTGGCCGCCACGTACGCCGGCGGCGCCGACGAGGCCGAGCTGACCTGGTTCCGCGACGCCGCCGGCCAGTACGCCCCGGACGTGGCGCAGGGCTCGGCGTTCGCGGCCGCCGCCCGCCTCCGGGCCGGGCTCGTCGTGACCCACAACGAGGTGGCGACCAGGGTGTTCTGCGAGCAGTCCGCCGCCGCCGCGGCCAAGGTGACCGACGAGGCGCTCATCGGGCTGCCCTTCGACGACGAGATCCCCGCCTACGAGATCTGGCGGCAGCGCATCAAGCACGCGCTCGTGCCGGCCACGGAAAGGTGACCTGACATGACCAACATCGCCGTGGTGGGCATGGCGTGCCGATACCCGGACGCCACGTCGCCCCGGGAGCTGTGGGAGAACGCGCTCGCGGGGCGCCGCGCGTTCCGCCAGCTGCCCGACGAACGCATGCGGCTGGACGACTACTTCGACGCCGACCCCAAGGCCCGGGACCGCTTCTACGCCCGGCTCGCCGCCGTCATCGACGGCTACGAGTTCGACCGGATCGCCTACAAGATCGCCGGCAGCACGTACCGCGCGACCGACCTCACCCACTGGCTCGCCCTGGACATCGCCGCGCTCGCGCTCGCCGACGCCGGCTTCCCGATGGCGGAGGGCCTGCCGCGCGAGCGCACCGCCGTCATCGTCGGCAACAGCCTCACCGGCGAGTTCGCCCGTGCCAACCAGATGCGGCTGCGCTGGCCGTACGTGAGCCGCATGGTGACCGCCGCGCTCAAGGCCCAGGACTGGGACGACGACCAGCTGCAGAACTTCCTGGCCGACTTCGAGGACGCGTACAAGTCGCCGTTCCCGGAGATCGACGAGGACACCCTCGCCGGCGCGCTGTCCAACACGATCGCCGGCCGGATCTGCAACCACTTCGACCTCAAGGGCGGCGGGTACACCGTCGACGGGGCCTGCTCCTCGTCGCTGCTGTCCGTCGCGACCGCGTGCAAGGCGCTCATCGACGGCGAGGCCGACGTCGCCGTCGCCGGCGGCGTCGACCTGTCCATCGACCCGTTCGAGATCATCGGCTTCGCCAAGACGGGCGCGCTCGCCACCGGCGAGATGCGCGTCTACGACCGCGGCTCCAACGGCTTCTGGCCCGGCGAGGGCTGCGGCATGGTCGTGCTCATGCGCGAGCCGGAGGCGGTCGCCGCCGGGCACCGCATCTACGCGTCCATCGCCGGCTGGGGCATCTCCTCCGACGGCAAGGGCGGCATGACCCGGCCGGAGGCCAACGGCTACAAGCTGGCCCTGCGCCGCGCGTACGAGCGGGCCGGCTTCGGCATCGAGACCGTCGCGCTGTTCGAGGGGCACGGCACCGGCACGAAGGTCGGCGACGCCACCGAGCTCACCGCCCTGTCGGAGGCCCGCCGCGAGGCGGACCCGGACGGCACGCCGGCCGCGATCAGCTCGATCAAGGGCATGATCGGCCACACCAAGGCCGCCGCCGGCGTCGCCGGGCTCATCAAGGCGTCCCTGGCCGCGTACCACCAGGTGCTGCCCCCGGCGATCGGCACCCGCGACCCGCACGAGGTGCTCACCGGCGACGCGCCCGCCCTGCGGGTGCTGCGCAAGGCCGAGGCGTGGCCGCGGGAGACGCCGGTGCGCGTCGGCGTCACCGCCATGGGCTTCGGCGGGATCAACACCCACATCGTGCTGGAGAACACCGCGCCGCGCCGCCGGGTGCCGCTGGACAGCCGCACCAAGGCGCTCGCGTCCTCGCTGCAGGACGTCGAGCTGCTGCTGGCCGACGCGGCCACCGCGCAGGAGCTGCGGGAGAAGCTCGACGAGCTCGTGCACTTCGTGCCGAAGCTCTCCTACGCGCAGCTGTCGGACCTGTCCGCCACGCTGCACAACGGGCTGCGCGACCTGCCCTACCGCGCCGCCGTCATCGCCTCCTCGCCCGACAACGCCGTGCAGAGCCTGCGCCGGCTGTGCGAGATCCTCGACGCGGGGGAGACCACCCACTTCGCCGCCGACGGCCGCAGCTTCCTCGGCCACGCCAGCGGGCCCGGCAAGATCGGGTTCCTGTTCCCCGGCCAGGGCTCCGGCCGCGGCGTCTCCGGCGGGGCACTGCGCCGCCGGTTCGCCGAGGCGGAGGAGGTGTACGTCGACGCGGCGCTGCCGGTGACCGGCGACGTCGTCGCCACCGAGGTGGCCCAGCCGCGCATCGTCACCGGCTCGATGGCCGGCCTGCGGGTCATGTCGACGCTGGGCATCGAGGCGACCGTCGCCGTCGGGCACAGCCTCGGCGAGCTCGCCGCCCTGCAGTGGGCCGGCGTGATGGACGAGGCGGCGCTGCTGCGCGTCGCCGCCCTGCGCGGGCGCACCATGTCGCAGCACAGCGCGTCGGGCACGATGGCCGGCATCGCCGCCGGGCCGGAGGCCGTCGAGACCCTCGTCGCCGGGCTGCCGGTCGTCATCGCCGGCTACAACGGGCCCAACCAGACCGTCGTCGCCGGGCCGGTCGACGCGGTGCAGACCGTCTGCGAGCGGGCCGCGGCCGCCGCCGTGCAGTGGTCCCGGCTGCACGTGTCGCACGCCTTCCACTCCCCGCTGGTCGCCCCGGCCGCGGCGGCGTTCGGCGCCGCCCTGGCCGAGGAGGACTTCTCCCCGGTCGGCCGGCGGGTCGTCTCCACCGTCACCGGCGACGTGCTCACCCGCGACACCGACGTCGCCACGCTGCTGCACCGCCAGATCACCGACCCGGTGCTGTTCAACCAGGCGGTCGAGCTGGCCGCCAAGGACATCGACCTGTTCATCGAGGTCGGTCCCGGCCGGGTGCTCAGCCACCTGGCGGCGTCGGTGACCGACGTGCCGACCGTGGCACTGGACACCGACGACGAGTCCCTCGCGGGCGTGCTGCGGGCCGTCGCGGCCGCGTACATCGTGGGCGCCGCACCGGTCGACAGCGCGCTGTTCCACGGCCGGCTCATCCGGCCGGTCTCGGTCGGCGCGACGTTCTCGTTCTTCGCCAGCCCCTGCGAGCAGGCGCCGACCGCGCCGGTGGTCCGCCGCAGGGCCGCCCTCACGGTGGTGCCGCAGCCGGCGGCCGAGCCGGTCACGCCGGCCGGCGGCGACGTGCGGGCCCCCGAGGACCGGCCGGCGGAGACCAGCGTCGAGCTGCTGCGGCGCTTCGCCGCCGACCGGGCCGAGCTGCCGATCGAGCTGGTCGGCACGAGCAGCCGCCTGCTGGACGACCTGCACCTGAGCTCGATCACCGTCGGCCAGGTGCTCAACCAGGTCGCCCAGCAGATGAACCTGCCGGTGGCGCAGCTGCCGACGAACCTCGCCACCGCGACCATCGAGGAGCTGGCCGAGGCGCTCGACACGCTCGCCGCGACCGCCCAGCACGGCGACGGCGCCGCGTCCGCGGCCGCCCAGGTCGCCGGTGCGGCACCGTGGGCCCGGCCGTGGTCGCTGGACCTCGACGAGCTGCCGCTGCCGCCGCGCACCGCGCGGCAGGACAACGGCGCCTGGCAGGTCTACGCCGACGCCGGCAACCCGCTCGCCGAGCCGCTGCGCCGCGAGCTGGAGCGCGCCGGGGTCGGCGCCGGGTTGCTGGTCTGCCTGCCCGAGCAGTGCACCGAGGAGCAGCTGCAGCTCGCGCTGCACGGCGCCAAGGCGGCGGTGACCGGCCGGGACCAGGGTCAGGGCACGGCCAAGCGGTTCGTGCTCGTGCAGCACGGCCGCGGCGCGGCCGGCCTGGCCAAGACGGTCCGGCTGGAGGCGCCGCACCTCACCACGACGGTCGTGCACGTGCCGGCGGTCCCCACCGCGGTCGGCTGGGTCGTCGCCGAGGTCGCCGCGACGAACGGCTTCGCGGAGGCGTACTACGACCTCGGCGGCGTGCGGCGGGTGCCGACGCTGCGGGCGATGCCGGTCGAGCCGGCCATCACGCACGTGCCCCTCGCGCGCACCGACGTGCTGCTCGTCACCGGCGGCGGCAAGGGCATCACCGCCGAGTGCGCCCTCGCCATGGCCAGCGACAGCGGGGCCGCGCTGGCCCTGCTCGGCCGGTCCGACCCGGCGCAGGACGCGGAGCTGTCGGCGAACCTGCGCCGCATGACCGAGCACGGCATCACCGTCCGGTACGCGCAGGCCGACGTCACCGACGCCGCCGCGGTCCGCCGGGCCGTCGCCGGGCTCACCGCGGAGCTGGGCCCGGTCACCGCCGTGCTGCACGGCGCCGGGCGCAACGAGCCCGCCTCGGTGACCAGCCTCGACATGGCCGCGTTCCGGCGCACGTTCGCCCCGAAGATCGACGGGCTGCGCGCGGTCCTCGACGCGGTCGACCCGTCCGGGCTGAAGCTGCTGGTGACGCTCGGCAGCATCATCGGCCGGGCCGGCCTGCGCGGCGAGGCGCATTACGCCACCGCCAACGAGTGGCTCGCCGACCTCACCGTGCAGACCGGCCGGGACTTCCCGAACTGCCGCAGCATCTGCATGGAGTGGTCGGTGTGGTCCGGCGTCGGCATGGGCGAGCGCCTGTCGGTGGTGGAGTCGCTGACCCGCGAGGGCGTCGTCCCCGTCACCCCCGATCAGGGCATCGCCATCCTGCGCCGGCTCCTCGCCGACCCGGAGGCCCCGTCGGTCGTCGTCATCAGCGGCCGTACGACGGGCATCGACACGGTCCGCTACGACAAGCCGGAGCTGCCGCTGCTGCGCTTCGTGGACCGGCCGCTGGTGCGCTACCACGGCGTCGAGCTGGTCTGCGAGACGGAGCTGAGCGCCGGCAGCGACCTGTACCTCGCCGACCACCTCCTCGACGGCAACCTGCTCTTCCCGGCGGTGTTCGGCATGGAGGCGATGGCCCAGGTCGCGGCCGCCGTCACCGGCAACGAGGGCGGGCCCGTCATCGAGGACGCGCGCTTCCTGCGGCCGATCGTGGTGCCGCCGGACGGCAGCACGGTCATCCGGGTCGCCGCGGTCGTCACCGCCGACGACACCGTCGAGGTCGTCATCCGCAGCGCCGAGACGCAGTTCGCCGCCGAGCACTTCCGGGCGAGGCTGCGGCTGGATCGCGGCGAGGCCCCCGACGGCCCGCCCGTGCAGGCCGACGCCATGCCGGCGGTGCCGCTGGACCCGCGCACCGAGCTCTACGACGGGGTGCTGTTCCAGGGCGGCCGGTTCCAGCGGCTGCGCTCCTACCACCGGGTCGCCGCCCGCGATGTCGACGCCGACCTGGCCGCCGACCCGGACACCCGGTGGTTCGCCGGGTACCTGCCGGACCGCCTGCTGCTCGGCGACCCCGGCGTGCGGGACGCGCTCATGCACGGCAACCAGGTCTGCGTCCCCGACGCGACCCTGCTGCCGGCGGGCGTGGAGCGCATCTACCCGGCGGGGGAGGGGCTCACGTCGGCGACCGGGCTGCGGTACTGCGCCACCGAGCGCAGCCACGACGGCGACCTGTACATCTACGACATCGCGCTGCGCGACGCCGCCGGCACCGTGGTCGAGCGGTGGGACGGCCTGCACCTGCGGGCCGTGCGCAAGCTGGACGGCCGGGGACCGTGGGTGGCGCCGCTGCTGGGCTCCTACCTGGAGCGCACCCTCGAGGACCTGGTCGGCACCAGGGTCGCGGTCGCGGTCGAGCCGGACGGTCCCGACACCGGTGAGGAGCACGTCGAGCAGCGGCGGGCCCGCACCGCACTCGCCGCCGGGCGGGTCTTCGGCCGCGCCGTCGAGGTGCGGTACCGGCCCGACGGCAAGCCGGAGGTCGACGACCCGCGCACGGTCTCCGCGGCGCACGGCGCGGGGCTGACGCTCTGCACCGCCGCCACCGGCGTGCTCGGCTGCGACCTCGAGGCGGTCACCGCCCGCACGACGCAGGAGTGGCGTGGGCTGCTCGGCCAGCACGCCGGGCTGGCGGACCTCGCCGCCGACCTGACCGGCGAGGACGCCGACACCGCGGCGACGCGGGTGTGGGCGGCCGTGGAGTGCGTGCAGAAGGCGGGCCGCTCGACCCTCGGGCCGCTGAGCCTGATGCCGTCGTCGCGGGCCGGCTGGGTCGTCTACTCGGCCGGGGACGCGTGCGTGGCGACCTTCGCCACAACCGTGCGCGGCGTCGACGGGCAGGTCGTCTTCGCGGTCCTGACCGGAGGGGAGCAGTGATGGAGTCGTACTTCGAGTACCAGCACACGGTCGGCTTCGAGGAGACCAACCTCGTCGGCAACGTGTACTACGTCAACTACCTGCGCTGGCAGGGCCGCTGCCGGGAGCTGTTCCTCAAGACGAAGGCGCCCGAGGTCCTCGCGGACCTGCAGGACGACCTGAAGCTCTTCACGCTGCGGGTCGGCTGCGAGTTCTTCGCCGAGATCACCGCGTTCGACGAGCTGTCGATCCGGATGCGGCTGGTGGAGCTGGCGCAGACCCAGATCGAGTTCAGCTTCGACTACGTGCGGGTCGGCGACGGCGGCGAGCTGCTCGTCGCCCGGGGCGGTCAGCGGGTGGCCTGCATGCGCGGGCCGAACACCAGGACGGTGCCGGCCCGTGTGCCGGAGGCGCTCGCCCGGGCGCTGGAGCCGTACACGTCGATGGCCCGGGTCTGAGGGCCTGCGCGAGCAGGAGGTGCGCGTGGACGTCCAGCCAAGGCCGCCGCTCAACGCGGTGACCGATCCGAAATCGTTGCGGCGGGCCCTGGGGGCGTTCGCCACCGGCGTCACCGTGGTGACCGTCGGCGGCAGCACACCGCACGGCATGACCGCCAACTCCTTCACCCCGGTGTCGCTCGACCCGCCGCTGGTGTCGATCTGCGTCGGGCGGCAGGCGGTCATGCACGGCACGCTCGGCGAGGTCGGCGCGTTCGCCGTGTCGGTGCTCTCCTCGGAGCAGGAGAGCCTGGCCCGGTACTTCGCCGACCGCCGCCGGCCGCTGGGCTGGCAGCAGTTCGACGTCGTCGACTGGGCGCCGGCACCGAACACGGGGGCGCCGCTCGTCGGCGGCGCCCTGGCCCACTTCGAGTGCGAGCTGTGGCGCACGTACGACGGCGGGGACCACACCATCTTCATCGGCAAGGTCCTGTCGATGCACCGCAGCGTCGACGACGAGGCGCTGCTGTTCCACTCCGGCAAGTTCCACCACCTGAGCCAGGAGCGCACCGAGGTGACGACGTGACGACGCTCGACCGCCCCCGGCTGCTGGATCCGCCCAGCAGCCCGCGGATCACCGCGATGGGCATGCTCGTGAAGATGACCCGCGACCGGATCGGCATGATGACCGACGCGGCGAAGGACTACGGCGACGCGTCCCGGCTCGCGGTCGGGCACAAGACGCTGTACTTCTTCAACCACCCCGACCACGCCAAGCACGTGCTCGCCGACAACGCCGGCAACTACCAGAAGGGCATCGGCCTGGTCCATGCCCGCCGGGCGCTCGGCGACGGCCTGCTCACCAGCGAGGGCGAGCTGTGGCGCAAGCAGCGCAAGGTGATCCAGCCGGCGTTCCAGAGCCGGCGGATCGCGGCGCAGGCCGGGGCGGTCGCGGAGGAGGGTGCCAAGCTCGTCGAGCGGCTGCGCCGGCGGGCCGGGACCGGTCCGGTCAACGTCCCGGAGGAGATGACCACGCTGACCCTCGGCGTGCTCGGCCGGACGCTGCTGGACGCCGACCTCAGCCGGTTCGGCGGGATCGGTGACTCGTTCGCCGCCGTGCAGGACCAGGCGATGTTCGAGCTGGAGACGCTCAGCGCGGTGCCGACCTGGGTGCCGCTGCCCCGGCAGCTGCGCTTCCGCCGGGCCCGCCGGAGCCTGGAGGCGATCGTCGACGAGCTGGTCGGCGGCCGGCGGGCCCGCACCGAGGACCGCGACGACGTGCTGTCGCGGCTCATCGTCTCGGCTGACGCCGAGCCGGACCCGGCCGTCGGCCGCGAGCGGCTGCGCGACGAGCTCGTCACGCTGCTGCTCGCCGGGCACGAGACGACCGCTAGCACGCTCAGCTGGGCGCTGTACCTCATCGGCGAGCACCCGGAGGTGCGGCAGCGGCTGCGCGAGGAGGCCGTCGCGGTGCTCGGCGACCGGCTGCCGGTCTTCGAGGACCTGCACCAGCTGCGGTACACCTCGATGGTCCTCGAGGAGGTCATGCGGCTCTACCCGCCGGTGTGGCTGCTGCCGCGCAAGGCCCTCGCGGCCGACGAGGTCGGCGGCTACCGGGTGCCGGCCGGCGCCGACGTGCTCGTGTCCCCGTTCACGCTGCACCGGCACCCGGACTTCTGGCCGGAGCCGGAGCGCTTCGACCCGGAGCGGTTCGACCCGCAGCGCCCGACCGGCACGGCGGAGCGGCCCCGGTACGCGTACATCCCGTTCGGCGCCGGGCCGCGGTTCTGCGTCGGCAACCACCTCGGCATGATGGAGGCGGCGTTCGTGCTCGCGCTGCTGTGCCGGGACCTGAAGCTGGAGAAGGTGCCCGGCCACCGGGTGGTCCCCGAGCCGATGCTGTCGCTGCGCATCCGCGGCGGCCTGCCGATGACGGTGACCGCCGTCCGCTGACCGAGTGTCCAATGTGGACGCCCGCCGGAGCTGTTGCTCCGGCGGGCGTTTCGCTGTGCGCAAGGGGTGCGCCGATAGCGTCCCACTAGGGCGTGGCTAGGGCGAGAGATCGACGAACGCCGTTGAGCATTTGCCGAGAAGACTTTGCTGCGGCCCGCCGCAACGATAGCGATAGTTCGATGGATCGAGCCGCGGGAGCGGCGGTCCTCGACCAGCCTGCGGGATCTCCGCCGGTCAATCAGGCAGGTGTCCGGCCGCGCATCCGCGGGCGACATGCCGTCGACCTCAAGGGGGAACTGTGCCACCGCAACCTGTCGGCGTCCTGCGCCGGCTCATCCCAGGCGCCTTCGTCCTGGTGCTCGTCGCCGCGTTGTACGTGGCGGCCCAGCTGCCCGAGGCGTCGGCGGCGACACGCAACGCCATCGCCAACCGATACGCGTTCACCGAGCTGCAGATCGCGCTGCCGCCGGGCCTGCCGCAGCACACGGTGCGTCAGGTCAACCCGAAGTACGAGCACATCAGGGCCTGGATCTCCTCGGTCGGCGCCGCCGTCGCGGTCAACGACATCGACGGCAACGGCCGGTCCAACGACCTGTGTCTCGTCGACACCCGCAGCGACTCGGCGATCGTCACGCCGGCGCCGCAGGGCGGGGCGACCTACGCGCCGTTCGTGCTGAACCCGGCGCCGCTGCCGACCAGCGCCACGATGGCGCCGATGGGCTGCGTGCCCGGCGACTACAACGCCGACGGCTGGACCGACCTGCTCGTCTACTACTGGGGCCGCACGCCGGTGCTGTACATGCACAAGCCCGGTGCCACCACGCTGGAGATGGCCGCGTTCCGGCCCACCGAGCTGGTCGCCGCGTCGAACACCGCGGCCGGCGGCTACGGCGGCCCGCTGTGGAACACCAACGCGGTGAACGTCGCCGACTTCGACGGCGACGGCCACGTGGACATCGGCGTGTTCAACTACTTCCCCGACACCCAGGTGCTCGACCCGCAGGGTGACCCCAACGTGCAGATGAACCACTCGATGTCGCGGGCGGAGAACGCCGGCGGCGCGCACGTGCTGCACTGGGAGGCCGCCAGCAGCGGCGACGAGCCCAGCGTCACGTACGTGGAGCAGAAGGCGATCCCGCCGTCGGCCGCGACCGGCTGGACGCTCGGGGCCGGCTCCGCGGACCTGGACGGCGACCTGCGCCCGGAGCTGTACCTCGCCAACGACTTCGGCCGGGACCGCTTCTTCCGCAACGTCTCCACCCCGGGGCAGATCAAGTTCGCCCTCGTCGAGGGGGAGCGCGGCGCCTTCACGCCGAAGTCCCTCGTCGTCGGGCACGACTCCTTCAAGGGCATGTCGATCGAGTTCAGCGACCTGTCCGGCGACGGGCAGTTCGACATGTTCATCAGCAACATCACCACCAGCTGGGGGCTGGAGGAGAGCAACCTCTACTACCAGAACACCGCGGCGAACCCGGCGAAGGCCGCCACGGCGCTCAAGGACGGCCGGGCGCCGTTCGAGAACAAGGCCGCCTCGGCGAACATCGCCTGGGTCGGCTGGGGCTGGGACGCCAAGGCCGCCGACTTCGACAACAGCGGCCGGCTGTCGCTGGTGCAGACCACCGGCTTCGTCAAGGGCCAGATCAACCGCTGGTCGTGGCTGCAGGAGCTGGCGATGACCAACGACCTGCTGCTGCAGGAGCCGCAGATGTGGCCGAACGCGAAGCCCGGTGACGACATCGCCGGCTCGCAGCCGTTCGCGTTCTGGGCCAAGGAGCCCAACGGCCGCTACGTCAACGTCGCCAAAGAGCTCGGCATGACGTCCGACATCCCGAGCCGCGGCGTCGCGGTCGCCGACGTCGACGGCGACGGCGCCCAGGACTTCGCCATCGCCCGGCAGTGGGGCGCCCCGTCCTACTACCGCAACACCAAGGCCGGCAGCGGCGAGTACCTCAGCCTCAACCTGTACCGCCCGGCGACCGGTGGCGTCTCCGCGACCGGTGGCCTGCCCGGCGCGCCCGCCTACGGCGCCCAGGTGCGCGTCACCACCGCCGACGGCCGCACCCAGGTGTCGCAGCTCGACGGCGGCGGCGGGCACTCCGGCAAGCGCGGCTTCCAGCAGCACTTCGGGCTCGGCGCCAACCAGGGCAAGCCGGTCTCGGCCGAGGTGTGCTGGCTCGACAACACCGGTGCCATGCACATGCAGACGCTGCAGCTGAGCCCCGGCCAGCACACCCTCATGTTGACCACGCAAGCCCAGGAGGTGCAGCCGTCATGACCGACGTGCAGCCCCGCGTCAAGCTCCCGACCGAGGCGCCGGTCTCACCGGCCGTAGCGGTTCCCACCAAGGCGACGGTGACGGTGTCGACCCCGTCGGGCGCGCCACCGCGCATCGACGGGCGCGACCCGCGGTATCTCGCACTGCGCAACTTCGCGATCTCCATGAGCATCTTCAACATCCTCGGCTACACCGTGCTCGGCTTCGAGCAGCCGTGGACGTGGCCGCTGTTCTCCCTCGCCATCGGCTACTCGACGGAGCTCGTCGTGGAGTGGATCGCGGCGAAGGCGGAGCGGCGCGCCCCCGGCTACTCCGGCCACGGCGGCTGGGGCCTGTACACGTTCCTGCTGCCGTCGCACATCACCGCGCTCGCGGCGAACATGCTGCTGTACGCCAACGACGTGTACTGGCCGATCGCCTTCGCCGTCGTCGTGGCCGTCGGGCAGAAGGTGCTGTTCCGCGCCCCGATCAAGGGCCGGCTGCGGCACTTCATGAACCCGTCGAACTTCGGCATCACCGTCACGCTGGTGCTGTTCGGCTGGGTCAACGTGGCGCCGCCGTACCACTTCACCGAGCACGTCCCGGACGTGATCCGCATCGTGGTGCCGACCGTCATCCTCACCGCGGGCACGATCCTCAACTCGCTGCTGACCAAGCGGGTCGCGCTCATCGTCGGCTGGGTCGGCGCGTTCGTCATCCAGGCGCTGATCCGGCACTACGTGTGGGACGTCGCGCTGTGGGCGGCGCTCGGCCCGATGACGGGCGTCGCGTTCATCCTCTTCACCAACTACATGATCACCGACCCGGGCACCACCCCGACGTCGGGCAAGGCGCAGTTCATGTTCGGCTCCAGCGTCGCGTTCGTCTACGGCGCGCTGCTGCTGGCCAACGTGGTCTACACGCTGTTCTTCGCCGTCACCATCGTCTGTGCCGCCCGCGGCCTGTTCTGGTGGGCGAAGTGGCTGAAGGACCGCCGGACGACCGTCATCACCACCTGAGGCACCACGCCGGTCGGCGCGGGGACAACGGCGTCCCCGCGCCGGCCGCGTTCCTTGTCGTCCACAGTGGAGGGTACGTGACATCCACCCAGCTGCGGACCGGCGTCACGCCGGGCCCGCACCTCGCTCTCCGACGCGCCCGCAACGGCCGGGTCGTCCTGTTCAGCATCCTGGCCGGCATCGCGCTGGCGGTGCTCTGGTCCTACGAGTTCGTCGACTCGGTCATCGGCGACAACGTCGCCAACAACCTGCTCGGCCACGACGCGAAGAAGACCGCCATCGCCGGCACCACCGCCGGCCTGGTCTTCGCGTTCGTGTCCGGGCTCGCCGGCACCTTCACCGCCTGCAACATCGCGATGGCGGCGTCCGTCGGCCCGCTGTCACAGGCCGGCGCCGGCCAGCGCGGCGGCCCGCTGCGGCGGCTGCTGCGCCCGCTCGGGTGGCTCACCGTCGGCATGGTGGCGGTGTCGGCGGTGTACGGCTTCGTCGGGGTCCTGCTCGGCGACCGGCTGCCGCAGCTGTCCACCGACAAGGTCGGCGACGTGCCGGTCCGGCTCCTGCAGTCCTCGGTCGTCTTCGGCCTCATCGGTCTCGCCCTGATCTACCTGGGCCTGGCCGCGCTCGGCGTCCTGCCGGACCTGTTCCGCGACCGGCCCACCGCCCGCGTCGTCGTCCTCGGCGGCCTCGTCGGCGGCTTCCTCATCGGCCGGCCGTACCCGTTGTTCAACAAGCTCTTCCACTACGCGGCGGACACCGACAACCCGCTCTACGGCTCGCTCGCCTTCGTGCTGCAGTCGGTGGGCAACGTCGTCTTCGTCGCGGCCGTATTCGCCGTCGTCGTGCTCCTCACCCGGGGGCGCTTCCTGTCGTGGCTCGGCGCGAGCCCGCGGCGGGCCGCCGTGGTGACGGGCAGCCTGCTCGTCGCGCTCGGCGTGTTCAACGTCGTGTACTGGGACGTCCGCCTGCCGGCGATGTTCGGCATCGGATGGTTCCCCACCATGTGGTACAACGCCTGACCTCTCACGTTCCTTCGTGCACTCGGGGTCGCGTCCGCGGCCCCGAATACGACTTCCGCGGATGGTGACCCATGACCGTCGTCGTGCTCCAGGACCGCTGGCAGCAGACCCGCGCCGCCGTCACGGACACGGGCCGGCGCTTCGAGTCGCTGGTCAACTGGGCTCCCGACCCCGCGGCGATGGCGACCGCGGAGTGGTCCATCGCCGACTCCGCCGCCCACGTGCTGTCCATCGCCAAGCTGTGCCTGCTGCTGCTGGACCCCGATGCGCCGCCGCCGCCCGTGCCGGGCCTGCGCGAGCTGCTCTCCGGCACTAACGTGGACACCGTGGCGGACACCAACTCCCACGTCATGCGCCACCTCACCGAGCGCGACCCGAGGGTCGTCACGCGCGAGCTGCGCACCGCGATCGAGCGCATCCTGCTCGTCACCCGCGACGCCGACCCGGCCTCGACCGTCACGTGGCTGGGCGACGCCCAGGTCACCGTCGCCGGCGTGCTCGCCCACCTCGTCAACGAGATGCTGGTGCACGGCTGGGACATGGCGCGCGCGGCCCGGCTGCCGTGGCCGATGCCCGACGCCGACGCCGCCCTTTTCTTCGAGCTGTTCCTCGTCGACATGATCCGCAACTCGTACGGCGCGCTGCTCAACGAGTCGGTCCGCATGCCCCGGCACCGCATCGCCGTCGAGTTCCGCTCGGTGCACACCCCGACGGCCATCCTGCAGCTGCACGAGGGCCGAGTCAGCGTGGCGCCGCCCGGCGACCCCTACGACGTCAGCCTCACCTTCCGCCCGGCGCGCTTCAACCTCATGCTCTTCGGCCGCATCAGCGCCCTGCGCGCCGCCGCCGGCCGGGACGTGGTGGTCGGCGGACCGCGTCCGTGGCGGCTGCGGTCGTTCCTGCGCGTCGTACACATGCCGAACAACGCCAAACCGTGAGGCCCAGGTCCGCACAGCAGCGGAAGCCAGCGTGACCCCGGAATCGAAGAATAGGTGCAGATCCGCTCATCCACGGAGGTTGCAATGGCATTCGAGCAGGACCGGACGCAGACCCACGCCGGGTGGAGTCAGGACCACACCGAGATCTACGATCTCGTCTTCCGCAGCCGCGGCAAGAGCTTCGAGGCCGAGGCCGACGACATCGCCGCGCACGTGCGCGCCCGCCACCCCGGCGCCGCCACCCTGCTCGACGTCGCCAGCGGCACCGGCTCGCACCTGGTGCGCTACGCCCAGCTGTTCGAGCACGTCGAGGGCGTCGAGCTGGCCCCCGCGATGCGCGTCGTCGCCCAGCGCAAGCTGCCCGGCGTCGCGGTGCACGCCGGCGACATGCGCGATTTCGACCTCGGCCGCACGTTCGACGCGGTCGTGTGCCTCGGCAACTCGGTCGCCTGCATGGCCTCCACCGCCGAGCTCGACACCGCGATCGCCCGGATGGCCGCGCACGTGGCGCCCGGCGGGGTCCTGATCGTGGAGCCCGGCTGGTTCCCCGAGCAGTTCCTCGACGGCTACGTCGGCGGGCACCTGGTCCGCGAGCCCGGCCGGGTCATCTCCCGGGTCACCCACTCGACCCGCGAGGGCCTCGCCACCCGGGTCGAGATCCGCTTCACCGTCGCCACGTCCGAGGGCGGCATCAAGGAGTGGACCGACTACTTCTACATGAACCTCTTCACCCGCGAGGAGTACACCGCCGCGTTCGAGAAGGCGGGCTGCGCGGTGGAGTTCCTCGACATCCCGTGGCGGCTCGGCACCGACCCGCACAACGCCCCCGGCCTGTTCGCCGGCGTGCGCAAGTAGGGCAGGCGCCGTGACCTTCGTCGCCCCCCTGACCTCGCACGTGATGGTGGGGTTCATCGTCGGGCTGGGGGTGCTGCTGCTGACCGCGTGGCTGCTCGGCCGGCTCGCCGAGCGGTGCCGGATGCCGGCCGTGGTCGGTGAGCTCACGGCCGGCGTCCTCATCGGCCCGTCGGTGCTCGGCCACCTCGCGCCGGGCGTCACCGAGCGGCTCTTCACCGGCTCGCCGGAGCAGATGCACGTCATCGACGCCGTCGGTCAGGTCGGCGTGCTGCTGCTCGTCGCCGTCACCGGCACGCACCTGGACCCGTCGCTGCTGCGGCGGGTCCGTGCCACGGCGGTCACCGTCAGCCTCGGCGGGCTGCTGCTCCCGCTCGCCGCCGGCATCGCGCTCGGGTACGTGCTGCCGGTGCCCGTCGTGCCGGGCGGCCCCGGCGACCGCACCGTGTTCGCGCTGTTCCTCGGCGTCGCGATGTGCGTGTCGGCGATCCCGGTGATCGCCAAGACCCTCACCGACATGCGCCTGCTGCACCGCAACATCGGGCAGCTCACGCTCGCCGCCGCGTTCATCGACGACGCCCTCGGCTGGCTGCTGCTGTCGGTGGTCGCGGCGGCCGCGACGGCCGGGGTCAGTGCCGGCACCGTGACGGCCTCGGTGCTGTACCTGGTGGGCTTCCTCCTCTTCGCCGCCACCCTCGGCCGGGTGATGGTGCGCAAGGTGATGACGGCCGTCGCGGACCGGCCCGCGGACACCCCGACGGTCGCGACGGCGGTCATCCTCGTGCTGTTCGGCGCCGCGACCACCCTCGCCCTGGGCATGGAGCCGGTCTTCGGGGCGTTCGTGGCCGGCCTGCTGATCACCGGCGCCCGCACCGCCCAGCCGAAGCTGGCCGGGCTGCGCACCGTCGTCACCGGGGTCCTGGCCCCGCTGTTCCTGGCCACCGCGGGGCTGCGGATGGACCTGACGGCGCTGGCCCGCCCGCAGGTGGCCCTGACGGCCGCGGTGGTGCTGGCGGTGGCGATCGTGGGCAAGTTCGTCGGCGCGTACCTCGGTGCCCGGCTGCGGAAGCTCACCCGCTGGGAGGCCCTCGCCCTCGGCGCCGGGATGAACTCCCGCGGCGTCATCGAGGTGATCGTGGCGCTGACCGGGCTGCGCCTCAAGGTGCTCGACACCGCCGGCTACACGGTGATCGTGCTGGTCGCGATCGTCACGTCGGTCGTCGCGCCGCCGCTGCTGCGGCACGCCATGAACCGCATCGCCGGCACCGAGGACGAGCGCCTGCGCGAGATCGACCACGACACGTGGAGCGGCCTCACCCCGGTCAACGCCTCGCCGTCCGGTCCGTCACAGTCCACTGTGGAGCGACGAACGGACGAGTAGCGTCCACAAAGGACCGCACGAGCAAGGATGCGGCCGTGGACATGGGCGCCGGACGATGGTTGGCATGACCACCGGGATCCAGGACACCAAGCATCTGCTCGCCGGTCAGGACGTCGGCGACTACGTGGCGGCCTGCACGACACCGCCGGGGCAGGCCGTCACGGGGCTCATCGCCCGCGCCGGCGAGCTCGGCGACGAGGCCGGGATGATGGCGACCGCCGCGCAGACGACGCTGCTGACGATGCTCGCCCGGCTGGTGCCGGCGCGGCTGGCCGTCGACATCGGCACCTTCACCGGGCTGTCCGCGCTCGCCCTCGCCGAAGGTGTCGGCGCCGGCGGCCGGGTCGTCACCTGCGACGTGTCCGACCGGTGGCTGCCCCTGGCGCGCGAACACTGGGAGAAGGCCGGGGTCGCGGACCGCATCGACTTCCGGCTCGGCGCCGCCGGGCGGACCCTCGCCGGGTTCGAGCCCGGCAGCGTCGACCTCGTCTTCGTCGACGCGGACAAGATGAGCTACCCCCGCTACCACGCGCTCGCGGTGCCGCTGCTGCGCCCGGGCGGGCTGCTCGTCGCCGACAACGTGCTGCTCGACGGCTGGGTCGTCGACCCCTCCCGGGCCGACACCCCCGCGCAGCGGCGGTGCGCCGAGACCCTGCGCGCCTTCAACGCCGCGCTCGCCGCCGACGAGCGCCTCGACGCCGTGATGCTGCCGCTCGCCGACGGTCTGACGATCGCGCGCAAGCGGTAGCGGGACGACGAACGGCGTGCACACCCCGGGGTGTGCACGCCGTTTCGTGTTGCCGTCCGCGTCTGTCGCTTGTGGACGCCGCTCAGCTCGTCAGCGCGACGACGGCCTTCGTGAACGTGGCCAGGTCCGGGTCCTCGAACAGCAGCCCGAAGTCGACGGTGACGCCGAGCTCGTCCTCCAGCCGGCCGACGATGCGGACCGCCGAGATGGACTGGCCGTGCAGCTCGAAGAAGGTCAGGTGCTGCCCGCCCTCGGGCATGCCGAGAACGTCCCGCCACACCTCTTCGACGCGCTGCTCGACGACGGACGGATCTGCCGCGCCAGTGTTCTGCACCATGGGACGTGCTCCTTCCAGGCAGGTGACTCCCCGCTCATCGTCGGCACCGCGGCCATCGACGCGCATCCTTCGAAATGCGCTGTGTGCGCCGCATTCCTTGAGAAGCAATCGATGTCCGCTGCGTGTGACGATTCGTCCGTCGTAAGGAGGACGCGATGAACGGATCGCCTGCCCGCTGGTGGGTGCTGGAGCACCTCGCGCCGGGCACCGCCGCGCCGCGCGTCTGCCGCGGCTTCGATGTGAGCGGCCCCGTGGACGTCGACGCGCTGCGCGCGGCCTGGCTCGCGGTGTTGTCCGCGCACGAGCCGTTGCGCACTACTGTGACCGATGTCGATGCGTCGCCGGTACCGGTGACCGCGGCCGCCGACCCCGCCTCGTTCGCGGTGCTCGACGCGCCCGCAACGCCTGCCTGGGAGGGACTTCCGGCCCGCCTGACCCTGACGCGCACCGGGCCGGACCGGCACCGTGTGACGGTCGTGCTGCACCGTACGGTCGCCGACGACGACACGATGGACCTCGTCGTCGAGGAGCTGTCGCAGCGCTGCGCCGGCCTGGTGCCGCCCGCGCCGACGGCGCCGTCCACCGGCCCCGATCCCCGCCGGGACGCCGAGCTGCTGCGCTGGTGGCAGGGCACGGCCCGGCCCACGCCGCCGGTGAGCCACCCGCTCGGCCCGGACCGCGACACCACCCCGGTCGTGCCGGGCGGCGCCGCCGGCTTCGACTGGGGGCCGGAGGCCGCGGCCGCGGTCACGGGGTTCGCCCGCGACACCGGCACCACCCCGTTCGCCGTGCTCCTCGCGGCGCTGCAGTCGCTGCTGTGCCGCTACGACGGCGGCGACCTGGTCACGGTCGGCACCCCGGTCAGTGTCCGCCCCGCCGGCGCCCCGCGGGTCGCCGGCGCGTTCGACAACCTGCTCGTGCTCCCCGGCGACCTGGCCGGCGCGGACACCTTCCGGGCGCGGGTCCTGCGCGCCGCCGCCACCACGGACGCCTGCCTGGCGCACCGCGAGCTGCCCTACGGCGAGCTGCTGCGGGCCCTGGACGCCTACGGCGACGCCCGTCCCGTGCCGCTGTGCGACGCGGTCCTGGTCGTGCGGGAGGCACCGGAGGCGGTGCTGCGCCTGCCCGGCGCCGAGGTTCGCCCCGCGCCGGCGGACACCGGCTGGGCGACGTGCGACCTGACGCTGACCGCGACCGTCGACCCGGCCGCCGGGCTCGCCGGCACGCTCGGCTTCCGCGGCGAGGAGCAGCGGCCCGCCGCGGCCGCCGTGCTCGAGCAGCTGCGGACCCTGCTGCTGGCCGCGATCACGGACCCCGACGCCGATGCCGCGACCCTGCCGATGGACGCCGCGACGCCCGGCCCGCTCGCCTCGCCGGCCGCGTCAGACTCGCTTGCGGTGGCCGGTCCGGCGGCGGTGCCCGGCGGACCGGCCCCGGCCGACCGGTTCGCGGACGCGCCGCTCGTGCACGAGGCGGTGCGCGCCGTCTCGGACCGCACTCCGGCCACGGTCGCGGTCGCCACCGAGGGCTCGTCCCTCGGGTACGGCGACCTGGAGCGCTCCGTCGCCGTCGTCGCGGCGCACCTGCGCGCGGCCGGCGCCGGCGGGCGCGCCGTCGCGGTGCGCATGGCGCCCGGCCCGCGCCAGATCGTCGCGTCGCTCGCCGCGCTGCGCGCCGGAGGGCACCTGCTGTGGTTCGGGACCGGCGACGCGGGCGAACGCGGCCGCACCGCGCTGCGCGAGCTGCGCCCCGCGTGCCTGCTGGTCGACGGCGGCGCCGAGACCGACGCCCTCGCCGGCTGGTACCGCGCCGAGATCCACGGCCTCGTCCTGGACGTCGGATCCCTGACGGCGGACCCGCCGCCCGGCGCCCCCGCCGCGCCGGTGGTACGGCGGGAGGCGATCGCCTACGTCGCCTACACGTCGGGCTCCACCGGCAAGCCGAAGGGCATCGCGCAGACCCACGGCGCGTTCGCGCAGTTCGCCGCGTGGATGGCCACGACGTTCGACCTGCGCCCCGGCGCCCGGGTCGCGCACTGGGTGGCCCCGGAGCACGACCCGAGCCTCTACGAGGCGTTCGCCACGCTGACCGCCGGCGCCACCCTGTGCCCCGTGCCGCAGCGGGTCCGCGTGCACCCCGAACGGTTCACCGACTGGCTCGCCACCGAGCGGATCACGTTCCTGCAGACGGTGCCGAGCTTCGCCAAGGAGCTGCTGGCGCCGATGACCGCCGCGGCCGGGCGGCTCGGGGCGCTGCGGCACCTGGTGCTTATGGGCGAGGCGCTGCCGGCCGCCCTCGCCGACGGGCTGCGCGCCGCGCTGCCCGGGCTGCGTCTGTCCAATGTGTACGGACCGACGGAGACGGTCGCGGCGACGTGGGCGGCGATCGACGCGCCGGTCCGCGGCATGGCCCCGATCGGGCGGGCCATCCCCGGCCGCGAGGTGCTGGTGCTCGACGAGGCCGACCGGCCCTGCCCGGACGGCGTCACCGGCGAGGTCGTGATCCGCAGCCCGTACGTGGCGGACGGCTATGTCGGCCTGCCGCCGGGCCCGGCGTTCCGCCCGCTGGAGGGGATGGATCCCGGGACCGGGGTGTACCGGACCGGCGACCTCGCCCGGCGCCGGCACGACGGGCGGCTGGAGTTCCGCGGCCGCAAGGACTTCCAGGTGAAGCTGCTCGGCAACCGGATCGAGGTGGCCGAGGTCGAGGAGGCCCTGGCCCAGCACGAGTCGGTGGCCGAGTGCGCGGTCGTGCCGGCCACCGACGGCGACGGCCTCGTCGTCGGCCTGGTCGCCCACGTGGTGCCGGCGCCCGGGGCGGACCCGGCCGTCGCCGCCTGGCGCGCGCACCTGCGCCGGCGCTTCGGCGCCGCGCTCGTGCTGGTGCAGTTCGAACCGATGACCGGCCCCCTGCCGCGCAACGTCGCCGGCAAGGTCGACCGGTCCCGGCTGCCCGCCCGGCAAGGGCAGGGTGGCCGGGAAGCAACCGCGGACCGCCCGTGGACCTGGGCGGAGACCGCGGTGGCGCAGCTGTGGCAGGACGTGCTCGGGGCGCCGCCCGCCGGCCCCGGGGCGTCGTTCACCGCCGCCGGCGCCGGCTCCCTGGACGCGCTGCGGCTCGCCGGGCTGATCCGCAAGCGGTTCGGCGCCGACGTGCCGCTGCAACAGTGCCTCACCAATCCCACGCTGACCGGACTGGCCACCGCGATCGTGGCCGCTGGCGCCCGCCAGGACGTCGCGGCCGGGCACCTGCCGCCGCGGCCACACCGAACCGAAGGAGAGTGCGTTGAATCAGCAGACTGAACAGGCCGTCGTGTTCGACGGCGAGACCCTCGACATCCCGGGTGTCAGGCGGGTCGCCGAGGAGCACGCGCCGGTCCAGGTCGCCACCTCGTCGCTGGAGCGGGCCACCAAGAGCCGCAAGATGTTCGAGGACATCGTCGCGCAGGAGATCCCCATCTACGGGGTGACCACCGGCTACGGCGAGATGATCTACATGCTGGTGTCGACCTCGAACGAGACCGAGCTGCAGACCAACCTGGTGCGCAGCCACAGCGCCGGCGTCGGCCCGCTGTTCGCCGAGGACGAGGCCCGCGCCATCCTCTCCGCCCGGCTCAACGCCCTCGCCAAGGGCTACTCCGCGGTGCGCCCCGACGTGCTGGAGCGGCTCGCGCTGTACCTCAACCTCGGCCTCACGCCGGCGATCCCGGAGATCGGCTCGCTCGGCGCCAGCGGCGACCTGGCGACGCTGTCGCACATCGCGAGCACCGTCATCGGCGAGGGCTACCTGCTGCAGGACGGCAAGAAGGTCCCGACCGGGCCGGTCCTGCGCGAGCGCGGGATCGAGCCGCTGCAGCTGCAGTTCAAGGAGGGCCTCGCGCTCATCAACGGCACCTCCGGCATGACCGGCCTCGGCGCGCTCGTCGTGGGCCGGGCGATGACCCAGGTGCGCCAGCACGAGCTGGTGACCGCGCTGGTCATCGAGACGCTGCAGGGCTCCACGAGCCCCTTCCTGCCGGCCGGGCA
The DNA here is from genome assembly GCF_040674675.1 of Dactylosporangium sp. NPDC049742. Taxonomy (NCBI): domain Bacteria; kingdom Bacillati; phylum Actinomycetota; class Actinomycetes; order Micromonosporales; family Micromonosporaceae; genus Dactylosporangium; species Dactylosporangium sp. NPDC049742. Next base: position 42,531 of record NZ_JBFANF010000015.1, on the reverse strand, counting down.
CGACATCGCCCGCCCGCACCAGGGGCAGATCGACACGGCCGCCAACATGCGCGCGCTGATGGCCGGCAGCCGGCTCACCGTCGAGCACGCCGACCTGCGCCGCCAGGTCGCCGACGCGGGCGAGAAGGCCGCCGGCGAGGGCAAGCTGCACACCGACGGGGTGCAGCGCACGAAGATCTACCTGCAGAAGGCGTACTCGCTGCGGGCGATCCCGCAGATCCTCGGCTCGGTGCGCGACACCCTGTACCACGCGACGAACAAGCTGGACATCGAGCTGAACTCGGCGAACGACAACCCGTTGTTCTTCGAGGGCCAGGAGATCTTCCACGGCGCCAACTTCCACGGCCAGCCGATCGCGTTCGTGATGGACTTCGTCACGATCGCGCTCACCCAGCTCGGGGTGCTGTCCGAGCGGCAGTCCAACCGGCTGTTCAACCGGCACCTGTCCTACGGCCTGCCGGAGTTCCTGGTCGCCGGCGACCCGGGGCTCAACAGCGGCTTCGCGGGCGCGCAGTACCCGGCGACCGCGCTCATCGCCGAGAACCGCACCATCGGCCCCGCCAGCACGCAGAGCGTGCCGTCCAACGGCGACAACCAGGACGTCGTCAGCATGGGCCTGATCTCCGCCCGCAACGCCCGCCGGGTGCTGCAGAACAACGAGAAGATCCTGGCCGTGGAGTACCTCGCGGCGGCGCAGGCGGTCGACATCTCCAAGCGCTACGACGGGCTCAGCCCCGCGGCGAAGGCGACCTACGACCACATCCGCTCGCTGGTGCCGACCCTGGACCACGACCGCTACATGTCCGACGACATCGAGACGGTCGCCGCGGCGCTGGCCCGTGGCGAGTTCGTCGCCGCGGTCGCGTCCGCCGACGTCGAGCTGCGCTAGAAAGGGGCACCGGAAGATGACCTCAGAAACCTTCGACGTCGTGGTGGTCGGCGGTGGGCCGTGCGGCTCCACGGTTTCCACCCTGGTGGCGCAGCAGGGTCACCGCGTGCTCGTGCTGGAGCGGGAGCGGTTCCCCCGGTACCAGATCGGCGAGTCGCTGCTGCCCTCGACCGTGCACGGCATCTGCAAGCTGCTCGGGGTGACCGAGGAGCTGGCCGCGGCCGGCTTCCCGATCAAGCACGGCGGGACGTTCCGCTGGGGCAGCAACCCGGAGCCGTGGACGTTCGACTTCTCGCTGTCGCAGAACTTCGCCGGCGACTCCTCCACCGGCTACCAGGTCGAGCGGATGAAGTTCGACAAGATCCTGCTCGACAACGCCCGGGCCAAGGGCGTCGAGGTGCGGGAGGAGTCGACGGTCGTCGACGTCATCGAGGAGGACGGCCGGGCCTGCGGGGTGCGCTACACCGACGCCGCCGGCGAGCGCCACGAGGTGCGCAGCCGGTACGTCGTGGACGCCTCCGGCAACACCAGCCGGATCCACGGTCACAGCGGCGGCAAGCGGGTCTACTCCGACTTCTTCCGCAACCTGGCGCTGTTCGGCTACTTCGAGGGCGGCAAGCGCCTCGACCCGCCGTACTCGGGCAACATCCTCGCGGTCGCCTTCGAGGCCGGCTGGTTCTGGTACATCCCGCTCAGCGACACCCTGACCAGTGTCGGCGCGGTGCTGCTGCCGGAGGAGCTGGAGCGCGTCCAGGGCGACAAGGAGAGGGCGCTGCTCGGGCTGATCGAGCAGTGCCCGCTCATCGCGGACATGCTGTCCGACGCGACCCGCGTCACGACCGGGGTCTACGGCGACATCCGGGTCCGCAAGGACTACTCCTACCTCCAGGAGCGCTTCTGGAAGCCGGGCCTGGTGCTCGCCGGCGACGCGGCGTGCTTCATCGACCCGGTCTTCTCCCAGGGCGTGCACCTGGCGACGTACGGCGCGCTGCTCGCCGCCAGGTCGCTGAACACGGCGCTGGCCGAGGGGACGGACATCCCCGAGGAGACCGTCTTCAGCGAGTTCGAGCACCGGTACCGCGCCGAGTACAGCCGGTTCCACGACTTCCTGGTCGCCTTCTACGACATGCACCAGGACGAGGAGTCGTACTTCTGGAAGGCGAAGAAGGTGACGGCCGAGACGACGCCGGCGGCGGAGTCGTTCGTCAACCTCGTCGGCGGCGGCGCCTCGCAGGAGGGCGCGCTCGTCGACCCCGAGACGTACACCGCACGGGCGGAGGCGGCGCAGGAGCTGTCCGCGGCGATCGACCGCAGGGTCGAGGGTGCGGGCAACCAGGAGATCCTCAACACCTCGCTGGTCCGGTCGATCGTCAAGGAGGGCCACCAGATCCAGATCCAGGCGGCGCTCGGCCGCAGCGACCGCCCCACGCCGCCCGTCCGCGACGGCGGGCTGGTGCCGTCGGCGGACGGCATGCACTGGACGCTCCCGACGCCGAAGGAGGCGTGACGATGACCGACATCTCCACCGGCGGGAGCGGCGTCGAGCGCGCGCCGCTGTCGCTGCAGCTGGACTTCCTGCGCCTCATGGACGGCGGTGGGGGATGGGGCCCGTTCGGCCCCCGCTTCACCGTCGTGGCCGGGTGGCGGGTCGAGGGCGAGATCGACCTCGACACGCTGCACGGTGCGATGCACGACGTGGTCGCCCGGCACGAGACGCTGCGCACCAGGCTGGTGCTCGACCCCGAGGACCCGCACCAGGAGATCCACCCGCCGTCGGCGCCGCGGCTGGTGATCAGCGACCTGGACCCCTCGGCCGAGGACCGTGACGCCGTCGCCGAGGCGTTCATCAACGCCATCGAGGAGGACGACGGGCTCGGCATCGACGAGATCCCGGGGCTTCGGGTGTACCTGGGCCGCTTCGACGCCAAGGACTCGGTGCTGGCCTACATGGCGCACCACACCGCGGTGGACGGCTACTCGGTGCACCTGGTGATGCGGGACCTCGCCGCGTTCTACGCCGCCCGCAAGGAGGGCCGGCCGGTCGACCTGCCGCCGGCTCGCCAGTACCGCGAGTTCGTCGCCCACCAGCTCGAGCACGCCGACGACGCCCAGTCGCGGGCGGCGCGGGCGTTCTGGCGGGAGGAGCTGGCGGGCGCGCGGATGACCCCGCTGGCCAACGACCGGCCCCGGGCCACCGGCGCGTACACCACCGGCTGGCACCGGTACATGTTCTCCGACGAGCTCGACACGGCGGTGCAGGAGTTCGCGCGGACCAGCCGCAGCTCCCCGTTCATGGTGCTGATGGCGGCGTTCCTGACGGTGCTGCGCGAGCGGACCGGCGAGACCGACCTGGTGGTGCCGACGTTCATGCCGGGCCGCGGGCCGGCGTGGACCGCCGACGTCATCGGCACGTTCTACAACTTCACCCCGCTGCGGGTCGACCTGTCCGGCTGCGAGACGTTCACCGACGCGGTCGGCGCGGTCCGCCGCTCCTGCCTCGCCGCGTACCGGCACGAGCTGCCGTTCCTGCAGCTGGCCGGGGAGGCGCCGGAGCTGATGGCCTCGGTCGTCACGCCCCGGGCCGCGCCCGTGGTCTTCCAGGTCATCCAGTCGCCCTTCATGCGCGGCGAGGACCAGGTCGCCGACCTGCGCTTCGCGGCGATCCGCCGGCGCACGATCAGCTCGGCGGCCGGGTCGCAGATCCCCGACGGGATGCTCGTCTCCGCGGAGCTGCACCCGGCGGGCGGCATCGGCGGGCGGGTCGGCTACACCGACATGTTCGACGAGTCGACCGTCGTGGACATCATGACGCGGCTCCGCGAGGTGCTGCGGACCGAGGTCGAGCGGGGCTGAACACACAGACGAGGGCCGCTGCGGATCCCGCAGCGGCCCTCGTTCATGCCCGGACGGTCCTGCCGAACTTCACCAGGCCGCGGATGAGGCCGCGGACCCACATGACGACGCCCACGCCGTACACCCCCAGCATCAGCACCAGGATCAGCGCGAAGTCGAGCGGTGTGAGGTGGCTCCGCCCGCCGGACGTCCAGGTGATGAACTCGGTGACGACGGTGGCCATGATGGGCACGAAGACGGTCAGCAGCGTCATGACGGCGAAGCCGCGGCCGACGATGTAGAAGACCGAGTAGGTGCGGATCGCGGTGCGCTCGCGCCGGGAGATCCCGGACTGGTCGGTCACGTGCGCGCGCTTGCCGATGAGCCGCAGGACGCCGTTGCGCAGCATCGTCTCGGTGTCCGACATGAGGTTGCGGCAGTTGAGCGCGGTGGACACCAGGTAGTACAGGTCGGTGCGCAGGTAGAAGAAGCACTGGAAGAAGACCCGGAAGACGTAGCTCAGCAGCAGCGCGCCGACGAACTCGCGCCCGACGGGCGCCATCGCGATGACCCCGTGCCGGTCCGCGAACAGGGTCAGCACCAGCAGCGACGCGGAGACCAGGTCGACGATCGACCCGGCGAGGAAGGCCAGGAACAGCCGGCCCTTCGAGGCCATCCGCAGCCCGCTGATGTCGGTCTGGGCCACCATCACGTACATCAGGTTGCTGATGCCGAGCGTCACGGGCACGCCGGCGGCGCGGGCGACGGTCGCGTGCGCGAGCTCGTGCAGGAACGTGGCGCCGAGGGTGAGCGCGAGCACGGTGAGGCTCAGCACGGCGAAGTTGCCGTGCGGGTACAGCAGCACGTCGGTGCTCGGGAACAGCGACAGGTCGGCCAGCATGATCGCCGTCGCCCCGCCGATGAGCAGCAGGCAGGCCGCCAGGACCGGCGCGCTGGTCAGCCGCCGGGCGACGGCCGGTGAGATCCAGTCGAGGCTGACCTTGCGCAGCCGGCGCCCCTTCGGCCCGTGGTGGTGCGGCTCCTCCCGCGGGCGGTCGCCGGCGATGAACCCCTCGATGAATCCCTCGGTGGTCATGACGGCGAGGAAGTCCTCCATGTCCGGGGTCTCGTGGTAGCGGGACTCGTAGCGGCGGGCCGCCTCGCCGACCGTGTCGCCGGCGGCGAGCCAGTCGAGCAGGTCGACGCCGTCTTTCGGCAGTGCGAGAAACGCGCCGCGGGACGGGTCGCCGATGACGATCTCGTCCCCTTCCGGGCGGCGCTGGAACGGCAGGACGGCGACGGTCGTGTCGGCGTTGTAGGGGGCGCGGAGCTGGGTCACTGGTCACTCCAATCGTGCGATTACTTTTCAGCACACCAATAGTGGGGAACCGGAACGTTCCCGGTCCCCCACTTGGTTTGATGCCGTTACCGTCCTGTTCAGACGGGGTCCGTGCCGGGGCACGCGGCGTTCGCGGTGATGTTGGCGCTGGTCTTGATCTCCTCCAGCTTGCGAACCTCGATCTTCTTCATTCTATTCACCTCCGTCCATTTCTCTGCTGGTTCAATACTGGCACTCCAGCGATGCTCCAGCTTCTTTCAAAATGCTCTCGTAGTTATCTCGTCACGCTGTGTGGTAATTGTTGATGAGGAATGTCCGCTTCCCAATTTCCGCACACGAGAACGCCCCGCCCCTCGGAGGATGAGGGGCGGGGCGCGGGAGGAGGATCAGATGTTGAGGCCGCCGTAGGAGAGCTTGCGCAGCTCGTCGAAGGAGGCGAGGTCCGGCGCGGTCCAGCCGTCGAGGTCGTACTCGCGCAGGCAGGCGTCGGCGAAGGCCTTGTACTGCTCGGTCTGGCCGCCGGCGATCTGCCCGTTGAGCAGCTCCACCCTGGTGTTCTCGTGGTTGCCGGAGTAGTTGCGCTCGTAGAGCTCGTGCCGGCCGCCGAACTCGGAGCCGAACGCGTCCCACAGCAGCTTCATGACCTTCACCCGGTCGACGGCGTCGACGCCCTTCGAGCCGCGCAGGTACTTGTCCAGGTAGGGGCGCACGGCCGGGTTCTTGAAGTCCTCGGCGCTGGAGTTGACGTAGATGAGCCCGCTGGCGATGTCCTGCAGCGCGATCTCGCGGATGCGCGGGTAGCCGATCTGCATGAACCAGCGGTACGCCATGCCGTACTGGGGATTCGGCTGCACCGCGCCGTCCTTCCACGGCACCGGGTTGCGGGCGGCGGCGTCCGACAGCCCCCAGAAGAGGTTGCGCCAGGCGAGGACCTCGCCGAGGCGGCTCTGCACGCCGCGGAAGCTGTCGGTGCCGGTGATCTCGACGGCCTTGAGCAGCAGGCCGGCGAGGAACTCGAGCTTGACCGCCAGGCGGGTGCAGCCGTGGAACGTGAAGCGTTCGGTGAACCCGGACTGGCCGGAGAACATCTGGACCTTGCCGAGGTCGCCGTAGACGAACACGTTCTCCCACGGGATGAGGACCTTGTCCAGGACCAGGATCGTGTCGTTCTCGTCGAGACGGGAGGACAGCGGGTAGTCGAACGGGCTGCCCATCACCGCGGCCGTCGCCGCGTAGGACGGGCGGCACAGCAGCTTCATGCCGGGCGCGTCCATCGGCACCGTCGCGATGAGCGCGAACTCCTTCTTGCGCACCGGCACCCCGTAGTGCGCGAGGAAGTTGTAGTGCGTCAGCGCCGACGCGGTCGCGACCACCTTCGCGCCGGACACCACGAGGCCGGCGTCGGTCTCCCGCTCCACGTGCACGAAGACGTCCTCGACCTCGTCCGGCGGGCGGGACCGGTCGACCGGCGGGTGCACGATCGCGTGGTTCCAGTACAGGACCTTCTCCTGCGACTCGCGGTACCAGCGCCGGGCGTTGTCGCCGAACGGCTCGTAGTAGTCGGCGTTGGCGCCGAGGGTGCCGAGGAACGACGCCTTGTAGTCGGGGCTGCGGCCCATCCAGCCGTAGCTGAGCCTGGCCCACGCCGCGATCGCCTGCTGGTCGGCGACGAGGTCCTCGGCGCTGCGCGGCGTGCGGAAGAAGCGGTGGGTGTAGCCCCGGCTGCCGGTGTCGGTCGGCGCGGTGAGCACGTCGTGCGTCGCCGGGTCGTGCAGGGCGTCGTAGAGCCGCGCCGTCATCCGGACCGGGTTGCGGAACGCGGGATGCCTGGTCACGTCGGCGACGCGTTCGCCGTACAGGTACACCTCCCGGCCGTCACGCAGCGACTCGACGTACTCGTCGCCGGTGAACGGCCGGGTCACGCGGGCGTCGCCGGCCGGGTCTTCCGTGGCTGGCTCCGTGGCGGGCCCGGTGGCGGGCTGGGACTCCATCGCGCCGGCCCCTTACCAGGTGACGGGGAAGGACGTCAGGCGCGAGACGGTGAAGTCGAAGTACCAGGGGATCTCGGCCGTCGGCACCGCCGGGCGCAGCTTCGGCACGCGGTCGGCGAGGGTCCGCAGGACCACCTCGAGCTCCAGGCGCGCCAGGTTGTGCCCCATGCAGTGGTGCAGCCCGTAGCTGAAGGCGAGGGCGCCGGTCGGCGGGCGGGTGATGTCGAACTCGTCGGGGTGCGAGGTGACGCTCGGGTCGAGGTTGGCCGCGGCGCAGCTGAGCAGGATGCCGTCACCGGCCTTGATGGTGACGCCGCCGATCTCGACGTCGGCGGTCGCGACCCGCGACAGCTGCTCGACGAGGTTGACCGTGCGCAGGATCTCCTCGATCGCCCCCGGGACCAGGCTCGGGTCGGCGACCAGCGCCTCGTACTGGCCCTCGTGGTCGAGCAGGGCGAGCGTGCCGAGCGCGATGGCGCTGGTGGTCGTGACCGTCCCGGCCATGAGGATGGCCATCGCGAACGCGACCAGCTCGTCGCGGGACAGCTCGCCGCTGCGCACGTGGCTCGCGATGAGGTCGTCGATGAGGCCCTCGCCGGGCTCGGTCATCTTCTTGTCGACGAGCCGCTCCAGGTAGACGGTGAACTCCTCCCACGCCGCCTCGGCCTTCTCCGGCACCACCAGGTCGTGCATGGGCCCTTCGAAGAAGTCCCGCTCGGCGTAGGGCACGCCCAGGAACAGGCACACCACCATCATCGGCACCGGCGCGGCGAAGTCGGCGAGGAAGTCCGCCGGCTGGGGCTTGGCGAGCATCGCGTCGAGGCGCTCGTCGACGATGCGCTGGATGATCGGGCGCAGCGTCTGCACCTTGCGGTTGGTGAAGCTCGGCAGCAGCATCTTGCGCTGGCGGGTGTGCACCGGCGGGTCCACCCCGAACAGCACCTCCGGGAAGCCGCCCTCGACCTCCTGCGCCATCTCCTTGCTGGCCCGCATGTGCAGGTGGCTCTCGTCGATGACCGGGTAGTCATCCCAGGTCGCCATGCTCGACATCGCCGGGTCGGCGAGCAGCGCGCGGACCTCGGCGGGGCCGGTCACCAGCCAGGCGGTGCGGCCGTTGTACAGCCGGACCCGGATGATCGGGCCGGGCTCGCGCAGCTTCGCCGTGCCGGCCGACGGCTTGTACGGGCATTCGCGCTGCAGCGGATACGCCGGCGCCACATCGGGCGCGACATCGGTCTCGGTCGAATGGGTCACCGTCATGGCATCACTGTCGTCCGAGGTCGCGGCGGCGCGCATCTCATGCCGTGCGCACCGGATGCACCTGGGCACAACAGGAGATGGGGTGTCCGGGGCCCGGGTGCGACGCTACGGACAACAGCAGTAGATCACACCGAGTTGAGGTGGTGCGCCGATGCGACCGTTCCAGGTTGACATACCCGAGTCCGAGCTGGACGACCTGCGCGGCCGGCTGGCCGCCACCCGGTGGCCCGACGCCGGGCCCGGCCCCGGCTGGTCGCGCGGCGTCCCGCTGGCGTATCTGCAGGAGCTCGCCGAGTACTGGCGGACCGGCTTCGACTGGCGGGCCGCGGAGGCGAAGCTCAACGCGCACCCGCAGTTCGTCACCGAGATCGACGGCGCCACGGTGCACTTCGTCCACGTGCGGTCCCGGCACGCCGGCGCGACGCCCATCATCCTGACCCACGGCTGGCCGGGGTCGGTGCTGGAGTTCCTCGACCTCATCGGGCCGCTCACCGACCCGGAGGCGCACGGCGGGACCGCCGAGGACGCGTTCCACGTGGTCATCCCGACGATCCCCGGGTTCGGCTTCTCGGGCCCGACCGGCCAGCCCGGCTGGAGCGTCGCCCGGGTCGCCCGCGCGTGGGCCGACCTCATGCGCTCGCTGGGCTACGACCAGTACATCGCGCAGGGCGGCGACTGGGGCAAGGTCATCTCGCTGCAGCTCGGCCTCGCCGACGCGGAGCACGCCGCCGGGGTGCACATCAACATGCTCGTGACCTTCCCGCCGGACCCCGCCGCCGTCGCGTCGCTGGACGCCGACGACCTGGAGCGGCTCGGCCACGGCGCGCACTTCGCCGAGGACGGCATCGGCTGGCAGAAGATCCAGTCGACCCGGCCGCAGACCCTGGCGTACGCGCTGACCGACTCCCCGGTGGGCCAGCTCGCCTGGATCGTCGAGAAGTTCTACGAGTGGACCGGCGCGGTGGAGCGGCCGGAGGAGGTGATCGACCGGGACACGATCCTGTCGATCGTCACCCTGTACTGGCTGACCGCGACGGCCGGATCGTCGGCGCAGATCTACTACGAGACCACGCCGACCACGGGGGACTTCGTGGCGACCTGGGGCGGCCCGTGGAACCTGGCGATGCCGGTGGCCGTCGCGGTGTTCCCGCACGACGCGACCCGCCCGATCAAGACCTTCGCGGAGAAGGCCCTGCCGACGCTGACCCAGTGGACGGAGCACCCGGACGGCGGGCACTTCGCGGCGCTGGAGCAGCCGGAGGCGCTCGTCGCGGACATCCGCACGTTCGCCCGGACCCTGCGGTGAGGCTGCGCTGAGGACTCGGTGGGCCGGTCGGCCTCGGCGGCCGGTGCCACCTGAAGGTTCGTGCCCCGGTCCGAAGGCGGGCCGGGGCACGAACGGTTGTGCGGGTGGGTCAGGCCGCGACGGGCAGCGCCGCCTCGTCCCACTGGTGTGAGTAGAACTCGAACACGAGCGCCTGCCCCTCCAGGGCGACCTGGAGCTCGGCGACGGCGCGGCGCACCGCGGCCCGCACCGCCGGCACGTCGACCTCGGCGAGACCGTGCAGGGTCCGGTAGCACTCCAGCAGCTGCTGCTCCTGCGGTCCGGTCAGTTCACCGCTCATCGTGGAACCTCGCTCCCTTCAGCTCGAACCGCGGCAGGCTGCCGGGCTCGACGATCTCGACATCGGGCCGGATGCTGCACTCGCGCTTGACGGTGTCGGCGATGCGCGCGGCCAGGTCGCCTGCCGGCGTGCCGACCGGCTCGACCCGCAGGACCACGGTGTCGAGCCCGCGGACGGTGCGCAGCACCGTCTGGAACTCCCCGACCTCGTCGAAGCGGCGCAGCACCTCCTCGAACATGACCGGCTCGACCGACACGCCGCGGATCTTGCGCATGTCGTCGGCGCGGCCGAGGATGCCGCCGTCGAACCAGTCCCAGCTGCGCCCGCAGGCGCACTCGTGCCACGGCCGGCGGATCACCAGGTCCTCGGTCCAGTGCCGGAACAGCTGCATGCCCTCCCGGCCGATCCCGGTCGACACGCGGACGCCCTGCTCGCCGTACGCGACGGGCTGCAACGTCGCGGGGTCGAGCACCTCGTCGATGACGGTGGACTCCATGCTGTGGCAGCCGCCGCGGTTGGCCCGGCACTCGAACATGTTGGTGGTGCCGAGCTCCGTGGTGCCGGCGGCGTTGAACACCTCGGCGCCGAAGCCGTGCGCGATCGCCTGCGTGGTCGCCTTCGACCGGGCCTCGCCGCCCGCCATGATGATCTCCACGTTGGCGTCGCGGCGCAGGTCGACGCCCATCTCCTTGGCCGTCTCGATCAGCCGCAGCGCGTAGCTGGGGGTGCAGCCCAGCACCGACACCCGCTGGTCGATCATCAGCTTGATCCGGGCCTGCGAGTCGAAGCCGCCGGCCGGGATGACCGTGGCCCCGATCCGCTCCAGGGCGTAGTGCATGCCCCAGAACCCGACGAACATGCCGTAGCCGAACGCGACCATGCCGCGGTGGTGCTCGCGGACCCCGAGCGCGTACAGCGCCGTGGCGTACACGTCCGCGCACCAGGTCCAGTCGCGGATCGTGTCGAACGAGCGGACCGGCGGGTTGCCGCTGGTGCCGCTGGTCTGGTGGTGCCGGATCGCCAGCGCCGGGTCGGTCGACGGCAGCGTCCCGTACGGCGGCGCCACCTCCTGCGCGGCGATGAGATCCTTCTTGTACGTCAGCGGCATCCGCGCGAAGTAGTCGTCGAGCGAGCCGATGCCCGCCGGGATCCGCTCACTCCAGAACTCCGAGCGCTGGGCGTGCTGCAGGGCGACCTGCAGCTTGCGCCACTGCCACTCCCGCAGCTGCGGCCGGGGCATCGTCTCGGTCCTGCGGTTCCAGTATTCGCCTCCCATGGGTGGCTCCCTCGCCCTCGATTGATCTTCATCGTTCATCGTTGGGCGCGGCGCCGGGCCGTGCATCTTGCTGCGTGCGGGCCTTGCCGCGGGCGGCGCGCGCATCTCGCTGCGTGCCGCGTTGCCGCTGGCACCCGTTCCCGGCGGGTGCCGGGCGGGCTTGACGATCACCGCACGTTGCAAGATGCGGCGGCGGGCGGCCCCGAACGACGCTCGAAGCCACGTCCCGTGCCACTTCGAGGAGGCGCCACCCATGGAGCCGAAGATCGTCGCGATCAACGGATCGGAGCGCGACGGCAACACCGCCGGCGTCCTGCGCCACGCGGCCGCGGTGGCCGCGAACCGCGGCGCGGCGTTCGAGACGATCGACCTGCGCAACCTGCGGATGCTGCGGTGCGGCCCGTGCGGCGACTGCAACGACCGGCCGATCCGCTGCGAGCAGACCGACGACATCCCGGCCGTCGTGGACAAGATGGTCGCCGCCGACGGGATCATCTACGCCGCCCCCGTGCACGGGTTCGGCACCGCCAGCCTCATGCAGACCTTCATCGAGCGGGCCGGCGTGGGCTACCTGCGCTTCGACCGCCCGCTGTCGAACAAGGTCGCGGGCGTCATCGCCGTCGCCCGCCGGTACAACAACAGCGACGTGACCGGTCAGCTCATGGCCAACGTCCTGCTCAACCGGATGATCGTCGTCGGCAGCGGGTTCCCCGCCGAGGTGCAGGCGCTGCACAAGGGCGACTACGCCAACGACGAGGAGGGCCTGACCAACGTCACCCGCATGGTCGAGCGGATGGTCGACATGATCGAGCTGCTGAACAACTACCGCGAGCTCACCGGCCGGGCCGACGTGCTCGACGTCGGCGACCGCAACGAGCGGGTCGGCCTGGCCCTCGACGAGCTCAGGGCGAGCCTGTGACCGCCGCGACCACCACCGCAGGGGTCCGGCTGCCGGCCGGCTTCCGGGCCCGCTACGACGACCTGTCCGTGCGGTACTACGCCGGCGCGCTGTCCGAGACGGACCTGCGCGCCTGGCACGACGAGCGGTTGACGACCGTGCTCAAGCACGTCACGACCCGGTCGCCGTTCTACCGCAGGCACCTCGCCGGGATCGTCGTCGACGCCGTCACCACCTCGACCCTCGCCGCGCTGCCCTTCACCACGAAGGAGGACCTGCGCCGGGAGATGTACGGGGTGCTGTCGGGCCCGATGTCCGAGGCCGCCATCTACTACGAGACGACGGGCACGACCGGCGCCTCGACGCCCTGCCCGCGCGGCCCGAAGGACATCCTGACCAGCAACCGCGCCGTCGAGCAGTCGTGGCGCCGGCTGCTGCGCCACCGGTTCGGCGACCGCATGCCGGTCATCGGGCTGATGGGGCCGTCGGAGCTGTACGCGTTCGGCGACGTGTTCACCGCCGTCGCGGAGTCCGTCGGCGCCTGCCACGTCAAGATCTGGCCGGAGTCGCCGCGGGTCGGGTTCCGCAAGGCGCTGCGGCTCATCGAGGAGCTCGGCGTCGAGGTCGTCGTCTGCGCGCCGGCGCTGTGCCTGAGCCTGGCGAAGGCCGCCATGCACTACGGGTACGACCTGCGCCGCCTGCCGATCAAGATGTTCCTCGTGCTCGGCGAGATCTGCACGCCGCAGCTGCGGGCGAACGTGTCGTCGCTGTGGCCGGACGCGACCGTGTACCCGACGCTGTACGGCTCCCAGGAGGCGCTGTGCATCGCGACCGGGGCGCACACCGGCGAGATGCACCTGGCCGGGCTCAACTACATCGCCGAGGTCGTCGACCCGCGGACCGGCGCCTCGCGGGGTCCGTTCGGCGAGGGCGAGCTCGTGCTGACCATGCTGGTCGACGGGATCAAGCCGCTCATCCGGTACCGCACCGGCGACCTCGTCAGGGTCCGGCCCGGCCGGCCGGACGCGCCGCTGCCGGGGCCGGTGGTGGAGGTGCTCGGCCGCGCCGCCGACCGGATCCGGGTCGGCGCCGCGGACCTGCAGCCCGCGGAGCTGGAGGCGCTCGTCCTCGAGGACGTCCGGGGCTGCCTCGGCTACCAGATCGTGCTCGACAACGACGGCACCCAGGACACCGTCACCGTCCGGCTGGACCTGGTGCCGGCGCTCGCCGGCGACGCCCCGGCGATCGGCGCGGCCGTCGCCGCCCGGCTGCGGGAGCGCACCGGCGTGCGGGCCGGCCTCACCGTCGAGGCCGACCTCGACCCGGTCACCAGCACCGGCTCGTTCGTGAGCTGGAAGGCGGCCCGGATCCTGGACAACCGCACGGCACCGGACGCCGCGGTGCTGGCCGCCCGGGAGGTTGCGCACCGCTACGCGATCACGACGTGAACGGGGACTTCGATGCCTTCTGTGTCTGATCAGGTACGCGTACACACCCGGCGGCAACGGATCCCGAGGCCCGGCGCGCTGCCCGCGTGGTCCGCGCTCGCGGCGCGCTTCGGTCCCGGCGAGGTCTACCTGCTGGAGTCGGCGACGGGCCCGGGACAGGACGCCCGGCACGAGTTCATCGGCTTCGGCGAGCTGCTCACCGTCTCGGTGACCCGCGGCGCCGTCCACGTCGACGGCGTCCCGGCGCTGCGCGACGCGGTGCTGGCCCGCACGCGCGGCCTGCTGGTCGCCGACGGCGACACCCTGCGGCTGCCCGCCATGACCGACCTGTGGCCGGTCCTGCGCGCGGTGCAGGGGACGTTCGACGCGGAGGGCTCCGCCTCGCGGTTCAGCTTCGGGTTCCTCGCCTACTTCGGCTACGACGCGGTGCGGTACATCGAGGAGCTGCCGTACCTGATCGAGCAGGAGCCGTCGCTGCCGGACGTCCACCTCGTGCTGTACCGCGGCTGCCTCACCCACGAGGTCGGCGCCGCCGAGTCCGAGCTGCTGCTGTTCGACAGCGACGCGTGGCCGGCGCTCCCCGACGACATCGCCGGGCTGCTGGCCGGCGCCCCGCCGGTGGACCCGCCCCGGCTCGCCGAGGTGACCGGGTGGAGCGACGACACCGCCCGCGAGGACTACCTCACCACCGTCGAGGCGTGCCTCAAGCACATCGCGATCGGCGACATCTACCAGGTGCAGATCGGCCACGAGCTGACGGTCCGCACGCCGACCCCGCCGCTGGACGCCTACCAGCGGCTGCGGGAGCGCAACGCGTCGCCGTTCATGTACCTGACGGCGCTCGGCGGGCACACCCTCGTCGGCGCGAGCCCGGAGCTCTTCGTGCGGGTCGAGGACGGCAACGTGCTGATGCGGCCGATCGCCGGCACCGTCCCGCGCGGCGGCCCCGACGGCGACGAGGCCGCGGCCCGGCGGCTGCTCGCCGACCCCAAGGAGCTGGCCGAGCACACGATGCTGGTGGACCTGTGCCGCAACGACGTCGGCCGGATCTGCCGGCGCGACACCCTGGACGTGCCGGAGCACTTCAGCATCGAGCGGTACTCCCACGTGCAGCACCTGGTGTCCACCGTCTCCGGGCAGGCGGAGGAGCAGGTCGACAGCTACGACATCATCCCGGCGCTGTTCCCCGCCGGCACGATGACCGGCGCGCCGAAGATCCGCGCCATGGAGATCATCGAGGCGATGGAGCACAGCCGGCGCGGCCTGTACGGGGGAGCCCTCGGGCTGATCGACGTGGGTGGCTACCTGAACATGGCCCTGTGCATCCGCACGCTGATCCACCACGGCGGCGAGTACCGCACCCGGGCCTCGGCGGGTGTCGTCGCCGACTCCGACGCCGGGCGGGAGTGGACCGAGACGCTGGCGAAGCTCAGCGCCGCCTTCTGGGCGGTCACCGGCCGCGAACTGTTACAGGAGGACTGACATCGTGCGGGTGCTCGTCGTCGACGCGTTCGACAGCTTCGTCTAC
Source organism: Dactylosporangium sp. NPDC049742 (assembly GCF_040674675.1). Lineage (NCBI taxonomy): Bacteria > Bacillati > Actinomycetota > Actinomycetes > Micromonosporales > Micromonosporaceae > Dactylosporangium > Dactylosporangium sp. NPDC049742. The sequence continues at coordinate 27,445 of NZ_JBFANF010000015.1, read as the reverse complement.
ATCATCAGGCAGTACCTCATGTCGGCCGGCGCCGAACCGATCATGGTGCGCTCCAACGCGCTGCGGCTCGACGAGGTGCGTGAGGTGCGGCCCGACTCGATCCTGCTCGGCCCGGGCCCCGGCAGCCCCGACGACTCGGGGCACGTGGACATCGTGCGGGCCTTCGCCGGGGAGGTCCCGATCCTCGGCGTCTGCCTGGGGCACCAGGCGATCGGCCGCGCCTACGGCGCCACGGTCGTGCCCGCCGAGCACCTCATGCACGGCAAGACCAGCCGGATCCGGCACGACGGGCGGCGGCTCTTCCGCGGCATGGCCGAAGACTTCCACGCCACGCGGTACCACTCGCTGGTGGTCGTCGAGGAGACGGTGCCCTCATGCCTGGAGGTCAGCGCGCGGTCCCTCGACGACGGCTACATCATGGCGATGCGGCACCGGTGGCTGCCGGTCGAGTCGGTGCAGTTCCACCCCGAGAGCATCTGCACGCAGAACGGGGCGCACCTGCTGAACAACTTCGTGAAGTTCTGCTCGACGTTCCCTTCTTGGCGGTACGACGTGGCCCGGCAGCTGGAGGCCGCGGCGTAGAGCGCATTTGTGAAGATGTCCGGTCCAGGTGCCCCCCGAACAATGGCTGCGAGGGCCTCGTCGTTGCGGTGACGCGGCTTCGAACGAGGAGGGGACATGGCAACACATACGCAAGGCCCGGAGGTGAAGGCGACCCGGCGCGAGTGGCTCGGCCTCGCCGTCCTCGGGTTCCCGTCGATGCTCGGCATGATCGACATCAGCGTGCTCTTCCTGGCGCTGCCGAACCTGACGGCCGACCTCGACGCGAGCGCCAGCCAGCAGCTGTGGATCGGTGACATCTACGGCTTCCTCAGCGCCGGGTTCCTGGTCACCATGGGCACGCTCGGCGACCGTATCGGCCGGCGAAAACTGCTCGTCATCGGCGCCACCGCGTTCGGCCTGGTGTCGGCCGTGGCGGCGTTCTCCACCACGCCGGAGATGCTCATCGTCTGCCGCGCGCTGCTGGGCATCGCCGGCGCGACGCTCATCCCGTCGACGCTCGCGCTGATCACCCAGATGTTCAAGAACCCGAAAGAGATGGGCATCGCGATCGCGGTCTGGGCGTCGGCGCTGACGCTCGGCGTCGCCCTCGGCCCCGTCGTCGGCGGCGTCCTGCTGCAGTGGTTCTGGTGGGGCTCGGTGTTCCTGATCGGCCCGCCGGTCATGCTGCTGGTCGTCGCGACCGCCCGGGTGCTCCTACCGGAGTTCAAGGACCCGAACGCGGGCCGGCTCGACCTCTTCAGCGTCGCGCTGTCGCTGCTGGCGATCCTGCCGGTCATCTACGCGTTCAAGGAGCTGGCCGCGAACGGCTGGACCGCCATCGCCGTGGTCACGCTCGTCGGCGGCCTCGTCTTCGGCGCCGTCTTCGTCCACCGCCAGCGCAAGCTCGCCGACCCCCTGCTCGACGTCCGCCTGTTCAAGATCAAGGCGGTCAGCGGCGCGCTGGTCCTGGCCCTGCTCATCGGTGCCGTCCAGGGCGGCGCCGGCTTCTTCCTGGCCCAGTTCCTGCAGGTCGTGGAGGGCCGCAGCCCGCTCAGCAGCGGCCTGTGGATCCTGGTGCCGACCTTCGCCCTGCTGATCGGCATCGGCATGAGCCAGGGCATCGCGCAGAAGGTCCGCCCCGCGTACGTCGTCGCCGGCGGCGCGGTCATCGCCGCCATCGGCATGACGGTGCTCAGCCAGCTCACCGTCGCGGCCGGCCTGTCCATGCTCATCGTCGGCTTCAGCATCGTCTTCTTCGGCGTCAGCCCGGTCGGCCCGGTGGTCAGCCAGCTCGTCGTGCCGGCCGCCCCGCCGGAGAAGGCCGGCTCGGCGTCCTCCCTGCAGACCACCAGCGGCGACCTGGGCGTCGCGGTCGGCATCGCCACCATGGGCAGCATCGGCGCGGCCGTCTACTCCCGCGAGATGGTCGTCCCGCCGGAGATCGCCAACACCCCGGCCGGCGCCGCCGCGGCGGAGACCGCGGACGGCGCGCTCTTCGTCGCGCAGTCCCTGCCGGGCGCGGTCGGCGACGCACTGGTCGCCGCGGCCCGCACGGCCTTCACGACGGAGCTCAACACGGTGGCCGCGGTCTGCGGCGTCGTCTTCGTCGGCCTGGCGGTCCTGTCGGTGGCCACCCTGCGCGGCGTGCCCCCGATGGCCGGCCAGGGCGGCGGCCACGGCCACGGCGCCCCGGCCGAAACGGTCGAGGACACCCCCGCCCCCGACACCGAGAAGGTCCAGCCCGTCTGACGCTGTTTAGTTCCCAGAGGCGGCCCGGCACTCCACGTGCCGGGCCGCCTCTCGCTTCCCGTTACCTTTTTCAGGTCCCCGGTGTGGGGATGCTCGGTCGCCTGGCCTGGTATGACTTGCTTCCCCTGTCGTAGGCATGATCCGGGGGGTGTTGTCGCCGGGCCGGGTGGCGCCGACGGACCGCTGATAGGGACACGACCGCCCGGTGTGTTGGGGTAGGTCTCTTCGTAACGTGGCTGCCGGCGGTCGACGCCAGACGGGCGACCGAGGCCAGGGCTTGTCGCGGGGAGGCGATGTGCACGGCGACTACCAGGTGTTCCTGGGTCTCGACGTCGGGAAGGATGGCCATTACGCCGTTGCGTTGACCCGGGAGGGTAAACGGCTGCACGACGCGGCGCTGGTCAACACCGAGGCGAGGCTGCAGCAGGTGTTCGAGCGGCTCGCCCGTCACGGCCGGGTCCTGGTGGTGGTCGACCAGCCGGCCTCGATCGGGGCGCTGCCGGTCACGGTTGCCCGGGTCTGCGGCCACGAGGTCGGCTATCTGCCCGGGCTGGCGATGCGCCGGATCGCCGATCTGCACCCGGGCAACGCCAAGACCGACGCCCGCGACGCCTACGTGATCGCGGACGCCGCCCGGACGCTGCCGCACACCCTGCGCCGCGTTGACGTCGGTGACGAGGCCTTGGCGGAGCTGGAGGTGCTGGTCGGGTTCGATGACGATCTCGCCGGTGAGGCCACCCGCGTCGCGAACCGCATCCGCGGGCTGCTCACCCAGATCCACCCCGCACTCAAGCGGGTCCTCGGCCCGAACGTCCAGCACAAGGCGGTCCTGGAACTGCTGTCGCGTTGCGGCGGCCCAGCCGGTTTGCGCAAGGCCGGCCGGGCGAAACTGGCCGAGATCGTCCGTCCGCACGCGCCCCGCATAGGCGAACGCCTGGTCGAGCAGGTCGTCACCGCCCTCGGCGAGCAGACGGTGACCGTCCCGGGCACCGTCGCCGCGGAGACGATCCTGCCGAAACTCGCCGACAGCCTGCGCGAGGTACTGCGCCAACGGGACGAGCTGGCCCGGGACGTCGAGGGGATGCTTGATACGCACCCTCTTGCCTCGGTCCTGACCTCGATGCCCGGCATCGGGGTCAGGACCGCAGCCCGCATCCTGCTCGAAGTCGGCGACGGCACCGCGTTCCCGACGCCCGGGCATCTGGCCGCCTACGCCGGCCTGGCCCCGGTCACCCGCCGCTCCGGCAGCAGCATCCGCGGCGAACACCCACCCAAGGGCGGGAACAAGCAGCTCAAACGCGCGTTCTTCCTCGCCGCGTTCGCGTCCTTGTCACACCCGCCCTCCCGGGCCTACTACGACCGCAAACGAGCCGCCGGCAAACGCCACAACGCCGCCCTCATCTGCCTCGCCCGCCGCCGCGTCGACGTCCTCTACGCCATGCTCCGAGACCAGGTGCCCTACCAAGCCCGGCAAACTGCCGCTTGACGAAACCCATAGGGACACCCCCAGCCCCTGTTGCCCCGACTACAAGAACGGCTCGGAATCACGAGGGCGCTGCCCACGTGGCTGCGTCGTGCCGGGCCGCCACTCGAGCGCCCCACTGTGCCCCCACGGTCCGACAGCTCGGCACCCCCCCATGATCCCGTGTGGTTTCGGTGGTTCTGGCTGCCGGAAGGGCTCGGGATCATGAGGGGGTGGCCGCTTGGCTGTGCGCATCGGGCCGGTCTGTGCGCCTCGGCGTGATCCTGTCAGGCCGGCAGTTCGGTGGCCCGCAGTGATCCCGTGCGGTTCTGGTAGCTGTGGCTGCCGGAAGGGCTCGGGATCATGAGGAGCGTGCCCCGGCTTGGTCGTGGTGCCGGGCCGGCGCTTGAGCGCCTTGCCGTGATCCCCGTGATCCCCGTGGTCCGGCAGTTCGGCGCTTCCCGTGATCGCGTGTGGTTGGTGGTCCTGGCTGCCGGAAAGGCTTGGGACATGAGAAGCCGCCCCGCCTGGGGGAGGCGGGGCGGCTTCAGGGGTGGGGAGGAGCTGGTCAGGCGGCCAGGCGTTGGCGGAGCGGGCGGCAGGCGGTGCGGATGATGTCGCAGATGCCGGCGATCTCGGCCGGGCCGATCGAGGTGCCGGTCGGCAGGGACAGGACGCGGTCGCACAGGGCCTCGGTCCGCGGGAGCGGCAGGGGCGTGTGGCGGGACCGCTTCGAGCGGTACGGCTCGATGTCGTGGCAGCCGGGGTAGAAGTACTTGCGGGACAGGACGTTGTGCTCCAGCAGCAGGTCGTGCACGGCGTCGCGGGCGTCGGTCTCGATGACCACGTACTGGTGGTTGGCGCGCTCGCCGGGGGCCTGCCGGCGCAGCGTGACGCCGGGGACGCCGGCCAGGCCGTCCTGGTAGAGCATGGCGTTGCGGCGGTTCACGTCGATGAAGTCCTGCATCGACTCCAGGGACGTGAGGCCCATCGCGGCCGACGCCTCCGTCATGCGCCCGTTGATGCCGAGGTACGTCTGCTCCCGGTGCTCGTCCAGCCCCAGGTTGCGCATCGCCCGGGCGGCCTCGGCCAGGTCGGGGTCGTTGGTGACGATGGCGCCGCCCTCGAAGCTGTTGAGGTACTTCGTGGCGTGGAAGCTGAAGATCTCCGCGTCGCCGAAGCCGCCGATCGGCCGGCCGTGGTAGGTGCAGCCGAGCGCCTGCGCGGCGTCGAACAGCAGGATCAGGCCGTGCTGGTCGGCCAGGGCGCTGAGCTCGTCGATGTGGCAGGGGCGGCCGAAGACGTGCACGCCGATGATGGCCTTGGTGCGCGGGGTGATGAGCCGCTCGACGTGCTGCGGGTCGAGGGTCACGGTCTCGGTGTCGACGTCGGCGAAGATCGGCACCGCGCCGATCCACTCCATGGCGTGCGGGGTGGCCGGCGAGGTGAACGACGGCACGATCACCTCGTCGCCGGGCCCGATCCCGGCCGCCTTCGCCGCGATCTGGAGGCCGACGGTCGCGTTGGCGACCGGGACGCAGTAGCGGGCCTGTGCGACGGCCGCGACCTGCGCCTCGAACTCCTGCACGAGCGGCCCGTTGTTGGCCAGCCAGAGGCGGTCCAGGGCGCCGTTGATCCGGTCGAGGAAGCGGCCACGGTCACCGACGTTCGGCCGGCCCACGTGGAGGTGCTCAGCGAACAGCGGCTGCATCGCTCACCGGCCCTTTCGGAAGGAGACGAGGCCCTCGAAGATCTTGACGACCTGCGCGGGCGCGGGGGTGGCGAGCCAGGTCTCGTAGATGTCGTTGGCGCCGTCCTGGTAGACGCCCTCGCCGACGACCTGGAGGATCAGCTTGCCGATCTCCTCGACCGTCAGCGCGCGGTGGTTGAGCCGGGCCCCGGCGTGGTTGGTGATGACGTACTCCGACGTCCAGGTCGCCTCCAGCTTCTTCGCCGGCACGATCCACTGGGTGGTCTCGACCTCGGTCTCCTCGCGCACGCCGAACTCCCGGCCGATCGTGTACGTGGGCGCCTCGACCTTCTCCTGCCGCATGAGCACGGACTCCTCGGTGTCGCAGACGAGCTGCGGCACCCGGAAGGCGCGGCTGGCCGCGAAGGTGCCCATGCCGCCGTGGTGGATGATCGCGGAGCAGGTCGGCAGGAGCTGGGTCAGCGGCACCCAGTCGACCACCACGACGTTGTCCGGGATGGACTCCAGGCCCTGCAGCTGCAGGGAGTTGAGGGTGGCGATGACCTCGATGTCCAGGCCGGCGACCGCCTCGAGGATCTTCGGGGTGCGGTCCCAGTCGCCGGGGACGAAGCGGCGCGTCGACTCGCCGAGGGTCAGCGCGACCCGCGGGCGGCGCGGCGGCTCGTTCAGCCACGCCGGCACGGTCTGCGCGCCGCTGTAGGGCTCGTACCGCATCCGCACGACCTTCTCGGTGGTCGGCGGCCCGAAGCGCTCCGGCATCGGGTCGAGCGTCCACTGGCCCAGCATCAGCTCCCGGTCGACCTCGAGACCGTAGATCTCGGCGATCGGGCGCATGACGTCGGCGAGCGGGTTGGCCGACAGGCCGGCCGCCACGAGCTCCGCGGCGTGCTCCTCCAGCCGGTCGACGCTCCACGCGATCTCGTCCGGGCCGAGCATGAAGCGGGCGTGCGCGGCGCCGCTGGCCGCCGCCGCCACCGGGCCGGCGTAGAACAGCTCGTCCCACAGGACCAGGTCGGGCTTCCACGCGCGGGCGAAGGCGACCAGGTCGGCGCACTCCGGCAGGTCGGTGCGCACGTAGTCGGCGATCGGGTTGAGCAGGTACTGGTAGAAGGTGATCCAGTGTTCGCGCTCGACGGCGTCCAGGCCCATGACGTCGGCATAGCGCAGCACCTCGGCGGCCTCGGCCGGCCGGCGTGCGTCGTCGCGCAGCCGGGCCTCGTGCGAGTCCGGGTCGCCGAGCGGCACGGGGGTCAGTCCGGTCGCCGCAATCTGCGGCATGAAGCCGGCATGCGACGCCACCCGGACCTCGTGCCCGGCGCTTTGGAACGCCCATGCCAGCGGCACGATCGGCAGCAGGTGCGCGACCGAGGGGTACGGGGTGAACAGGACTCGCATCGGAAACTCCTTCGTGGGGCTAGGCGGCGGGGGCGAAGACGCGCAGCGCCTAGGCGGCGCGGGCGAGCTTGGGAGCGCCCAGGACTCGGCGCATCATGGTGGGGCGCATGAGCGCGGTGGGCGGGTCGACGAGGCCGGCCACCCGGAAGAACGCGGCGGTGACGGTGGGGTCGGTGACGGCTGCGGCGTGCAGCCGGGCCATGTACGCGTTGCCCATCCGCACCTGGAAGGTGCGGTCGCCCTCGACGCCGGGGAAGCCCAGGTCCGCGCCGGCCGAGATGGTCCAGGACGCGTCGACGACCTTGGCGATCTCGCGGAAGAAGCGGCGCGCGTCGGGCACCGAGCCGTGCGCGAGCATGTTGCGCAGCGTCCACGCCCCCAGCGCGGCGACCGTCATGCCCTGCCCGTAGACGGGGTTGAAGCTGCACACGGCGTCGCCGAGCACGAGCAGGCCGGCGGGGAAGGCGCGCATCAGCTCGTACCGGCGCCGGACGCTGGCGGGGAACTTGAACGTCACCGGGTCGTCGAGCGGCTCGGCGTCCTGGATCGCCTCGTAGATCTCAGGCGCGGCGAGCGTCTTGGCGAACGCCATGAAGCCCTCCGGGTCGGTCGGCGGGTGGTCGCCGAGGATGCCGGTGAGCGACAGCTGCGACGAGCCGTCGGCCAGCTTCGGGAAGAACGCGCCGCGCGGGTTCGCCGGGCTGGCGACCGGGTTGATGGACAGGTCGGTGCCGTAGGGGTCGTTCTTCAGGCGGAAGTGCCGGGTGGTGTACGCCAGGTCCACCTTGACCTTGTCCTCGGCCGGCCGCCCGTAGCCGAGCTCCTCCAGCCACGCCGGGGTCCGCGAGCCGCGGCCGGTGCTGTCCACGACGAGATCGGCGTCGAGCGTCGCCGCGATGCCGAAGTCGTCGCTCTGCACCCGCACCCCGGTGACGCGGCCGCCGGCGCCGGTGACGAGCCCGTTGATGGAGAAGCGCTCCATGAAGTCCACATTGGACAGCTCGGCGACCCGCGCCCGTACGTGCGCCTCCAGCTGCGGCCGGGTCGCCGACACGCTCAGCAGGTCGGCGCTGCCCGGGGCGAGCCGGTGCCCGTTGAAGTACCAGCGAAGGTTGCCGGCGATGTCGCCGGCCGGGATGCCCGCGTCGATCAGCTCCTGGCGCAGCCCCGGGAACAGCTCCTCCAGGATCTGCTGCCCGCGGGCCAGCAGTGCGTGTGCGTGCCGTGCGTGGGGCACGCCGCGGCGCGGCCGGTCCACGCCCATGAGCGCGTCACGGTCCACAATGGACACCTGACTGAACGACTCGGCCAGGACGCGGGCGGTGAGCAGCCCGCCCATGCCTCCGCCCAGCACCACGGCACGGCCTCCGACATGATCGGCCACAGCGGGTCACCTCCTGCAATCGCCGGGCAATTTTGTCCAAGTAGCGTCACACCGCCGCGCGGCGGGCCGCATCTCCTGAAATGCGTGCCGCCGGGGCCGTCGCGGGTCGGCACGGCGGGAGATGCGGGCGGCCCCCGCTGCGGCGACAGTGCGGTGTGAGCGGTGCAGCGGTGACGGAGGGTCCCGGGCTCGCCCTGGTGTGCGTCTATGAAAGGAGATCGACGATGACCATCTCCGAAGCGGCCTCGGAACAGACCGGCGTTGCCGCCGTCCCCGCGCTGGAGGAGCCGACCCGTCGCGTCACCGGACGGTGGATCCTGCTGTGGTCACTGGCCAACTTCATGCTGTCCGGCCTCGTGTACGGCGCTGCCTCGGTCGTCGGCCCGCAGCTGGCCGAGCGGGTCGACCCGGTCGGCAAGGTCGGCATGTTCGCCCTCGCCGGGGTGCTGACGGGGCTCGTCGCCCTGCTCCTCAGCCCGCTGTTCGGGGCGCTGTCGGACCGCACCACGGCCCGCTCCGGCCGCCGGCACCCGTGGATCCTGGCCGGCGCCCTGGGCACCGGCGCGGTCTTCGCCGTGCAGGCGTTCCAGACCACGGTCGCCGGCTACCTGCTGACGGCCGTCGCCGCGGGCGTGGCGATCGCGGTGCTCAGCACCAGCCTCGTCGCGGTCGTGCCCGACGACGTGCCGGTCCGGCAGCGGGCGACCGTGTCGGCCTGGGGCGGCGGCGTCGGCGGCTCGCTGGGTCTGCTGGTGTGCATCTCGCTGGTCGCGGTGGCGGTCACCGGCGTCACCGCCGGCTACGTGACGATGGGCGTGCTGATGGTGCTGGGCGTGCTGCCCTTCGCGCTGTTCACCCGGGGCACGCCGCTGCAGCGCGCGCAGCGGGCGCCGTTCACGTGGCGGGCGCTCACCGGCTCGCTGTGGGTCAGCCCGCGGCAGCACCCCGACTTCTGGTGGGCGATGAGCGGGCGCTTCCTGTTCTTCCTCGCCAACGGGCTGTTCTCCGGTTATCTGTACTTCTTCCTGCAGGACGAGATCCACTACGCCGACCCCGCCGTCGGTGTCCTGCTGCTCAACACCGTGTACGTCATCGTCGCGTCGCTCGCCAGCGTGCCGATGGGGCGGATCTCGGACCGGCGGCTGCGGCGCAAGAACCTGACGATCGTCAGCGCCGCGCTGCAGGCGGCCGCGTGCGCCACCCTGGCCGTGTCGCTGACGTGGACGGCGGCGCTGATCGCCGCGGTGCTGCTCGGCCTCGGGTTCGGCGTCTACATGTCGGTCGACCAGGCGCTGGTCACCGAGGTGCTGCCGGAGGCGGCCGGGCGGGGCAAGGACATGGGCTTGATCAACCTGGCCGTCACGCTCGCCGGGCTGCTCGCCCCGGCGCTGTCCGGCCCGGTGATCCTGCACCTCGGCGGCTACTCGACGCTGTTCTGGCTGGCCGCCGTCGTCGGCGTGGGCTCGGCCGTGCTCGTGCGTCCCATCCGCGGCGTCAGGTAGGGGATCGACCGCGGATCGAGCGGCTCTGGAGCGCCGGTCCAAGCGGGCGAGGCCGCACGCAACAAGAACTCGATGCCCGTTGATGCAGTGAAGACTCGGGTACGTCCGGACGCCGGCACGCCGAAGCGGTCCTCAGCGGTGAGGGTCCGATGTGGACCGTGGTGCCGGGCGCCAACCGTGCATCTGAGAGGGGAGAGCCATGGTTCAGTCCAGTCGCGCCCGCGGGCAGCGGATCCGCCGAGGAGGTGCGTTGGTCCTCGCGTTCGTGACCGCGAGCGTCATGGGCACCGGCGCGTCGGCCGAGGCCGCCGCGCCCGGCGGCGGCATCTTCGGCATCGTCGAGGCGCAGGGCCTCGACGGCGGGACCAACAACCGGTCGCACCCCGAGTGGGGCCGGACGAACACCATCTACCCGCGGGTCGGCGACCACCACTACGCCGACGGGGTCAACCAGGCGCAGGGCGGCCCGAACACGCGGTACATCAGCAACCGCGTCATCAACGGCGGCTCGCAGCAGCTGTACTCGGAGCGCGGGGTCAGCCAGTGGGGCTTCGTCTGGGGCCAGTTCCTGGACCACACGATCGCCCAGCGGGTCGGCCGGCGCCAGACCGGTCCGTCCGGCGAAGAGGCGAATATCCCGTTCAACAACGCCGACCCGCTGGAGTCGTCCCGCAACGACCTCGGGTTCCTGTTCTTCGAGCGCTCCATCGCCGAGGAGGGCACCGGCGTCACGGTGCCGCGCGAGCAGATCAACGCGATCAGCTCCTACATCGACGCGGCGACCGTCTACAGCAACGCCGACGCCCGCCTGGACTGGATGCGCGAGGGCACCGTCGACGGCAACCCGGCCAACAACGGGGCGCGCCTGCTCATGCCGGGCGGCTACCTGCCCCGCGCCGCCAGCCGCGGCAACTGGGAGACGGCGCCGCCGATGGTCGTCGGGTCGCTGTTCGCCACCCCGGAGGTCGTCGCGGTCGCCGGTGACCAGCGCGCCAACGAGAACCCGGGGCTGCTGGCCACCCACACGCTGTTCAACCGCGAGCACAACCGGATCGTGTCGAAGCTGCCGTCGTGGATGTCGGAGCAGGACAAGTTCCAGGTCGCCCGCGCGGTGCTCATCGCCGAGCAGCAGTACATCACCTACCAGGAGTTCCTGCCGTCGCTCGGCGTGCGGCTGCCCGCCTACAGCGGCTACAAGGCGGACGTCGACGCCGGGGTCACCAACGAGTTCGCCACCGTCGGGTACCGCGCGCACAGCATGATCGGCACGCACTACACGATGAAGGGCGAGCCCGGCCGGTGGAGCCAGGCGGACCTCGACTACTTCGCCTCCGTCGGCGTCACCGTCAAGAAGACCGGCGACCAGGTCGTGCTGTCGGTGCCGATCGGCGAGGAGACGTTCTTCAACCCGGACCTGCTCGAGCGGCTCCAGCTCGGCCCGGTGCTGCGCGGGGTGAGCTCGATCCCGCAGAACAAGAACGACGAGATCATCAACGACCTGATGCGCAACGGCAGGTTCGACTTCTCCGGCAACCCCGGCTGCGCCGAGGACCCGTCCGGCCCGACCTGCATCGCCGGCGTCAACGACCTCGCCGCGGTGGACATCGAGCGCGGCCGCGACCACGGCCTGGGCACCTACAACCAGCTGCGGGCCGCGTACGGGCTGCCGCCGAAGACGTCGTTCACCGCCATCACCGGCGAGACGACGCAGGAGTTCCCGGCCGATCCGCTGCTCACCGCCGGCAACGAGATCAACGACCCGAACATCATGGACTACACCGCCCTGTACGACATCAACGGCCACGCCACGACCGCCCAGGCCGACAACGCGGTCCGCGGCGTGCGGCGCACCACGACGGCGGCGCGGCTCAAGGCGATCTACGGCACGGTCGACCAGGTCGACGCGTTCACCGGGCTGATCGCCGAGAAGCACGTGGCCGGCACCGAGTTCGGCGAGCTGCAGCTGGCGATCTGGAAGCACCAGTTCCAGGCGCTGCGCGACGGCGACCGGTTCTTCTTCGCCAACGACCCGCTGCTGCCGCTGGTGCGCAACCTCTTCGGCATCGACTACCGGGTGAGCCTGGGCGACGTCATCGCCCGCAACACCGACATCCCGCGCAGCCAGCTGGCCCGCAACGTCTTCCTCACCCCCGACCAGCAGCGCAGCGCCCAGCTGCCGCCGGCGCCCGGTGAGCGGCTGCTGCCCGGCCCGAACACCCGGCAGCTCACCATCGGCTGGAGCCTCACCTCGACCGGCCCCCGCCGCAACGACCTGAACCCCTGACCCGCAGCCCAGAGAGGACGCAGACATGTTCACCTACCGTGGCGTCGCCTACGACGTCGGCTCCAACTTCGCGACCGGCCAGGGGGAACTGTCGCGGACCGTCGGCGACGACGAGATCCGCGCCCAGATCGCGATGATCGCGCAAGCGCTCAACGCGAACGCGGTCACCGTGTACGGCACCGACCTCGGCCGCCTCGAGACCGCGGCCCGGGCGGCGATCGGGCACGGCCTGCACGTCCTGCTGGACCCGCGGCTGGTCGACCACCCGCGCGAGGAGATCCTGGCGCACCTGGCCGACGTCGGCCGGCTCGCGGAGACCCTGCGCCTGGAGGGTGCGAGCGTCGCGCTGACCGTCGGCGCCGCGCACACCATCTTCACCGCCGGCATCACCCCCGGCGAGCACTACCACCAGCGCATGGCGAACATCTACTCCGACAACGACCACTACCTGCTGAGCCCGCAGAGCGCCGCCGACCTCGCCGACGCCGCGCCGCGGCTCAACGCCTTCCTCTCCGAGGCGGCCACGGTGGCCCGCGGCGTCTTCAACGGCGAGATCAGCTACTCGGCGGCGCCCTTCGAGCAGGTCGACTGGACGCCGTTCGACGCGATCGGGCTCATGTACTACTACCAGCCGCGGTACCTGACGCCGGAGCAGCACGCGGCGGAGATCGACCGGTACCGCAGCTGGGGCAAGCCGATCGACATCGCCGGCTTCGGCACCGCCACCTACCGCGGCGCGGAGGAGAAGGCGTTCTTCTTCTGGGACGTGGTGGACCGCAGCGACTTCGACGAGCTGAAGATCCTCGACGGGATCGTGCGGGACGAGGAGGCGCAGGCGGCCTTCCACACCAAGATGTTCGGCATCTTCGACGAGGCCGGCATCCGCGGGGTGACGGTCACCGACTTCATCCACCCGACGCACCCGCACTCGCCGGACGACCCGCGGCTGGACCTGGACACGGCGAGCCTGTGCATCGTCAAGACGATCCGGGAGCGCATCGCCGACCCCGCGTCGCCGTACACGTACGAACCGAAGGCGTCGTTCCACGCGATCGCCGACTACTACGGCTCGTTCAAGGCCGCGGCCGTCGCCTGAGACGGACACGACGACGGGCCGGGTGCGCGCACCCGGCCCGTCCCTGGTTTCCGCGCCCTACTTGACCTTCGTCATGTTGGACGTGTAACCGCCGCCGCCCGGGTAGACCCACGCACCCTCGTTCTTGGTGCCGGTCTTGTCGAAGGTCCCCTGGAAGTACGCGGGGGAGTCGCGGACCCCGCCCCAGATCGTGAGCGTGCTGCCGTCCTCGCTCACCTCGTAGACATAGTCGTAGGTCTCGCCGTCGGAGCCGTAGAAGCGGGACATGATCTCCTCGCTCGGCTCCTCCGCGCCGAACGGGAGCAGCCGCCCGATGACCTCCAGCCCGACGATGTGGTGATCGTTGAGCGTGATGTCGACGTGCTGCAGCACGAACTTCTCGCCCGGGCCCCACTCGTAGGTCACCGTGCCGGTCGCGTCGCCGCTCACCTCCCAGGTGCCGAGGAGCTTCTCGAGCCGGCGCAGCGCGGCGTCCTGCTTGGTCTCGGTCTTGGTTTCAGTCATGGATCTCCCCTGTTCGCGGACCTGTTCGCGGATTCCGGTAGCCCTCGCGGCATGGCGATGATCGGCCGCATTTCCGGGCCCGGCCAGCATAGTCCGATACGCGTGACGCCCGCACCGAGAGCGCGGCAGCCGGGTCGAACTGCGCAATCTTGAATACGTCCCGTCATCCGTAGGAGTGAGATTCTGCAAGCGAGGAAGGGGCGCGCACGGCCCCTTTCGCCACTGGACGCCGGTGTGACCGGCGGGGATATCCGAGCGTTGCGACGGCGATTCTCGACGACTAACCGGCCGCATTTCCGCCGCTGTGCCGATGAACAGATGAGGAGCGAGAATGACGGCACCTATCGCCGCCGGCGTGCGCACCGAGAACGCCGGCGAGACCAAGCGTGACCACAAGCTGGAGGGCTTACGCGGCTACCTGGCGCTCGGCGTCGTGGTCTACCATGTCGCGTTCTACGCCGGACTGACCAGCTTCCTGGACCTGCCGACGCACGGTATCTGGACGATCCTCGCCGACGGCCTGTCCGTCTGCCTGGCGCCGTTCTTCGTGCTCTCGGCGTTCTTCCTCTACCGGCCCTTCGCCCGTGCCGTGCTCGCCGGCACCAAGCACCCGCCGGCGCGGCCCTTCTGGTGGCGGCGGTTCCTGCGGCTGATCCCGGCCTACTGGGTGGTGGTCACGTTCGCGCTGCTCGTCTTCGACATCAACAAGATCGACGGGTTCTGGTACGCGGCGCGGCCCTACCTGCTGATGCACTTCTACTGGCCGAACGCGCCGTGGATCACCGGTCTCGTGCCGACCTGGACCGTGCCGGCGGAGATGCTGTTCTACCTGATCCTGCCGGGCATCGCCGTGCTCATCGGCCGGTTCGCGCGCAAGGCCGCGACGCTGGAGGCGAAGCGGCGGCGGATGGTGGCGCCGCTGACGCTCTTCGCGGTGATCGGCTTCGCGTGGACCGTCTACACCAACGTGCCGTCGCAGCTGGACACCGCGGTCGTCTACAACCTCTGGTACTGGCCGTTCGGCTACTACGACGCGTTCGCCATCGGCATGCTGCTGGCGACGGTGTCGGCGTACCACCAGGTGAGCGGCAAGACCCCGCGCAGCTACGCGTTCGTGGCCAAGCACCCCAACGTGCTGTGGGCGCTGGCGCTGGTCGTCTTCGTGGTGAACCTGAACCGGTTCTTCGGCAAGCTCGGCATGGGCGACTGGGCGTCGTTCAACCAGGAGCTGGTCATCCACGCCCTGGTGCTGCTGTTCGCGGGCCTGATCGTGGCGCCGCTGACGGTCCCCGGGGTGCGCTCGCGGCTGATGGAGATCACCCTGAACCCGCGGCCGATCCGGTTCGTGGGGCGGATCTCGTACGGCGTCTACCTGTGGCACATGGTGGTGGTCTCGCTGCTGCTGAAGCAGGGGCCGCTCTTCGGCAACACGCCGGGCTTCGGCCCGGAGCTCTACGGCGCGGCGAACTTCTGGTGGCTGCTGACGTGGACCACCGTGGGCACCATCGCGGTGTCCGCCGTCAGCTACTACCTGCTGGAGCAGCCGCTGTCGAAGCTGGGCGGCCGGCGCAAGCCCGACCCGGCCCCGCCGGCGGCGGAGCCCGCGGTCAAGACGGGCCAGGCGGTCGAGGTGCCGGCCGCACCGTGACGCCCCGCACATGAGGAGGGCCGGTCCGATCGGACCGGCCCTCCTTGCTGTCACGGGCTTCTGGCCGCACCCGCTGCTTTGGTGCACGTGCATCTCTTGCTGCCACACGCTTCCAGCTGCGCGTCCTTCGCCGGCTGCACGTGCATGTCTTGCTGCCGCGGGGTTCCCGCCGTCGCGCGGCTTGCCGGGTTGCCCGTGCTTCTTGCCGGGCCGGACGCGACGACGGCCGGATCCCGTGGAGGGATCCGGCCGCCGCGCCGCCGCGAGGAGGGTCGAGGGGTTTCTCGCGGCAGGTCCGTCAGGCCTGCGTACCGGGGGTGGGCAGGCTCTTGAAGGCCGGGCTGTTCTGGTAGGCGGCCAGGCGCCACGCGCCGTCCTGCTTGACGGCCAGCCAGGTGGCCCGGATCGCCTGGTCGTCGGAGACCTCGGACTCGCCGGCCGCGAGCACGCCGCCCTGCGTCTGGAGCACCACGACGCTGTCGCCGAGGAAACGCATGTCGATCGGCTTACCGGTGACCTGGGTGTTCTTGTACTGGTTGGCGAACGCGTCCTTGAGGTACGCGCGGATCTCCTCGCGACCCTTGCGGTACATGCCGGGCAGGATCATCGTGCCGTCCTCGGTGAAGACGTCGGCGAAGCCGTCGCCGTCACCGTAGGCCCAGGCGGCGATGACCCGCTGGGTGAGGCCGGCCACGGCGACCTGGTCCGCGGCGGGGCCCTGGGTGGTGGTGGTCATGCCGTTTCTCCCGTCAGATGTAGAGCGTGTTGGGTTCGAGGCCGCACAGGACCCGGCCGTAGAGCTCGGCGTTGGTGTTCGGGTTCATCAGCGCGTGCAGGTTGATGGTGTGCAGGTCGTGCGCGATGCGCTGGATCGGCACGTCCTGGTACACCGACGAGCCGCCGCTGGCCGACGCCAGGATGTCGACGGCCTCCTTCGCCAGGCGGACGGCGGTGCCCATGTCGTGCCGGGCGCGGGCCCGCTCCTCCAGCTTCCAGGGCAGGCCCGCGGCCGCCTTCTCGTCGACGGTGGTGGCGAGCCGGTGGGCGTGGAACGCCGCCTGGTCGCTCTTCGTCGCGGCCTCGGCGACCTGGAAGTGGGTGAGCGGCGCGTCGCGCTGCGAGTCGTAGCCGGTGTACGTGATCTTCCGGTTGGGCAGGCGCTTGAAGAAGCTCTCCTTCGCCGCGCGGGTCATGCCCAGCACGGTGCCGACCGACGACGCCGAGGCGACCGGCAGCAGCGGCACCTGGTGCATGGGATCGGTGCCGGCGCCGGCCGCGGAGCCCTGCAGCACCGCCGGCAGCGGCACGACCCGCTCCTGCGGGATGAACAGCTCCTGCGCGACGGTGGAGACGCTGCCGGTGCCGCGCAGCCCCGACGTGTGCCAGTCGTCGACGACCAGCAGGTCGCTCATCGGCACGAGCGCCATCACCGGGTACGGCTCACCGTTCTCCGGCGCCAGGATGGCGATGATCTCCTGCCAGTGCGCGTGGTGCGCGCCGCTGATGAAGCCCCACTTGCCGTTGACGACGATGCCGCCGTCGGCGGAGCGGGCCAGCGCGCTGGGGCTCAGCGTCCCGCAGATGCGCACGTCCGGGGTCGAGAACACCTCGTCCTGGACGGCCTGCGGGAACAGCCCCGCCATCCAGGTGGGGATCCAGTAGACCGCGGTGACCCACGAGGTCGAGCTGTCGGCGTGGCCGAGCTCGGTGGCGACGTCGACGAGGGTCGTGGCGTCCGCCGCGTAGCCGCCGTACCGCTTCGGCGTGCGCAGCTTGAACAGCCCGGCATCCGCGAGGGCCTCGATGGTCTCGTCGTGCAGGCGGCGGTGCTCCTCCGCCCAGCCCGTGCGGGCGCGCAGGGTCGGCCGGAGGGCGGCCGCCCGGCGGACGAGCTCCTCGCGGTCGGGGACTTCGGAAGTGGTCACCATCTCCTCCTAGGCACAGCTGCTGCGGGACGCTCCGACCGTCGCATCGCGCCCGGTAGCGGTGCATCTCCTGCCGTGCGCGAAGGGACACGCACGGTGCGCGACGGCTCGATGGAAGAAGACGGCGCCGTGCCGCGCGGGGATGCTGACCGGTATGCGCGTGCTGTTCACGTCCGTCGCTCTTTCCGGGCACCTGTTCCCGCTGGTGCCGCTCGCCTGGAGCTGCCGCACGTTCGGGCACGAGGTCCTCGTCGCGACGTCCGACAACTTCCTGCCCGAGGTGACGAAGTCCGGGCTGCCGGTCGCGTCGTGCGGCCCGGCGATCGACTTCGTCGAGCTGACCACGGCGGCGGGCATCCCCGAGGACCTGCAGCAGCGGCGGCTCGCCAACGGGCACGCGTTCGGGCGGATCGCGGCGTCCGCGCTGCCCGGGATGCTGGACCTCGTCCGCGCCTGGCGGCCCGACGTGATCGTCAGCGAGCGGGCCGAGTTCGCGGGGCCGGTCGCCGCCGCGGTGTGCGGGGTGCCGCAGGTCGAGCTGCAGTGGGGGGTCGCGCGGCTGGCGGAGTACCGGGCGGGGGCCGCCGTGCAGCTCGCGGAGGGCCTCGAACGGCACGGCCTGGCCGCGCTGCCCGCCCCGCGCGAGGTGCTCAACCCGTGGCCGCCGAGCCTGCGCCTGCGGCATGCCGCGTCCCACCACGGGATCTGCTGCGTGCCGTACAACGGCGCCGCGCGCGTGCCGTCGTGGCTGTGGGCGCCGCCGCGTCGGCCGCGGATCTGCCTGACCCTCGGCACGGTGCTGCCGCGGCTCGGCGCCGACGGCGTCACCGACGTCGTGGTGCCGCTGCTGGAGCGGCTCGGGCGGCTGGACGTGGAGGTGGTCGTCGCCGTCGACGACGCGGTCGCCGCGACCTGGCCGCCGCTGCCGCCGGTCGCCCGTCAGGTCGGGCGGATGCCGCTGTGGCAGGTGCTGCAGACCTGCGACCTGGCCGTGCACCACGGCGGGCAGGGCACCGCGCTGACCGCGTTCATGGCCGGCGTCCCGCAGCTGGTGATCCCGGTCTTCGACGACCAGGTCGACAACGCCGAGGCGGTCGCCCGCTCCGGCGCCGGTGCCTGCATCCTGCCCGACGAGCTGACCGTGCCCGACGCCGTGGCGGCCTGCGCCGCGCTGCTCGGCGACCGGCGGCACGGGGCGGCGGCCCGCGCCGTCGCCGCCGAGATCGCCCGCCAGCCGTCCCCGGCGGCGGTCGTCGAGCTGCTCGGCGCCGTCGCGCGCGGCGTGCCCGCCACCGTCAGACCGCGCCGCCGGGCGGACGTGGCCTGATGGGAATCAGCCTGCCGGGCCGCGCCGCGCGGCCCGGCCGCCGTGACCAGACCGCGCCGGCGCACCGCCCGCCGGACGGTCAGGCCGCGGCGACGGGTGGGCGGGGCTTGATGGGGAACAGCTCCGCGAACCGCGCGAACAACGTCTCGTCACCCGTGAGAGTGACATCGCCACCGGCGACGGCGTCATCGGCGGCGACCTCGCCGGCCATCACCGCCCGCAGGACCGGTCCCGCCTCGATGACGAGGTCGGGCGTGTCGGGCCCGCCGGGGTGCACCTCGAGGCGCCCGTCGTCGATGCGGGCGTGCACCACGACCTCGCCGAAGCGCAGCTCCAGGACGGCGTGCACACCCGCGGCGGCGGCCGGCTCGAACGTCGTGCGCAGCGCCATGACCAGTGAGTCCGGCGTGACGACCTCGTCGGGCCCGGGGTCGGTGAGGGCGCCGGCCCCCCACTTGCCCAGCTGGAGCACGGCCGGCTCGAGCTGGCGGCCGTAGTCCGTCAGCTCGTAGACGACCGCGCCACCGGGCCGGGCCTGCAGGCTGCGGCGGACGAGGTCGTTGCGCTCAAGATCCTTGAGCCGGTCGGACAGCACGTTGGTCGGGATGCCGGGCAGGCCGATCCGCAGGTCGGTGTAGCGGCGCGGGCCGACGAGGAGGTCTCGGACGATGAGCAACGTCCAGCGTTCCCCGATCAGCTCGAGCGCGCGTGAGATGCCGCAGAACTGCCCATACGCTCGCTTGCTCATCACCCGATCGTACTGCGTGATGCGCTTGACGCCGTATGCTTGTTTCTAGCAAGCTGGCTTTTAGAAATGAACTAGTACCGATGTACGGTGCGGACCAACCAAGGAAGCCAACCGAGGTCGTGCAGACCGGGGGAGGGGAGTCATGGAGCGTGTAGCTGGAGTCGCGAGACTCATCAGCGGGCGCCGGACGAAGTGGATCGTGCTCGGCGTGTGGCTGGTGCTGTTCATGGGCCTGTCGCCACTGTCGGGTGAGCTCACGGGCGTGCAGAAGAACGACATCGCTCAGTGGCTCCCCGGCAGCGCCGAGTCGACCCAGGTCGTCGAGCTGCAGAAGCAGTTCCAGCCGACCGAGGTGGCACCCGCGGTCGTCGTCTACGAACGCCCGTCCGGGACGACCCCCGCCGACCTGGAGAAGGTCAAGGCCGACGTGGCGAAGTTCGCCGGCGTGGACGGCATCGCGGGGGAGGTCTCCCCGCCCGTCGAGGCCAAGGACGGCCAGGCGCTGCAGGTCGTGGTGCCGGTGAAGGTCACCACCGACGACCCGGCGAAGGCGCTCGACCGGGTCAAGGCGATCCGGGCCATCGCGTCCGCCGGCGACACCGGACTCACGGTGCACATCGCCGGGCCGCTCGCCTTCACCGCCGACAACGTGAGTGCGTTCGAGGGCGCCGACTTCACCCTGATGTTCGCCACCGTCCTGGTCGTGGTGGTGCTGCTGCTGGTCATCTACCGCAGCCCGGTGCTGTGGCTGCTGCCGGTGATCAGCGCGATGATCGCGCTCGTCACGTCGGAGGCGGTGATCTACCTGCTGGCGAAGAACGCCGGCGTGACCGCGACCGGTGAGAGCTCCTCGATCCTCACCGTGCTCGTCTTCGGTGCCACCACGGACTACGCGTTGCTGCTCATCGCGCGGTACCGCGAGGCGCTGCGCCAGCACGAGGACCGGCACGCCGCGATGGCCGTCGCCCTGCGCCGCGCGGCACCGGCCATCGTGGCCAGCGCGGCCACGGTCGCGATCGGCATGCTGTGCCTGCTGTTCGCGGACATGAACTCCACCAGCGGCCTCGGCCCGGTCGCCGCGGTCGGCATCGCCGTCGGCCTGCTCGTCGCGGTGACCCTGCTCCCGGCGCTGCTGGTGATCTGCGGCCGCTGGCTGTTCTGGCCGAAGAAGCCGCAGGTCGGCTCCGCCGAGCCCAGCGCGCACGGCGTCTGGGCCCGGCTCGGCGAGCGGATCGCCCGCCGCCCGCGCACCGTCTGGATCGGCACCGCGCTCGTGCTCGGTGTCATGGCGCTCGGCCTCACCCAGCTCAACGTCAGGATCCTGTCCGCCGAGGACACGTTCGTGACGGAGCAGCCGTCGATCAGCGCGATGAAGGTCCTGTCCAAGCACTTCCCGGCGGGCTCCGGCGAGCCGGTCGTGGTGGTGGGCAAGGCCGACAGCGCCGCGGCGCTGAAGGCGGGCATCAGCGGCACGGCCGGCGTCGTGGACGTCACCGAGCCGGTGGTCAAGAACGGGCTCGCCCTGATCGAGGGCACGCTGCAGGCCCAGCCGGGCAGCGCCGCCGCCGACGACACGATCGTGCGGCTGCGCGCGGCGGTGCACGCGGTCGCCGGCGCCGACGCGAAGGTCGGCGGGCCGACGGCGATGAGCCTGGACATGGACCGGGCCACCAAGCACGACAACCGGCTGATCATCCCGCTGGTGCTCGTGGTGGTGCTGCTCATCCTGTGCGTGCTGCTGCGGTCGATCGTCGCGCCGCTGCTGCTGATGGCGACGGTGGTGCTGTCCTTCGGGGCGGCGCTGGGCGTCAGCACGCTGGTCTTCGAGCACGTGTTCGGCTTCAACGGCGTCGACAGCAGCTTCCCGCTGTACGTCTTCGTCTTCCTGGTGGCGCTGGGCATCGACTACAACATCTTCCTGGTCACCCGGGTCCGGGAGGAGGCGCTGCGGATCGGGACGCGGCGCGGCGCGCTGGTCGGCCTGGCCGTCACCGGCGGCGTGATCACCTCCGCCGGCCTGGTCCTCGCCGCCACCTTCGGCGTGCTGGCCAGCCTGCCGCTGGTCTTCCTCGCCGAGATGGGCTTCGCGGTGGCGCTGGGCGTCCTGCTCGACACGTTCATCGTGCGCTCGGTGCTCGTCACCGCGCTGAGCCTGGACGCCGGGCGGCACCTCTGGTGGCCCTCGAAGCTGGCGGCCAAGGCCGACGTGCCCGAGGACGCCGACCCGGTGCCCGCGCAGGCCGACGGCCAGGGCACACCGCGGCAGCCGGACCTGGTCTCCTGATCCGCACCGCCGGCCCGGCGCCCCGCAGCAGCGGTGGCGCCGGGTCAGCGCGTGATCTGCTCCGCCTCCAGGGCGGCCCGGGTCGTCTCCAGCTGCACCAGCAGGTAGGCGGCGTCGCGGGAGGTCACGTCGGTGAGCACCCCCTTGGCCTGCTCGATCTCGACCCGGGCGAGCTCGAACTCGCCCTGGTTGCGGTGCACCTCGGCGAGGAGGCTGAGCGTCTTGCCGTGCCACATCGCGGAGTCGAGCTCGTCGAGCAGGTGGGCGGCGTCGAGCAGGTGGGTGGCGGCGGCGGAGTAGGCACCCCTGGCGAGCACGATCTCGCCGAGGGCGTAGAGCGCCTTGGCCTCGACCATCCGCTCACCCAGTTCACGAGCAAGGGAGAGCGCGTGCTGCAACGTCGTCTGCGCCTGGTCGAGGCGGCCCTCCTGGTGCCGCACGACGCCCAGCCCGTAGAGCGTGTAGCACTCGCCGATCCGGTCGCCGAGGTCACGGACGATGAGCAGGGCCCGGTGCAGCGACTGCCGGGCCAGCTCCACCTGGTCGGTGCGCAGGTACAGCTCGGCGAAGCGGTGCATCACCTGCGCCTCGCCGCGCAGGTGCCGGGCCGTGAGGCACAGCTCCAGCGCCCGGGTGAGGTGCTCGTGCGCCTGCACGGTGTCACCCTCCTCGACCCAGTAACCGGCGAGGCTCTGCAGCACGTGCGCCTCGCCGGTGGCGTCGCCGACGTGCTGCAGCAGCCGCCGCGCCTGCTGGAACTTGTCGAGCATCTCGGCGAACCGGCCCTGGTGCCGGTCGACGATGCCCGACTCGCGCAGCACCAGCGCGCAGCCGTGCACGTGGTTCCCGCCGCGGAAGATGGCCAGCGCGGTGTCGAAGCAGTGCCTGGCCTCGGCGAGCCGCTTCTGCACCATGTGCAGGCAGCCCAGCGAGTACAGCATGGCCGCCCGGCCGATCCGGTTGCCGGCCAGCTCGGCGGCGGCCAGGCCCAGCTCGGTGGTCTCCTGCCAGTCGCTGAAGTAGCCCTTCACCTCGAACAGGCCGGCCGAGGTGAGCGCGATGTCCCAGCACAGCTCGTCCAGCCCGGTCGCGGCCGCCTGGCGCACCGCGGCGACCAGGGCGCGGCGCTCGGTCTCCCACCACTCCAGGGGGCTGCCGATGATGTCGAGCTCGACGCCCTCGATCCGCCAGCGGGGTGCGGTGCCGTGCAGGATGTTGAAGTCGCCGCCGTGGTCCTTGCGGTAGGCGTCCTCGGCGAGGCCGAGCCAGGCGCCGAGGACCCGGCACAGCGCGTCGTCGCGCTCCTGCGCCGGCTCCTGCTCGGCCAGCTTCTCCAGGGCGTAGGCGCGGATGAGGGTGTGGAAGCGGTACCGGATCCGCTCGCCCGGGTACTCGACGGTGTCCAGCAGCTGCGCGTCGACGAGCTGCTCCAGCACGTCCTCCGCCTCGCGCAGCGGGCTGTCGAGCAGCGCCGCGGCGGTCCAGCCGGGGAAGTCGGGCGCCTCGATCAGCGCGAACAGCCGGAACAGCCGCTGGCAGCGCGGGCTGAGCACGCGGTAGGTCAGCCCGATGGTGGAGCGCAGCTCGAGCCCGCGGTGGCTGAACTCGTCGAGGCGGTGCGCCTCGTCGTCGAGCCGGGCGACCACCGTCTCCAGCCGCCAGTGCCGCTTGAAGGCCAGCCGGGCGCCGGCGATGCGCAGCGCCAGCGGCAGGCCGTCGCAGAAGTCGATCAGCGCGAGCGCCGACTGCTCCTCGGCCTCGACCCGGATCGGCCCTATGATCTTGGAGAGCATCCGCATCGAGTTGGCGGTGTCGAACACGTCGACGTCCAGGAGGTGCGCGCCGGGCAGCCCGGACAGGCGCATCCGGCTCGTGGCGATCACCGCGCAGGTCGGGCTGCCGGGCAGCAGCCGCTGCATCTGCTCCTCCGCGGACACGTCGTCGAGGACGACCAGCACCCGGCGGTGCGCGAGGCGGCTGCGGTACAGCTCGGACCGCTCCTCGACGTCGTCGGGGATCGCGGAGCCGGGCACGCCGAGCGCCCGCAGGAAGCGGGTCAGCAGCGCCCCGGTCAGGTCCTCGTCGGCGGGGTGCTGGAGGTCGGCGTAGAGCAGCCCGTCGGGGAAGCGGTCGCTGAGCTCGTGGGCGACCCGCACCGCGAGGCACGACTTGCCGACGCCGCCCTTCCCGGCGAGGGCCACGATCGGCATGGCGTAGCGCGCATCGCCGTGCCCGGGCGCGTCGGTGAGGATGCGGGTGATCTCGGCGATCTCGGCCTCGCGCCCGGTGAAGTCGGCGATGCTGCGCGGCAGCTGGTTGGGCACCAGCACGGTGAGCTCGGGTCCCACCCGCCGCGGTGCCGCCGGCGCGGTGCTCTGCTCGGCGGGCGGGGCTCCGGCGTGGGCCTCCAGCGCCGGGTCGCGGTTGAGGATGGCCCGTTCGAGGTGCTGCAGGGCGGCGCCCGGCTCGATCCCGAGCTCGTCGATGAGGGTGGTCCGGGCGCGGCGGCTCACCTCAAGAGCCTCGGCCTGCCGGCCGGACCGGTACAGCGCGAGCATGAGCAGCTCGTAGAGCCGTTCGCGCAGCGGGTGCTCGGCGACCAGCGTCGCGAGCGCGCCGCCGATCTCGTGGTGGCGGCCCAGCTCCAGGTCGAGACGGGCCAGCTCCTGGATCGCCGAGAGCCGGTCCTCCTCCAGCTGGGCGGCGCCGCGCTGCACCAGCGGACTGTCCACATCGGACAGTGCGTTGCCCCGCCAGAGCGCCAGTGCCCGCTGCAGCGCGGTCGAGGCCTCCGCCAGCCGGCCGGCGTCGGAGTGCTTGCGGGCCTCCTGCACCCGCGCGGCGAACTCGGTGCGGTCCAGGTCGGCGTCGGGGATCTCCAGCATGTAGCCGCCCGGGCGGGTGCGGATCGTCGCCGTGCCGTTGGCGCCGGTGACGTGCTTGCGCAGCGCCGAGATGCAGATCTGGATCTGCGCGCGGGCGGTGGTCGGCTCGTCCTGCTCCCAGACGGCCTCGATGAGGGAGTTGACAGGTGTCACCCGGTTGGCGTTCAGGGCCAGCATCGCCAGCACCACCCGCAGGCGGGGGCCGCCGATGTTCACCACGTCACCGCCGCACACCAGCTCCAGCGGGCCGAGGATCCTGAACTTCATGCGGTTTCCCGCTCGGCCGATGCTGACGACCTTCGCAACCGTGCCACCTGGCATGACCCCCCGTTCGATATGCTCTGCGCGGCCTGGCGTGCGTTCGTCGGGGTCGACGGCCGGGGCCGTCGCGGTGCTCCAGCATCGCATGCTGGCGCCACGGGCAGATCTTCCCGGCTTGCGCCGATCCGAAATGCAATTCGCCCACGTCGATTGAAGCATATTTTGCGGGCGAGTTCTGTCGATCTGCGATCCGGACCGTGCGTTCCGCGTAATACGCTACTTGATGTCCCTTCGGTGGAATTCTGTATGGCTGTTCGGTGGATGGCTGATTCGCCGGTTCGGTGTAGTGCGGTATCGCCGGTTCGGCCGAGGCTCGGACGCGCCGAAACGGCCCGGCCGCCGATGGTCTCGGTCGGCCGGGCCGCTCGTGGCGGTTGCCGGGTTCGCTGGGCGGTCGCTGGCCGATCGGGGGAGCGGGTCCGGCCGTCGTGTCGACGCCTTCGTGGACCTGTCGTCGCGCGTGGTCGCCCGACCGTCACCTGCGAGTGCGGCGCCGCCACGGAGTGGCCGCCCGTCGCGTCAGTGCCACGGCTCGAAGGCCGTGGCCACCGGCGCCGCGATGGTGTTGACCAGTGCGATCGCCGTGGCCGCAGCGAGGAAGAGCCTGCCGATGAACCTACGATTCGTGAACATTACATTTCCTCCCCATGTTCGTTTCTTTTCATCGCCGCCGTCGGCGTCTGGGAAGGAGTCCACCGGGTCGTGCATTCGGTGAAGCATCTATCTACAATCAATGGCCTTCTCGACCGTGATAGCGGATGGATGGCAGACGGAAAGCGAAATCGTGCAGGCTCGGTGCGCAAAATCACGGCGCGCATGAGAAGCGGTGCACATGGCTGATCCGATCCTCCTGTTCACCGGCGAGGAGCTGCGGCGCGCCGGCGCGATGATGAACCCGCTGGACGTCCTGGCGGAGGAACTCGTCGCGTTGACCGCTCCGGTGGGCACTCCCAGCACGGCCGCCTACCGGTGCACACTCACGCCGTGGACGCCGACGGACGCCGGCGACGCCACCGAGACGCTCGTGCTGTGCGAGCTGTCCGGCACCGGCGACCGCAGCCTCATGCCGGCGGAGATGCTCCGCCTGCTCGGCGCGGCGGCGCTGACCGCCCTTGCCGTGCGGGAGCTGCTGGGCCCGGGCCTCATCACCGCGTGCGTGCTCGGCTCCGGCCTCGCCGCCGAGGTGCAGCTGGCGACCAACGCCCAGCACACGCGCGACATCAGCCACGTCGCCGTCTGGCCGGGCGGCACCGCCGAGGCGGCCCCGCTCGACCCGCGCGTGCTCGACCAGCTCGAGCTCGCCGGTGCGAGGCTGACCTCGACGTCGAGCGTCGCGCAGGCGCTCTTCGGCGCCAACCTGGTGATCGTCACCGGGGACGTGGGCGACGCCCCGGCCGGCACGCACCTGGCCAAGGGCGCCCTCGTCGTCAACGCGGCGGGCACCGACCTGCCGGCCGGCTTCGCCGACGGCGCCCAGGTCCACCTCGTCGACGACGCCCGCCTGCTCACGGGCGCCCCGGACCCGCAGATGTACCTCGACCTCGGCGCCACGGCGGCGGGCGGGCACGACGCCCGCCCGGTGGACGCCGATCTCGGTCAGGTCCTCACCGGCCTGCACCGTGGCCGGCCGCATCTCGACGCGATCGTCGTCGTCGAGCTGCTCAGCGCCGGCCTGCTGATCCTGCCGCTGGCGGGGCGGCTGCACCAACTCGCGCGCCGGCTCGGCCTCGGCCGGCCGGTCGGATGAGAGGTCCGTCATGCCCGGCACCACCATACGAGGGAAGAAGTAGCCATGCGAGTCGACATCAAGGTCCTCGGTCCGCTGGAGGTCTCGGTCGCCGGTGCCTCCGTGGTGCCGACGGCCAACAAACCCAGCCAGTTACTGGCCATGCTGGCCCTCAACGCGGGGCACGTGGTCACCATCTCCACGCTGCTGGAGGAGATCTGGGGCAGCTGTCCGCCGCGCAGCGCGGTGCCGACGCTGCATACGTACGTGCTCCAGCTGCGAAAAAAGATCCAGCAGGCGCTCGAGGCCGGCGGGCACCGCTCGCCGCGTGACGTGCTCATCACCCGCCGGTGCGGCTACGTGCTCGACGTCGCCCCCGACGACGTGGACGCCACCCGCTACCTGGAGCTGTCGGCGCAGGGGCACGAGGCGGCCGACCGCGAGGACCACCAGGAGGCCGCGGCCAAGCTCGCCGCCGCCCTGCGGCTGTGGCGCGGGCAGGCGTTCGCCGACATCGCCGCCGGCTCGCAGCTGCGGCTGGAGACGACGCGCCTGGAGGAGATCCGCCTCAGCGACCTGGACCTGCGCATCGAGACGGACCTGCGGCTCGGCCGGCACCACCAGCTGATCGGCGAGCTGGCCACGCTGTGCGCGCGCTACCCGCTGCACGAGCACTTCTACTCCCTCTACATGCTGGCCCTGTACCGGGCCGGCCGGCAGGGCCAGGCGCTGGAGGCCTACCAGCGGGTGCGGACCCTGACGGTGGCCAACCTGGGGGTGGACCCCTCGCCGCCGCTGCGCCGCCTCCAGCGGGCGATCCTGCGCGGCGACCCGGCGGTCGAGGACCCGAACTTCAGGCCTTCTGGCCGTCGGCGATCAGTTGCTTGAGCTTCGCCTCGTCCAGCTTGCCGTCCTTCAGCGCCGGGATCGACTGCACGACGACGTTGACGA